>NZ_JBHFFC010000031.1:0-204976 GCF_043359615.1 Exiguobacterium sp. S22-S28 | reverse complement strand
TTTGTGTAAAATCATCCGCGTTGACGGAAGAAACGTGTTTTCTTCAAGGCAATTCCAACGGGAATCGCGACAAGAATGCCGACGGCGTTTTGGATGAGGTTACCCGGAATTGAACCAACTGGAGCTGTCCAACTGCTGAAAGCAATTCCTTCATGGACAAAGTACACAGCGAGCATAACGGGAACCGATAAAAGCATCCCGAGCAGATTAAATTTGACGTTGTTTCCGTTTCGTCCGCCCGACCATGCAATCCAACCGACGATTAAACCTTGAAGACCGCGTGCGACAAATGTTCCAGGGAACCAAATCATGAAGCCGGTCAGGATATCGTAGAGTCCCATTCCAACTGCGCCGGCAATCATTGCTGTCCGGGGTCCGAAGAGAATCGCAATCAGGAATAACATGGCTGTTCCGAGATGGACAAATCCGCCGTTAGGAGCAATCGGTAATTGGATTTTAACGAGCAGAGTTGTGATTAAAACAAGTGCAATCGACATTGAAGTAATGACGAGTTGCCGGGTACGAGTGCTTGAATACGGTGCTGCTTTTTGCATGTGTCAGACCTTCTTTATGATAGATTTTGAATACTCTCAATCTATCAGATAACTGGTCTAGCTAAAAGTGTCAATTTCGAACAATTTATAGAGGTCAGTTTGAACTTCTCACTCCAATGATGAAAGCACACCGTCAAAAGATGATTTTCCGTGACTTCTACGGGAAAAAGCGCGTTTACGCGCTGTCAGAGGCAGGCGAGACCCGGCTTTAAGACCTGCTGGTCGCAAAAGCCGCGGCTTGCGCCTCGCCCGAGAAAAGCACGGAAAGAAACATCTTTTGTGACACATACCTCTTTTCTAATCAAAAAAACGCCTTGCCGAAGCAAAGCGTTTCGATAATCAGTTACGAATCATGTAATCGAAGGCACCGAGTGCTGCTGTAGCACCTGATCCCATCGAGATGATGATCTGTTTGTAAGCACTGTCCGTACAGTCACCGGCTGCAAAGACACCCGGGATGTTCGTTGCGCCATGACGATCGACAAGGATTTCACCGAACTTGTTGCGTTCGATCGTTTCGCCGAGCCAGTCTGTGTTTGGCACAAGACCAATCTGGACGAAAACACCTTCGAGCTCGACATGGTGTTCAGCACCTGTTTCGCGTTCGACATACGTGATGCCGTTCACTTTATCCGTACCTGTGATTTCCTTCGTCTGGGCGTTGGCAACGACCGTGACGTTCGGAAGACTGGCCAGACGGTCTTGTAAGACCGCGTCTGCCTTCAGTTCCGGTGCAAATTCAAGCACCGTCACGTGTTTGACAAGACCAGCAAGATCGATGGCGGCTTCGACACCGGAATTCCCGCCGCCGATGACAGCGACACGTTTTCCTTCGAAGAGTGGACCGTCACAGTGGGGACAGTAAGCGACCCCTTTGTTCTTGAACTCGAGTTCGCCCGGCACACCGATGTTGCGCCAGCGTGCTCCTGTTGAAAGGATCAAACTCTTCGTTTTCAAGACCGCACCGTTCTCAAGCTCCAGCTCAACAAGGTCTTTTTTCTCAAGACGCGTTGCCCGTTGGAGGTTCATGACATCGATGCCGTACTCTTTGACGTGTTCTTCAAGACTCGCCACGAGTTTCGGACCTTCCGTATACTTCATGCTGATGAAGTTCTCGATGCTCATCGTATCCATGACTTGACCGCCAAACCGTTCAGCGACGATCCCGGTCCGGATGCCTTTACGTGCGGCATAAATTGCAGCACTGGCACCGGCAGGACCTCCACCGACGACAAGAACGTCGTACGGGTCTTTATCGGCGAAGTCTGATGCGTCGACACCTGTGCCGAGTTTCGCAAGAATTTCTTCGAGCGACATCCGACCGTTTCCGAACGCTTCGCCGTTGACGAAGACCGTTGGGACAGCCATGATTTCTTTCGCTTCAACTTCTTCTTTGAACGCACCGCCGTCAATCATCGTGTGGCTGATGTTTGGGTTCAGGACACTCATGACGTTTAAGGCTTGGACGACATCCGGACAGTTGTGGCAACTGAGACTGATGTAAGACTCAAAATGATACGTTTCTTTGATGCCTTTAATCTGATCGATCAGTGATGCATCAACTTTGGGTGCACGACCGCTGACTTGGAGTAACGCCAAGACGAGGGACGTGAACTCGTGACCGAGTGGAATCCCGGCAAACGTGATCCCGCTCTCTTCACCGACACGATTGACGCTGAAGCTTGGTGTCCGAGCCAGTGACGCCTGCTCGATGCTGATTCGTGGTGACATGCTCGCGATTTCTTCGACGAGCTCGCTCATCTCAAGAGAAACGGAGTCTGTCCCGGCGCTGACCGCGAGGACAAGATCTCCTTCCAATAACTCCAGGTATTGAGCGAGTTGTGCTTTAATATCTGCTGCTAAAGCCATCTCAAATCCGCTCCTTAAATTTTTCCGACGAGGTCGAGGCTCGGTGTGAGTGTTGCAGAACCTTCTTCCCATTTCGCTGGGCAAACTTCGCCTGGGTTGTTGCGTACGTATTGTGCTGCTTTGATTTTGTTAACGAGTGTGCTTGCGTCGCGACCGATTCCGCCTGCGTTGATCTCAACCGTTTGGATGACACCGTCTGGATCGATGATGAACGTTCCGCGGTCTGCAAGTCCGTCTTGTTCGTTCAAGACTTCGAAGTTGCGTGAGATGACGTGTGACGGATCACCAATCATGACGTACTCGATTTTACCGATTGTTTCTGAAGTTTCGTGCCAAGCTTTATGTGTAAAGTGCGTATCTGTTGAAACCGAGTAAACTTCAACGTCAAGCGCTTTGAGTGTTGCGTATTGGTTTTGAAGATCTTCGAGCTCAGTCGGGCAAACGAATGTAAAGTCTGCTGGGTAGAAACAAACGACACTCCATTTTCCACGAAGGTTAGCATCTGTAAGATCGACGAACTCTCCGTTATGGAATGCTGATGCACTGAATGGTTTTACTTCACTTCCGATTAAAGACATGATAAAAATCCTCCTGTTGGGTTCTATTTAAGAATCTGTTCTAGTACTAAGAAAAAACTGTATCTATCACACTAGAATAATTCTAATCTAATACTAATTTCATATAACCGCTTTGTTTTGTCAAGAGATAACCTGCAATTTCCTATCCTGATAAACAAAGTGTGAACAAAAAAAGAACTCCCATTTCCTTAAATGAAACAGGAAACAGGAGCTGTATAAGTTATTGCCACTCGGTGTGGAACGTGCCTTCGCGATCGGTCCGGGCATACGTATGTGCCCCGAAGTAATCGCGTTGTGCTTGCAGGATATTGGCATTGGAATCAGCGGTCCGGTAGCTGTCGTAATACGTCAGCGAAGTGCTGAGACATGGAGCAGCGAGTCCTGCCAGAGAACCTTCTGCGACGACTTGGCGCAGTGACGTTTGATAGTCCTGAACCTTCTCGGCGAAGTACGGTGCGAGCATCAAGTTCGCAAGCGATTCGTCCTTCGCGAAAGCCTCACTGATGACGTTCAGGAACTCGGCCCGGATGATGCAGCCGCCGCGGAAAATCAACGCGATTTCTTCGAGGCGTAAGTTCCAGTCATACAATTCGGAAGACGTCCGGTACTGGGTGAAACCTTGCGCATAAGCTGCAATTTTCCCCATGTAGAGGGCTTGGCGTATCCGCTCGATCCAGACGTCTTTGTCGAGTGTTTCGCGAACTTCCGGTCCAGTGAGGACGGTAGCTGCTGCGACACGTTCTTCTTTGACAGCCGAGAGATAACGGGCAAAGAGCGCTTCCGTAATGATTGAAGAAGCAATTCCGTTATCAATCGATTGCATGCTCGTCCATTTGCCGGTACCTTTCTGACCGGCTTGGTCCAAGATGACATCGATCAATGGAAGACCGGTTTCGTCATCTTTTTTCCGAAGAATATCGGCTGTGATTTCAATCAGGTAACTCTTCAGTTCGCCTTCATTCCAAGACGAGAAAACATCAGCGATTTCTTCGACATCGAGTCCAAGACGGAACCGGAGGAAACTGTACGCTTCCGCAATCAATTGCATGTCGGCATATTCGATGCCGTTGTGGACCATTTTGACAAAATGACCGGCCCCTTTTGGTCCGATGTAGACGCAACACGGCTCACCGTTCACTTTGGCGGCAATCTTCGTCAAAATTGGTGCAACTTGTGCGTAGGCTTCTTTTGTTCCGCCCGGCATGATGGCAGGACCGGTCCGGGCACCGACTTCACCGCCGGAGACACCGACGCCGATGTACTCGATGCCGTGTTGTTGCAATTGATCAAAACGACGTTCGGTATCGAGGAAGTGGGAATTCCCGCCGTCCATGATGATGTCGCCCGTCTCGAGATGCGGGACGAGTGATTCGATGACTGAATCGATCGCACTGCCTGCCGTGACCATCACGAAAATCTTCCGCGGGCGTTCAAGGGATTGGACAAAATCCGCGACGTCATAGTAGGGATGGATCGATAATCCCTCGTTATGGGCCATCAGATCATCCGTTAAATCACGTGTGTAGTTGTAGACAGCGACGTTTTCTTGATGGCTCGCCATGTTAAGGGCAATGTTGCGCCCCATGACGCCAAGCCCGATGACTCCGACTGAATGTAGCATATAGACCGACTCCTTTTTTTAGACGACGAGACTGAGCAAGAGAATGAAGCCAAGTCCAAAGACGGAAATAAGCGTCTCAAGCACCGTCCACGTCGCAAATGTTTCTGTCATGGTTAATCCAAAGTATTCTTTAAACATCCAGAATCCGGCATCGTTGACGTGCAAAGCAATTAAGCTTTAACTCTACGAGAATGAGACAATTTAAAACGATGAGTCATAAAATATGTGATTCCCTAAAAACGTTAAATTAAATTTCTTTTTGAATCAAACCCCGTTGATACGTAGCGATGCGCCGGTAATCGGTTTCCAGAACACGCGCCAAGCTGATGAAGATCGGTAATAACTGACGGTATTCGTGCATCGCCTCTTCGTTTGGCACGTGACGGTGTGTATCTCCGATCATGTCTGCGACCACCTCAAATGAATCGACTTCCCCCGTCGCATACAATCCGAGAATACAGGCTCCAAGACAGGAACTTTCAAAACTTTCCGGAATGACGACTTCTGATTCGAAGATATCTGCCATCATCTGACGCCATACTTCAGAACGGGCGAACCCCCCGGTTGCCTGAATCCGTGTGACCGGACCATCCATACATTCGATGAGCGCAAGGAAAACGGTGTACAAGTTGTAGATGACACCTTCCAATGCTGCCCGAATCATGTGTTCTTTTTTATGCGATAACGTCAAGCCGAAGAACGAACCGCTGACATCCGGATTCCAGAGCGGTGCCCGTTCGCCCGACAGATACGGGTGAAATAGTAAGCCGTCCGAACCCGGGCGGACCCGCTCGGCGATTTTCGTCAAGACAGCATACGGATCAATCCCGAGTCGTTTCGCCGTTTCGACTTCCGACGATGCAAGCTCATCCCGGATCCAGCGTAAGACCATCCCTCCGTTATTGACCGGACCACCGATGACCCAATGGTTTTCGGTTAAGGCATAACAGAAGATCCGGCCTTTTTCGTCAGTTTGCGGTCGGTCGATGATCGTCCGGATGGCACCACTCGTTCCAATCGTAATCGCGATTTCTCCTTTGCGGATTGCATTGACGCCGAGGTTTGACAGCACGCCGTCACTGGCTCCGATCAGGAATGGTGTAGAAGGATCCAATCCAATTTGTTTGGCGTATTCCGGTGCGAGGTTCGTAAACGAAGTCGTCGTTGAAACCGGGCGCGACAGTTTGGATGCATCGATGCCGGCGACGTGCAGGGCTTCTGCATCCCAGTCGAGTTCATGGATATTGAACAAGCCGGTCGCTGACGCCAGTGAATGATCGATGGCATACTCACCGAACAGGCGTTGGAAAACAAATTCTTTGATGCCGATGTATTTTTTTGTGTGGGCGGCAATGTCGGGATGTTCTTCGACGAGCCAACAAATCTTGCTGAGCGGCGACATCGGATGAACCGGTGTTCCCGTCCGGTGATAGATCGAATAGCCGTATTGTTCCTTGATCCGGTTCGACCAGACTTCACTCCGGCTGTCCGCCCATGTGATGCAGGCAGTCAGCGGTTGATCGTGTTCGTCCATCGCAATCAAGCTGTGCATCGCGCTGCTGAAGGCAACGAACTTCGGCTGCTGCGTTGGATGTTGTTTCGTCATCAACCGGATGCTTTCGAGGACGGCATGAAAAATCTCTTCCGGATCCTGTTCCGCCGTCGAACGGTTTGGTGTATAGAGCGGATAGCCGATGTTCGTTTGTCCGACGACTTCCCCTGTCGTCGTGAAGAGCACCGCTTTTGTACTGGTCGTGCCGATATCAATCCCTAACATGTATTCAGTCATGTGGCTCGACTCCCTTCGTCATCAGTTGTTGTGACTTCCTTGAACTACCTCCACCTACGCTTCACTTAGAGGCGAAGGATTCCTGAGTGATCCGACCTACCGGTCGAAACCTGATCAGGCTAACCCCGTCGTCCCGACGGTTGAGGAAGCTAAGATATGTTCGGCTTCTTGTTTAAGATTCAGTCCTGCGTTCACATCCCGGTCGTGATGGATCCCGCAACTCGGACATGTCCATTCACGCAAGCTGAGGTGTTTCACGTCTTTGTGTTGATATCCGCAACTCGAGCAGAGTTGGCTCGAAGCGAAGGTCTTGCCGACCTTCACGACGATCTTCCTGTACCAGTCAGCCTTGTATTCCAGCATACGGAAGAACTCCGACCAGCTGACGTCCGAGATGGCTTTACTCAACTTGCGGTTCTTCTGCATGTTCTTCACCTGCAAAGTCTCGATGCCGATAACGTCGTGGTTTTTGACGATCTCAGTCGATACCTTGTGCAGGAAGTCGGTACGCTTGTTGGCAATCTTTTCGTGGATACGGGCAATCTTCCGCTTCTGCTTCTGATAGTTCCTCGCCTCGGAAAGCGTGACTTTCTTGTTCAAAGCAATGCGTTGACGGCGGAAGAGCTTGCGCTGCTCGTGCGCCAGTTTCTTCTCGAGGGTACGGAAGTAACGGTCGTTTTGGTAGACCGTGCCGTCCGACAGGATGGCGAAGTTCTTGAGTCCGACGTCGACGCCGACAGATGAACCGGTCTTCGGCAATTCGTTGATCTCCTGCTCGACGAGCAGGGAAACGAAATATTTGCCTGAAGCGTTACGTCGGATCGTGGCGTTCAAGATCCGGCCTGTAATTTGTCTCGAATGGGCGAAACGAACCCATTTCAGCTTCGGAAGTTTGAGCTTTTTGCATCCAATCGAGACTTCAGGAAGCTGGTTTTTGCCTTGGATGTTGGTTTTGTACGACTGGACGGGATTCCGCTTGGACTTGAAATGAGGGCGTTCGTTCTGCTTCTTGAAGAAGCGGTCAAACGCATCAGCAAGATGTTTGACGCTGATCTGAACAGAGGTGCTATCCACTTCCTTCAACCAGTCGAACTCCTGCTTCAACAAAGGAATTTCTTTGGAACAAGAACCGTAGGACAGTCCTTTTCCAGTGGTCTTGTACATTTCATCCCACTTCGCCAAGAAGTGGTTGAAGATGAAGCGCGAACATCCAATCGTCTTCGCGATCAGGATTTCCTGCTCTTTTGTGGGGTAGATTCTGAATTTGTAGGCCTTGTGCTTCAACACCATTTTTCACCTCCTTCAAAGGGATATACCCGAAAGGCAGGCTAGCGATTCATCTCCCACTTTCACTTCGTTTAGAAGTGGGCGTGTTCTCGCCTAATTTTGATAAATCCTCGACTTCCTGCACATCATCAAAATTCTGATGCAGCGAGGCAATCATTCGTTTGCGGTCACCGGTTTCGATGGCTTCGATGTAGAGGGCGTGGTTCGCGAGGATCCGGTCGAAGTCCTCGATGTCCTCGTCGATACGTTGGCGCATCGACAATAAGATGAAACTTTCCATGACGGGTTTTAGATTTTGCCACATCATACTGACGTAACCATGGTCAATCGAGCGGATGATCGTTTCGTGGAATAAGACGTCTTGATAAGAAAACTCGTCCGCATCCTTATACTTAATGGCGATTTTCATCATTTCGAGCACCTTGCTCAGTTCACGGACCAGATCTTGCCGCTCCATCCGCACGAGACGCTCGAAGACAAACGTTTCGATTAACAGGCGGACATCGTAGATTTCTTGAATGTCTCGCTTCGACAGACCGACGACGACAGCTCCCATCCGCTCCAACCGGATGATTCGTTCTGATGCCAAGACTTTCAAGGCATCCCGGACCGGGGAACGGCTGACGGAAAAGTCGGCGGCCAATTTATTTTCAGACAAGACTGTCCCGCTTTCGATTTTGCCGGAAATGATCCGCATCCTGAGCTCATAGGCGACGCGATCACCGGCAGATGCTTTTGATAACCACTTAATCGGGTATAAAAGATCAGACATAAAAACACCTACTTTGTTTGAATGGTATACTTGTATACAAGTAGTATAAACGACGTAAACCAAAATGCAAGCGCTTTAATTAAATTGTCATCTTTGTCCAATTCGGTCTGATCTGTATGATAGGCTAGACAAAGAACATGTACTAATGGAAGAAGAAATCAGAGAACCGGGGGAATGAAAATGAAAATTTTAGTCGTTGGAGCAGGGGCAGTCGGTGGTTACTTTGGGGGACGTTTGGCGGAAAAAGGGGAAGATGTCACGTTTTTAGTCCGTACACGCCGCATGCAGGAGTTGGAACAATCCGGACTAAAGATCAGCAGTCCGCACGGTGATTTCGAGTTGATCCCACGTTTAGTTGAAGCTGGAACAGATGAGACGTTTGATCTGATTCTGCTTTCGACGAAAGCCTACCATCTGGATCAAGTCATGCAGGATATCGAACCGTTTGTCGCGGAACATACATACATTCTGCCGTTGTTAAATGGAATGGCACATCTGGAACGGTTAACTGAAACATTTGGGGAACATCGCGTGCTCGGTGGACTATGCTTTATCGAGTCGACATTGGATGAACAGGGACGGATTCTTCAAACCAGTCCTTCGCATCATCTGTTGTTTGGTCCATTGACGGGGGAACGGACGCAACGCCTGGAGGAACTCGAACGACACTTGACCGGGACAAAAGCACCAATCAAGTATTCAGAAACCATCATCCGTGACATGTGGAACAAGTATTTGTTCATTACAACATTTTCCGGTGTGACCTCGCTTTTCCGTTCGGCGATCGGTCCGATTCGAGAGCAGGAACAGGGGATGCACCAAATCCGGCAATTAGCTGCTGAAGCCAAGCTGGCGATGGAGCAACAGGGGGCGGTATTTAGTGAAGACATTGAGCAGATTCAAGAAAAACAGATCATGCAGATGAGTGAGACGATGAAATCTTCGCTTCAACGGGATATGGAAAAAGGAAACGATGTAGAGTCCGAGCATCTCTTTGGAATGCTTCTGACGGCATCAGAGACACAGCATTATCCGTTACTGCGGTCTGTCTATACCAACTTACAGATTTATCGCTCGAACAGAATTTGATTTATTTACTAGAAAGCAGTAAAAAAACATCCGGTATATTCTGAATTGTGTTGACAATTCAGAAACAGGTTGGTACTGTTATGAAAAATTACATTCTTATCTAGAGAGGTGGAGGGACTGGCCCTTTGAAGCCTCAGCAACAGGTCGAAAGATACTGTGCTAATTCCTGCGGGTGTTGTACCCGATCGATAAGCTTCTTTTTATTGTCGACCGACGCACCCATATATGTGGGTGCGTTTTTTATTTTACCGAGAGAAAGAGGAGTGTGGAAGAGCAGATGAAAGAGGAGACGTTTCGACGAAAAATGGAATCCCGGCATATCGTCATGCTGTCACTAGGCGGTGTCATCGGGACAGGATTGTTTTTAAGTACGGGTTATACACTCGAGCAGGCCGGTCGGATCGGAACGATTTTATCGTACTTGGTCGGAGCACTGGCAGTCTATCTCGTGATGCTGTGTCTAGGGGAATTAGCGGTACATATGCCGGAAACCGGCGCCTTTCATAGTTATGCGACGAAGTACATCGGATCCGGAACCGGTTATACGGTGGCGTGGCTCTACTGGTTGACGTGGACGGTCGCTCTCGGGTCGGAATTCACGGCAGCCGGCCTGTTGATGCAACGCTGGTTCCCGGACGTTCCGGTTTGGCTGTTCAGTGCCTTATTCGTTGTCATGATTTTAGGCATCAATGTCTTGACGGTTCGGTTATTCGCTGAAGTCGAGTTTTGGTTTTCTGCCGTCAAGGTTCTGACGATTTTAGTATTCATTATCTTAGGGGCAGCGGCGATCGTCGGATTTTTACCGCTCGCGGACGGATCACCGGCGCCGTTGCTCGCTCCTTTGACAGAAGACGGATTGTTTCCGAATGGTGCCTTCGCTATCTTGATGACGATGCTTGCCGTCAACTTCGCTTACTCCGGGACGGAACTGATTGGAATCGCAGCAGGCGAAGCCGTTGATCCGAAGCGAACGGTGCCTCTAGCAATTCGAACGACTGTCTTCCGGCTCGTCTTATTTTTTGTCGGAACAATCATCGTTCTCGCGATTCTGTTACCGAATGATTCAAAAGGTGTCCTCGAAAGTCCGTTTGTTGCCGTGTTTGAGCGAATCGGTCTGCCGTTTGCCGCGGACATCATGAACTTCGTCATTTTGACAGCCATTCTGTCGGCTGCGAATTCCGGATTGTACGCCGCGTCGCGGATGCTCTGGTCCTTATCCGATCAACGGATGATTACACCGTTCTTTTCCAAATTGAATGCGAGTGGTGTACCGACACGTGCTGTATTCTTTAGCATGCTCGGTGGTCTGCTCGCCTTGTTTTCCAGTGTTTACGCACCGGGTTCGGTCTACATTGCCCTGGTCTCGATTTCCGGTCTTGCCGTCGTCGTCGTCTGGATGAGTATCAGCGCGTCACAGTTCATGTTCCGAAGACGGTATCTGCAGGAGGGGAATGATCTCAGCGATTTAGTGTACCGGACGCCGTGGTATCCGCTTGTCCCAATCGTGTCCTTTTTAATGTGTCTTGCCTCTTTGATCGGGATCGCCTTTGATCCGACGCAACGGGTCGCTCTTTATTTTGGTGTCCCTTTTATCGTGGTCTGTTACATCGTGCATCATCTAATGAAAACATCATGGAAACGGAGTGTGGAAGATGTCAAAGAACAACAATCCAGTTGAACAATTGTTAAAGGAAAAGCCCTATCTTTTATTGGATGGAGCACTGGCAACAGAACTTGAGCGCCACGGGAGCAATCTCGATGATCCGCTTTGGTCGGCGCGGGTACTGATCGAAGAACCGGAGCAGATTCATCGTGTGCACGCCGATTATTTTAAAATCGGAGCGGACTGTGCGATCACGTCGAGTTATCAAGCAAGTATCGCCGGCTTCAAGAGCCGGGGAATTAAAGAAGAGGAAGCGATTGAATTGATGCAACAAACCGTTCATCTCGCACAACAAGCACGGCAAGAAACAGGGGAAAAAGCGCGTCACGCACTCATCGCAGGATCGATTGGACCGTACGGCGCTTACCTGTCCGACGGCTCGGAATACGTTGGTCATTACGGAGTGGACGACGCCCGACTCGAAGCCTTCCATCGTCCGCGGCTCGAAGCTTTGATTGCAGCCGGAGCCGATCTGCTGGCGTTTGAGACAATCCCTTCTTTACAGGAAGCAAAAGTACTGTTTCGGCTGTTGGAAGAATTTCCGGAACAATCGGCTTGGCTTGCCTTTTCCTTACGTGACGCATCACATATTAGTGAAGGAACGCCGCTAAGTGAATGTGTCGAGGTACTCGGGAATCATCCACAACTGGCGGCAATTGGCGCCAATTGTTTTCCGGCATCAATTGCAACAGCATTTATTACAGGATTGAAGCAATTGACGGATGTACCGATCATCGTCTATCCAAATTCCGGTGAACATTACGATCCGGTCAGTAAGACCTGGTCCGGTGAAGCCGTCTGTACCGCATTTGAAGACATTGCTCCGGAATGGTATGAAGCGGGTGCCCGATTGATCGGCGGGTGTTGCCGCACGACGCCAGAACAGATTGAACGAATTCAACAGAAGGTGACGATCGGTTAACCGGTAATCCTGTCTGACGACACTTTCAGCGAAAAAAAACAGAGGACGGATGTAACATTCGTCCTCTGAATCGTGCTGTTATTTCATATTTTCAGGAACTTAACGTTCCCGTAGTGCTTGGTTGAACTGTTTCAGCAACCGTCCAAATGATTCAGCATCCGTGTCCGGCCAGTCGGTTAACAGTCGTTCGATGCTCGTTAAACGGGCCGTCCGGTAAATCTCGAGTTCCTGCTGACCGTAATCTGTGATGTTGTAAAAGAAGGCCCGGCCATCTGTCGGGTCTTTTATTTTTTCGACCAGTTTTTTTTGATCGAGGGCAGCCGCTTGCCGACTGACAGTCGATACGTCGAGCTGCAATTCACGTGCGAGCGTCTTGACACCGACTTGACCGGAATCCGACAGTTGGCGCAACAGCAAGTAGGACGCGCGGTCCAAATTCCGGTTATCGGCCGTCGCCGTCGTCAAACGACGAATCAAAATCGCCAGTTCGAGTTCAATCGTTTCCAGGGATTGATTAGACATCTTATCACCTCTTCATATCAGCCTTTATTGCCCTCATCATTACGCACGAGACGACCGCTGTCAATACAAGAGCAGGGTTCTTGACATGGTTATAGTTGTATTATACAATCATAAATGTTATTTAATTGTATCGTGCAACTTATTGTTTTGAACTTATCTCATTACAGCGTCTGATAAAGGAGAATTCCGATGAAAGCTTATCAATCGATGAAAGAAACCGTCATTACTGTCAATGAACAGGATACGATCCGGACGGTAGTTGAACGCTTTATTACGTCCGGCATCAGTGGTGTCCCGGTCGTCAACGACAAGCAGGAAGTCGTCGGCTACATCAGTGACGGAGATATCATGCGGGCCATCGGCAAACATAAAGACATCATCGTCGATACGTTTTTGTATGTTGATGTCATTAAAGGTGATGATGAAAATTACGAAGAGCGGGTCCGCCACATTTTGACGCGTCCTGTCATGGACATGGCACGTCGAAAAGTCGTGACTGCAACGACAGAAACCGAGATGGAAGAAATTGCGGCGACGCTCGGCGCAAAACGGATTAAAAAATTACCGATTCTAAAAGACGACAAGCTCGTCGGAATCATCAGTCGCGGTGATGTCATCCGTCACTCATTTAAACAGTTTATTTAAGAAAGAAGGATTCATATGGCTCTTGCTGAAAAAACAACGACACTTGCGCCTGAAACGGTCTTGGCGGAAAGTAAACACGGTTTACTGCATCAGCCGATTGCGGTTTGGGCGGTATTTTTTGCCAGTATCACGGCATTTATGGGAATGGGACTCGTTAATCCGGTCTTACCGACGATTGCCGAAAATCTCGAAGCATCAAAAAGTGAAGTCACGCTCTTATTTACAAGTTATAACGCCGTCATGGCGTTTGCGATGCTGATTACCGGTGCGATTTCGTCGCGGATCGGTCAAAAAGGGACATTGATGCTCGGGATTGCGGTCATTGCAACCGTTGCTGGTTTTGCGTCACAGGCTGACAGCATCTGGACACTGGTCGCGTTACGCGGCGGCTGGGGACTCGGAAACGCCTTGTTCGTCGCAACAGCACTCGCAGCGATTGTTTCCCTGTCATCCGGCGGAACGGCGAAAGCGATCATCTTATATGAAGCAGCAGTCGGTCTCGGGATTTCAATCGGTCCGTTACTCGGCGGAACGCTCGGTTCAATCACATGGCGTGCGCCTTTCATGGGCGTTGCCACCATCATGGTCATCGCGTTCCTCGTGTTATTATTCCTGATGCCGAAACCGGTCGCAACGGCGACGCCTGCAAAAAAGATTTCGTTGATTGCACCTTTTCAGGCGATGAAACACCGGTCATTATTGACACTTGGAATCGTCGCGGCCTTATATAACGTCGGATTCTTTACCATCATGGCGTATGCACCATTCGTCATGAAACTACCGGCAAAAGGACTGGGCTTCGTCTTCCTTGGCTGGGGAATGTTGCTTGCTCTGACATCCGTTTTAACAGCACCAAAATTAAAACAATGGCTTGGAACAATTAAAGCAATGGTACTGATGTTGCTCTTGTTCGCTGTCCTGTTGTTATTAATGGGGATCTTTACCGAAACACCAGCTGTCGTCATCGTCTGTGTCATTCTTGCCGGGGCGGTTCTCGGGAATAACAACACGTTGATTACGACAGCAGTCATGGATGCAGCACCGGTCGAACGTTCGACGGCATCCGCTGCATACAGTTTCTTACGTTTTCTCGGGGCAGCCATCGCACCATTTATGGCCGGTAAATTGGCTGAAATCTTTAACGCGAATCTGCCGTTTTATGTCGGTAGCGCGTTCGTCTTACTGTCTGTCGTCATTATCGGGGTCAATCTCAAACACATTCGTCACATCGACACAACAGACAGTGGACATTAATTTAAACAGCAAACGTCCCTTCTTTCGCAAAACCAGCGAAGGAAGGGACGTTTTTAAGTGTTCAAGACCGTGGATACGTCGTTTCCAGAAAAGCGACGGAGTGAACAACCAGCTCCCGTAAGACAAGCAGGTCGACATCTGCTAGTTTATTGATATAGATACAGCTTTTTCCGGTCTTGTGTTTGCCGAGACGTGCGAGGAATTGCTCACGCTCCGGACCTGTTGC
The DNA here is from genome assembly GCF_043359615.1 of Exiguobacterium sp. S22-S28. Classification (NCBI taxonomy): domain Bacteria; kingdom Bacillati; phylum Bacillota; class Bacilli; order Caryophanales; genus Exiguobacterium; species Exiguobacterium sp. S22-S28. The sequence goes on along the minus strand of NZ_JBHFFC010000031.1, from coordinate 190,185 downwards.
GAAATAGAGGCTGATGTTCGCTTTGCGGGGCGAGAATCCGACAAGAAATGAGTCGCCTTCATGTCCGGAAGAATACCGATAGTGATAGTGACCGAATCCAATCATCGTGTCACCCCACATAACAGCCGGATAACCCGTCATCTCTTCAAAAATCTGCCGCAATTGTTCACAGTCCGTCCGTTTTGATACTGGCGTGATCGTACTCAAAAAGTCATCGACGCTTTGATTCGTCGGTAACGTCTTTTGCTGATCGCTCATAAGAAAACCCCTTTCGTGAGTGGACGACAGTCATTTCGATTCGTTACAAAACCATTCCCTGTCTAACGGGTATTCATTCAAAAAGAGGTGATTTAGTTGAACCATGTGATTTCTTTTACAGGATATGACAAGACGATTGACTGGCACATCGTCGAAGTGAATCAAGCGTTGGCTACATTACAAATCGACGTTTGGCATCAGGATAAAAGAATTCATCAGATGACGTTATCGTTTGAAGAATATGACCAATTTGCCCTTGAATTTCGGATTGTTCATGAACAGTTTCCGGGAATCGTTTCCTTTGAAAACGCTGGTTTTATATTTGAATTGATATACGACCGGCTTGGCCATGTTCGAATCGAATGGCATCACACTGACAAATCCAAACATACACTACAGTCTGATCAAAGCTATGTTGGGCAAGCCCTTGCCTTGATTGGCGTATACACTTAAAAATCCTCCATTCGTCGTGTAAGAGACGAATGGAGGATTTCTTTAGGTATATGAATGGAGAGCTAAACGCGTGCACAACTCGATTGTTTCTTCATATTCCGATAAAGGAATGGACTCATCGATTTGATGCGCCAGCCGGAAATCGTGGAAAGAAGCAACGGCAATCGGGAAGCTTCGGGCGGCCTGACTGAACATGGCGCCGTCTGTCCCACCAGGAATCGCGACGCGTCGTGTCGGCTGACGGCGAATGGATTCCATCGTTGTTGCGACGACATTCAAGAACGGGTCCTCGGAATCGGTTTCACAGGACGGAATCTCTTTGATGACGGTGACTTTCATCGAAAAACTGTCGTCCTGTTCACGCAGACGTTGATTGATTTCTTCCAGTGCAGCTAAGACCTGCTCTCGTCCGAATCCCGGAATCGTCCGGATGTCCATATAAAATGCAGCTTGGCTCGGAATGACGTTTGGACCTTCGCCGCCCGTAATGGACGTGATGGAAGCGACGACCGGACCGAGCTCCGGATGACTGTGAGTGGTGATCGTAAACCGGTCGGATTTGATTTCTCGAATCACACGATACAGATCATCGATGGCATTTTGACCGAGTTGGGGCGAAGAGCTGTGAGCGCTTTTACCCGTACACGATACTTCCACGCCGACGACTCCTTTTTGCGCATAGCCGAGAAAACCGCTTGTCGGTTCCGTAATCAACAGAGCGTCCAAATCATCAGCATCACCACGTTCTGTTAAATGACGGGCCCCGGTCATCCCGTTTTCTTCGTCGGATGTGATCAACAATTTCAGATGGTTTGGTAAGTCATCCCGTTGATTTAATTCCAGCATCATGCTGACCATCGCCATGACACCGGATTTCATATCGGACGCACCGCGTCCGTAGATGCGTCCTTGCTCGATTTCGCCGCCGAACGGATCCTTTGTCCACTCGCTGAGTTGAACAGGCACGGTATCCAGATGACCCGAGAAGCCAATCGTTTTCGGGTGAACGGCCGAAACGCCGGCTTGGATCGTTGCGACGAGACAAATCCGTTTAGGTGACACCTCGATCCATTCCGTCTCGATTCCGTTCGATGTCAGTAAATCATAGACGTACGCGGCGACGTTCTCTTCCCCGTCGAGTGGATTGGTACTTGGAATTTGTAAACAACGTTGTAAATAAGTAATCGATTCTGTAAGCATAGATTCTCCCCCTTTGTTTTACTTTTCCCGTTCAAAAGTAGTTCAGTGAGGTAAACTAATAGCCAAAACATTTAAGCGCCTCGAATTTCTTAGGCTCAAACCGTTCAAAAATGAACAAAAAAGCACGGCTCCACAAGTAGGAACCGTGCTGAAAACCCCGTCGCTTATTCCGCGTCTGTTTTCCATTTATCATCGATTAACATTTCACCCGGCCACGTATAGGCCATGATGCCGCCGTCAGCCGTGATGTCTTCACCCGTAACGTATGAACTGTCATCTGAAGCGAGGAACAAGGCAACTGTTGCCATCTCACGCGGTTTACCGAGGCGACCGAGTGGTGTGATCCAAGCATTGGCATCACGGAACTGCTTCCCTTGATCTTCTTCTTTTCCGCCGACGAGTGTATCGATGAGCGGCGTTTCGATTGTTCCCGGCGAAAGCGAGTTGACGCGGATGCCTTCCCGGGCATAGTCGATTGCCATCGCGCGTGTGAAGTTGGCGATGCCGCCTTTCGCCGCGTTATATCCGGAACGATTCAAGTCGGCTGCACGTCCTGACATCGATGACGTGTTGATGATCGATCCGCCGTTTTTCAACATCAATGGAATGACAAACTTACTCGTCAAGAAAGTCCCCCGTAAATCGACGGCGATGATTTGGTCAAACAGTTCGATCGGATATTCATGGACTTTCCCGCCTTGCTGATCAATCCCGGCATTGTTGAACAGGACATCAACTGTCCCGTATGTAGACGCTAAATGGTCGGCGAGCTGTTTTACGCTATCGACTTGTGAGACGTCGACATGAACCGCTTCTGCTTTTCCGCCTGCCTGCTCAATCTGTTTGACCGTTGCTTGTGCTTTTTCCAGATCAACATCCGCACAGACGACGGTCGCTCCCTGTTCGGCAAAGACGAGTGCCGTTGCCTGACCGATTCCTGTCGCCGATCCGGTAATGACGGCTACTTTATCCTCAAGTCGTTTCATAAAAAAATCTCCTCCTGAAAAGTAATGTCCGATTTTGTGCTTTACCTTATGAAACATTCCCTCCGCGAATCGAGCTAAACCCATCGAAGTGTCTAACGTTTTGGAGGAACGGGAACATCAAAAAACAGGAAAGCGCAAAACGAAAGGAATGAGAACGCTGACATCAGAGCAACGGGAACATGCAAAAAAATTATTGGCGGAAGCCGTGCAGCACCAAATGGAGTTGGAACGTGGACCGATGCGAAACGAATTGATTGAGGGAACGACACCCGTCTTATGGTTTGGTGACGTCTCGAAGAAAAGCTGGTTGACGGTCGCGACGAATCCGTCAGCCGGACAATTTTTGAATAAGGAAGGAACGATGCGTTTTGATTCGACGGGTCCATTCTTTTTGATTGAATCGGATATGTCTTTAGAGACCTATCTAACGGAGCAAAACGTTGAACAAACGATCGACAAGTTTAATCACTATTTTCAACAACCGGATGTTTATAAGACATGGTTCGGAAAGGAACAGGGTGGAAAACTGGAAGGGTTCTTAAATGGATTTGGGGCGTCCTTTTATGATGACGCTCTTCTTCCGGTCATCCATACGGATTTTTTTCCGTTCCCGACCAGACGCTACATGGGGACGATCGCGATGCGGCAGGATCTCGAACAGACGGACTTTGGACAAACTTTTTTGAAAAAGCTGCTGCCGTTGTTTTCCCTGCATGGCATCATTTTGCTCGGACGTGAGCATACGGACCGTTTCCGGAAACTGGATCCAAGCATCACGTGGCAAGAACCCGTCGCGTTGATCGATTATCCGAATGCCGTCGTCGAATTTGGTTATTCCGCTGCATTCGGGATTCCGGTCATCGGACTTCACTTTAAACCAAGCGAACAGTTCCTTGGTCTCGGCAGTCGTCCTGACGACAAGGGCCGGAGTCACGGAACATACGGTTCGACAAAAGGACTGCGTGATATCGGACGACAGGTGCGGCAAAAACTTGAGGCACTCGATGAATTGGAGGATTGACAGTCGTTTTTGTATCCGTAATAATGGAAATGAATTAGCACTCTGTCTTATAGAGTGCTAAAAAATACATGGGGGTATCGAAAATGGAAACGAAACAATTTAAAGCAGAATCCAAGCGATTGCTCGAAATGATGATTCATTCCATCTACACACACAAGGAAATCTTTTTACGTGAGTTGATTTCGAACGCCAGTGACGCAATGGATAAGATTTACTACAAAGCGTTGACGGACGAGACGATTACGTTCGACAAGGATGCTTACAAGATTACGATTCAGCCGAACCCTGAAACACGTCAACTGATTTTACGCGATACAGGAATCGGAATGACAAAAGAAGAGCTCGAAGAAAACCTCGGAACGATTGCCAAAAGCGGATCGCTCGCCTTTAAGGCAGAAAATGAATCGCAAGACGGTCATGATATCATCGGGCAGTTCGGCGTCGGTTTTTATTCCGCCTTCATGGTCGCCGACACCGTGACGGTCGTCACGAAACCGTTTGGCAGTGACGTCGCCTACAAATGGGAGTCGCACGGGGTCGACGGGTATACGATCGAAGAGGTCGAAAAAGAGACCGTCGGAACAGACATCACACTTCATATCAAAGCCAACGAAGACGAAGAGAACTACGATGAATACCTGGAACCGCACCGTCTGCGGAGTATCGTCAAGAAATACTCGGACTTCATCCGTTATCCGATCGAGATGGAGGAAACGGAACAACGTCCGGTCGACGGATTAGATGAAACAGAGACGGTCACGGTCATGAAAACGGTCAACAGCATGGTTCCGATCTGGCGGAAAAACAAACGGGAGCTGACGGATGAAGACTACCGTAATTTCTATCAAGAAAAACGTTACGGATTTGATGCGCCGATCAAACACATTCACATCAGTGCCGATGGAGCCGTCCGTTATCAATCGATTTTGTTCATTCCAGAACAGCCTTCCTTTGATTATTATTCAAAAGAGTTCGAGAAGGGGCTTGAACTGTATGCGAATGGCGTCTTGATCATGGAAAAGTGCAGTGATCTGTTGCCGGATCATTTCAGCTTCGTCAAAGGGATGGTCGATTCGGAAGACTTGTCGCTCAACATCTCGCGTGAAATGTTGCAGCACGATCGCCAGTTGAAGTTGATCGCCAAAAACATTCAAAGCAAAATCAAGACACAACTTGAAGCGTTGCTTCGGGACGACCGGGAAAAATACGAGACGTTTTATCAAGCCTTTGGCCGTCAATTGAAGTTCGGCATCTACAATGATTACGGCATGCAAAAGGATACGGTCAAAGACCTCGTCCTATTCCATTCGGCAAAAGAGAAAAAACTGGTGACGCTTGCAGAATACGTCGCCGCGATGCCGGAAGAGCAGAAGTACATCTATTATGCGTCAGGGGAGAGTACGGACCGGTTGGATAAATTGCCGCAGTCGGAGCTCGTCAAAGACAAAGGATTCGATATCCTTTACTTCACGGAAGAGATTGATGAGTTTGCGATTCAGATGCTGCTCAATTACGACGGAAAAGAATTCAAGTCTGTCACGAGCAGCGATCTCGGCATCGAACAGACGGATCAAGCCGAAACGACGGAGACACAAGTCGAGATGTTTAACGCGATGCAGGACGTACTTGCGGGACAGGTGAAAGAGGTCAAAGCTTCAACACGCTTGAAGTCACATCCGGTCTGCTTCGCGACGGATGGTGCGGTTTCAATCGAAATGGAGAAAATCCTCAAATCGATGCCGAACAACCAAGATGTCGCAGCCGTGAAAATCCTCGAATTGAACACGTCACACGATGTGTTCCAAGCGATCGAGACGGCCTATGCCGAAGACCGTCCAAAATTCGAACGGTATACTAAACTGATGTATCAACAAGCGTTATTGATCGAAGGATTACCGATTGAAGATCCGGTCGCCTTTGCGAATGAAGTTTGCGCGTTGATGGTCTGATAATTATACGCACTTGATAATCAATACAAGCCGGTCCTGATGAACTCATCGGGACCGGCTTGTTAGTTAAAATAATTGTATGACGTTTCACAGATTTCTACTTATTGTGCACTAAAATAATCCTGTAACTGCTTCTTTAGATAGTCTTTATTTTCTTCGAATTGTTTTTTTCGATGACCATTTGCGCCGGAAGGGTGAGGAAAACCAAATAAAACCGTGTGTTTTTGAATTCTTCCTTGATACAGCAATGTCTCGACCGTCGACTCGACGACCCGCCCAAATGGAACGAGCAGGACGGGTTGCGGCAACTGACTTAACTCGGCAACAAAATGTTCATAGGCATAGTGTTGCAATAACGGATTCCGCTCAATTTTTGGTTGGTGTCCTGTATAATTTTTACCGCGGTAAAAAACAGGATGTCTTAACAGCGAAGTTGTGTGCAACAGTTCTTGATGGGTATGAAACAGAGTCGCAGTGGAGGAAATTCCGAGTAATCGGTTTAGCTCCAGTTCATCCAACATCGTCGTCAGATTTCGTCGCATCGGTCCGGCGAAACTGGCGCTGTATTTGACAATTTTTGAAGTCTCTTCAATACTTGCACCGTTACGAAATGCGTTTCCGGCTTCTTCATAGGCAATCCGCATTTGTTCGAATCCGGGTGTAATACCGAGGAAGACAATTTTTGCGGAACGATTGATGTACTCGCCGATTGGTGAGTAGTATACCGATAAATCTTGATCCTGTTGCAACAGGAAACTGTCCACACATACATCTTGACGGGTCAGCGATCGATCCGCCGGTAAAGCACGGATCGCCTGTTCAAAAATAGACAACGAATTCAGCATGATAGATCCTCTCTCTTTCCGTATTGGACCTATAATAACAAATAATGGTATTACATACAATTCAACCCTAAGTAAATATAGTGTGGGGTCCTGAGCATATAAAAAAACCTTACTTCCATATCGGAAGCAAGGTACTGATCGCGTGTATAAAATCATGAATTCCGTTCTTTAACAGAGGCTACCTCATAAATAAAGATTTCGCTTCCGAGCATCGGTGATTCTTCTTGTTTGTCTTCAGTTTGTGCCGGGCGTTTGTGGGAGGCTTTAAAATCATCGCTGTTTCGCCAAGCTTCGAAATCCGTCATCTCTTCCCAATACATGTTGACGTTCATTTCATCATGTTCTTCAAGCCCCTGAGTCAATAAAACCTCGACCCGAACAAAACCTTTCATCGAGTCAAGTCCGCTTGGACGGGTAAAGCGTGGTGCCATTGCGGCAGCCATTCCTTTTTTGACTTTAATCCGATTCGTTACGACGATCATGTATATTTCCCCCTTACGGAATAAAATGCGTACATTCATAGTATAGTACGATGAAACAAACAATGCTTGAAAGAAGGAATCCTAGATGAATGAAAAAGAGTACGAAGAACGATTGCGAATCGAGACAATTGATATCCAACATCTCTACAACGCCTTTAGTCACTACAACCGCTATGAACCGACTCCTTATGCAGCGCTTGAGGAGCTGTGTGCCGTTTATCCGTTTGATCAGACCGATACGGTAGTGGATTTTGGATGCGGCAAAGGACGACTGAATTTTTATCTGCACGATCGGTTTGATTGCTCCGTCATCGGTGTCGAGATGAACGGTCAATATTATCAGGATGCGCTCACGAATCAGATGGCGTATACGAAAAAAATGAAGAGGCGGCGTGGAAGCATCCGTTTTGAGCAGACCTATGCAGAAGCGTACCCGATTCCCGATGATGTCACGAAATGTTATTTCTTTAATCCGTTTTCTGTGCAAATCTTCATGAAGGTCGTGGACAATATCTTAGCCTCAATCGAACGCCGTCCGAGACCGGTGGATTTAATTCTGTATTATCCGGCAGACGAGTATCGGTATTTTTTAGAGCATCAGACGGTATTCGAGCAAGTCGACGAAGTTCGGTTAAAAGAATTGTTCGACAAAAACCATGACGAACGGTTTGTCATTTATCGGACTGATTTGTCCCAAGAAGTGCCAAAACGGGTATAAGGTACTAACGACGATCTCCAAAAGAAGTGAGGCGATTGGGATGATTCACTTGGACCACGTGACGAAGGAATTTGCCCCGAAACGAGGATTGTTTGACGTCAGTTTTACGGTGGAACCAGGGATGGTGTTTGGTTTCATCGGACCGAACGGTGCCGGGAAATCAACCGCTATCCGGCAATTGATGGGATTGATTCGAGCCGATTCCGGGCGTGCGACAATCGGCGGATTTGATTGTTGGGATCAATCGGAAGAGGTCAAACGTCTGGTCGGTTATTTACCGGGAGAAATCAATCTGCCGGGTGACTTCACCGGAGAACAGGTGTTGCAGTTGATGCAAAAACTGCATCACAGTTCGCCGCAGCGACAGCAGGAGTTGCTCAATCGGTTTCCGTTTGAGACGAAAACCAAGATTCGGAAGATGTCGAAAGGGATGAAACAAAAACTGGCTTTGGTCGGCTGTTTCATGAAGGATGCACCGGTCTACCTGCTCGACGAGCCGACGAGCGGGCTCGATCCGTTGATGCAGGAACATTTTTTAGACTTGATCGACATCGAACGGCAACGCGGAAAAGCGATTTTGATGAGCTCACACCATTTTCCGGAGATGGAAAAATCGTGTGACCGAGCCGCCCTGATCAAAGAAGGACGGATCATCGTGGAAGCGGACATTCATGAGCTGGTCCGTTCGAGTCGGAAACAATATACGATCGAATTTGGACTCGAGGCAGAGGCGGAACAATTTGCGCTGCAGATCGGCAGTCAACGACTTCAGAAGCAGGTCTCGTTTGTCACGGGTCACGAACTGACTTTAAATCAGATCATTCACCTGTTAACAGCGTACGATGTCCGGATGATTCAATCGTCAGCGGATGACTTGGAACATGTCTTCTTACATTATTACGGTGAGGAGGAATCATCATGATGACCATCATTTGGTCGTTGTTGAAACACAACGTAAAACCGATCATGGCGTATGCGATTGGTACCAGTCTGTATTTATTGATGCTTGCGGCACTCTACCCCTCGATGATGAAGACCGGATTGCTCGAAGCGAAACTTCAAGCGTTGCCACCGGAAGTCTTAAAAGCTTTTCAATACGACAAGGTGACCGGTTTTGATAATGTGCTTGATTTACTTGGCGGTAATTATTACGGACTGATCTTTCAAATCATCGCGTCCCTGTTCTTGTTATCGCTTGCCGCCCGTCTGCTGGCACGACCGATTGATAATGGCGAATTGATTTTATACTTGGCTGCGCCGATTACCCGGCATCAATATACGGCGGCCACAATGATCGTGATGATGCTCGCCAGTACATGCATGGTAGTATGCAATACGCTCGTCTTGCTGCTCGCAGACTGGTTTGTTTCCGGGGTGTCGATTGATGTGCTGACCTTGATTCGTTTTCAAGTGAACGCACTTTTGTTACTGTATGCCATTGGTGGATTCACGCTGTTTATTGCCACCTTGTTTGATGATGAACGGCGTGCTTTTTCGATTGCCGGCAGTGTCCTTGTACTGTCGGTCGTCTTGACGATCGGATCCGGTCTGAGTGAAAAAGTGGAATGGATGCGTTACGGCTCGATTTTCAGCTTGTTCAACACCCAACAATTATTAGAAGGAACTGATCAGTTTTTGATTCACCTTCTGATCCTTGCGAGTATCAGTCTGATCTTCCATGTCGGAGCATTTTTGAGTTTTCGGAAACGAAGTTTGTCGATTTGACACAACTGGACCGTAAAATAAGCCAAAGAAGACGCGGAAATTTACAGAAAGTGAACATTTAGGATTTGAACGTTGCGTAAGCGGCTGATTTTTACTAAGATAAAGGAATGTTATAGTTCTGGAAAAAGAAATGAGGTCTCACTAATGAATAAACCATCCATTTATGGATTAACACTTGAGCAGATGACGGAATGGTTATCGCATCAAGGTCACAAACCGTTCCGAGCAAAACAAGTTTGGGATTGGCTCTATCGTAAACGTGTCACTACTTTCGCAGAAATGACGAATGTCAACAAGGATTGCCTTGAGTTGTTAGATCAGAGTTTTGCGATTAATTCGATGACAGAAGCCGTGAAACAAGAATCAGCAGACGGAACAATCAAGTTCCTCTTCAAATTGTATGACGGCAGCTTGATTGAAACTGTTTTAATGCGTCACAAGTACGGACTTTCGGTCTGTGTCACGACGCAAGTCGGTTGTAACATCGGCTGTAGTTTCTGCGCGAGTGGTTTGATCAAGAAGAGCCGCGATCTCTCTGCTGGAGAAATCGTCGAGCAAATCATGAATGTTCAGCATCACCTCGATGCAGTCGGAAAAGAAGAACGTGTCAGCCACGTCGTCGTCATGGGTATCGGTGAGCCGTTTGATAACTTCGACAACATGGTCGATTTCTTGAACGTCATCAAGGATCACAATGGTCTTGCGATCGGTGCGCGTCACATTACAGTTTCGACAAGTGGACTCGCAGATAAAATCTACAAATTCGCAGATCTAAAACTTCAAGTCAACTTGGCGATTTCATTACACGCGCCAAACAACGAACTCCGCACACAAATCATGAAAATCAACCGTGCGATTCCGCTCGAGAAATTGATGCCTGCCATCGATTACTACGTTAAGACGACGAACCGGAAAATCACGATTGAGTACATTCTCTTACGTGGTGTCAACGACCAAAAGGCCCAAGCGATCGAGCTTGCGAAATTGTTCGAAGACAAACGCCATTTGACGTACGTCAACTTGATTCCATACAACCCGGTTGATGAGCACGGTCAATACCAACGGAGTACGTCGGAAGACATTTCCACGTTCTACGATACGTTGAAAAAGAACGGTCTCAACTGTGGTGTGCGTCTTGAGCACGGTACGGATATCGACGCGGCATGTGGTCAGTTACGCAGTAAGCAAATCAAAAAAGATACAGTTTCAGCAAAATAAGCAAGTCGAGCTTCCCGCCAACAGGTGGGAAGCTCTTTTGACGTCCTGTCGAAAGTAGCGCATAATGAGAGGTCACGTCTGATTCACTAATCACGCTTAAAAATAAACTACAAAATAAATGAGGTATTCTTATGTCTAAAAAACCATTTACGGATTTTCAACTCAGTGCACCGATTCTAGAAGCGATTGAACAACTTGGTTACCATACGCCGACGGATGTCCAACAAGCGGTCATTCCGGTCGCCTTGTCAGAAAAAGATATCATCGTCAAGTCCCGCACCGGCAGCGGAAAGACGGCATCTTTCGGGATTCCGCTCTGTGAGCTCGTCGAGTGGGAAGAAAACAAACCGCAAGCCCTGATCTTGACGCCGACACGCGAACTTGCACTGCAAGTCACGGAAGATGTCATGAACATCGGACGGTACAAGCGGATCAAAGCGACAGCCGTCTTCGGAAAACAGCCATTCCGCGGACAAGTCGCGGAACTGAAACAAAAGACGCATATCGTTGTCGGGACACCGGGTCGTGTCCTCGATCACTTGGAGCGGGGCACGTTATCGCTTGAAAAGGTCAAATACCTTGTCCTTGACGAAGCGGACGAGATGCTCAACATGGGCTTTCTTGATCAAGTCGATACGATTCTCAAACAGTTGCCCAAACAACGGACGACGATGTTGTTCTCAGCAACATTCCCGCAAGACATCCATCAGTTAAGTGACCGGTACATGCAGTCACCGAAAGAAGTTGAAATTACGACGAAGGCAACGGAAATCGCCGAAATCGAACACAGTTATATCACAGTAACCGATAAAACGAAGTTCGCGATTCTGAAAGACGTCACGGTCGTCGAAAATCCAGATCGCTGCATGATTTTCTGCCGGACGAAAGAACACGTCGATTTCGTCGCCCAAGGGTTGGCCTCGATGGATTATCCGGTCGAAAAAATTCACGGTGGCATGGAACAGGATGAGCGTCTCGCCGTCATGAAAGCATTCCGGGCAGGCGAGTTCCGCTATCTCGTCGCGACGGATGTTGCAGCACGGGGAATCGATATTGAAAACATTACGCACGTCATCCAGTACGATATGCCGGTCGAAAAAGAGAGTTATGTCCACAGGACGGGTCGGACAGGGCGCGCCGGAGCACTCGGAAAAGCGATCAGCTTAGTAACGGAGTCTGACATGCGTCGTCTGCGTGAAGTCGAACAGTACCGCGGTGAGACGATTGAAAAACGTCAGGCACCGACTGAGCGGGAATTGATTCGGACGGCGGATGCGTTTGAAGAGAAAATCACGACGGCAGACGTGAGGGCATCGAAAACGGAGCAACTTAACGCGGATATCATGAAGCTGTATTTTAATGGCGGGAAGAAAAAGAAACTGCGTGCCGTTGATTTTGTCGGAACGATTGCGAAAATCGAAGGCATGACCGCTCAAGACATCGGGATCATCACGATCCAGGATACGGTCACGTACGTGGAAATCCTGAACGGAAAAGGTCCACTCGTCTTGCGGGCAATGAAGACGACAAAAGTCAAAGGCAAACAGCTGAAAGTGTATGAAGCGTTTAAAAAATAAAGTGCACTGCACGTTCAACCAGCCGTCTCGAGAGAACCTATCTCTTAGGACGGCTGTTTTTGTGTCAGGTGTTGTCCGAGATGGAGTCCGCTCGCAGCGGCTTGCGATAACGAATGCGTCACACCGGAACAATCGCCGATGGCATACAGTCCCGGGATGTCCGTTTCAAAGGTGACAGACGTCGACAGCATCGGAGCATAAAATTTTCCGTCCATGCCGTACAGCAGTGTGTCGTTTGAGAGCGGCGCATCGAGCAGCTGCTCAAGTCGTTCCAGGAATTCCAACAAGACCGTGATGTCCGTGCCTGGGACTTCCTCGATCAAATTCCCCGCTGTCGCTGCAAGTGTCGGGCGTACTTTGTTTTCGGCGAGAGCACCTGACTGCGTCGAACGACCGGCCCGCAAATCCCCGAGTCGTTGCACGACAATCCGGTCCGTCCCTTGATTGATCTGTCCGATGACGGAAGCGGCATAGTGATTCGCTTCTTCGAGTGTCGCAAAGTAGCGCGGTAAAAACAGCGTGAAGTTTAAGTTGGTCGTACCGGAATCCTGTTCCCGGAAGTTTTGCCCGTCCGGCATGATAAGACCTTCCTGATGTTTGCGGATAATCCGTCCTTTCGGATTCATGCAGTATGTAACGGCGGTTCCTGCTGCTGACGCATAGGCCAATTTTGTTTCGAACGTATCCTGTAAAAATGTCCGGAAGGCCGTTTCTTCCATCTCGATCCGGATGCCGAGGTCGAGACGGGTTTTGCTTTGAGCCAGACCTAATGCCCGAAGTTGTTCCTGCATCCATGCAGTACCGGAGCGTCCAGTCGCGAAAACGACGCGTTGACTCGAAAATGTTTCGTGTTCAGTCGTAAGCAGAAATCCGTCCGCTTGCTGTTCGATTGTCGCAACAGACGTCTCAAAACGAAAGATGACGTGTTCGTGAAGTACGGCTTCGAGCCGTCTTAAAATCCGTTCCGATAGTGCGGTCCCTAAATGCCGGACTGTCGTTTCGATTGTTTCAAGACCGACAACTTTTGCCCGATCAGCTAGAACGGGATTGGACGTGGAGTACGACGCGACTTCATCTGCTCCGTAGCGGCAAAGGAGTGCATCGACTTGTTGCATCAGGCGGAGTGTCGTCTCTGCTCCAAGCTTCTCGGCGAGCTCGCCTCCAAATCCGGCTGAATAGTTGTATTTCCCTTCTGATTTACCAAGTCCGCCAAAGCCGAGATAGGATTCCCGTTTCGTCCGTTGCGCAAGTGGTTTTCCGGCATCGATCAACAGGACCGTCTGACCCTGTTCCATCAGTTCATGGGCTAAAAAGATTCCGGCGATGCCGGCACCGATAATCGTGACATCATACATCGTTTGACCAGCTCCTTTTGGTCAGTATACAAAAAAACCGGATTCCTGTTGAGGAATCCGATTGGTTGTTTGTGATTATTTCCAGTCTGTGATGTCGTTGATCGGCAGACGAACCGATGGGTAACCAGCGTCAACTGCTTTTCCGATGGAAAGGAGCATGACAGGAAGGTAACGGTCTTTATCCATACCGAAGGCTTCAGCGATTTGATCTTTTTCGTAGCCGCCGATTGGGTTTGTATCATAACCGTGCGCACGTGCCACAAGCATCAATTGCATTGAGACGAGACCTGAATCGATCAAGATGCTGTCGCGAAGTGTCTCTGTATCTTCCGGGCTGTAGAAGCCTTTGATGGCAGGGACTTGGCGGTCACGGACTTCTTGCGGCATCAAGCCTTTTTCAACAGCCATATCATAGATTGTATCGATGCTGTCGACTGCATTCATATCACCGAAGACAGCGATGACAGCAGATGATGTCTCGACTTGCACTTGGTTGAATTTAGCGAGTGGTGCAAGTGTCGCTTTCCCTTCAGCACTGTCGATGACGAGGAAACGCCAAGGCTGCATGTTGACTGAAGATGGAGCAAGTGTTGCTTCTTCAAGAATTTGTGTCATTTCTTCTTTAGAAATTTTGACGTTCGTGTCGTAGTTACGAATCGAGCGACGTCCTTTAACGATTTCCATAAAGTCTGTAGTTGTTTGAGTTGTCATAGTAATAATCTCCCTTTTTGTTTGTTCTCTGTTTTTGGTTAGTACGGGTACTGCTTATTTCCAGTCTGCGATATCGTTGATCGGCAGACGAACGGATGGACATCCAGTGTCGACGGCTTTCCCGATGGACAGAAGCATGACCGGTACGTAACGGTCTTTCTCCATGCCGAAGGCTTCTGCGATTTGATCTTTTTCGTAGCCACCGATTGGGTTTGTATCATAACCATGCGCACGGGCGACAAGCATCAATTGCATTGAGACGAGACCTGAATCGATCAAAATGCTGTCTTTGAGAGCACTTGCCGGAACGCTTTCGTACATGCCTTGAATCGCAGGTACTTGACGATCGCGGACTTCTTGCGGCATGAGTCCTTGTGCGACTGCTGTATCATAAATATTTTCAAGTTGATCGATTGCATTCATGTCACCGAAGACAGCGATGACAGCAGATGATGTCTCGACTTGAACTTGGTTGAATTTAGCGAGTGGAGCGAGTGTCGCTTTCCCTTCAGCGCTGTCGATGACGAGGAAACGCCATGGTTGCATGTTGACTGAAGAGGGAGCAAGTGTTGCTTCTTCAAGAATTTGTGTCATCTCTTCTTTAGAAATCTTGACGTTTGTGTCGTAGTTACGGATCGAGCGGCGTCCTTTAACGATTTCCATGAAATCAGTTGTAGTTTGTGTAGTCATCTGACATTCTCCTTTTTAATTAACCGTTGTTTTAGGTAAAGTGAGGGCATTCGTTTCAATTCGTTGCATCATTTGAGCCAACTGATGTTGTTCGTCTACCGTAAATCCTTCAAGCAGTTGCTCGAGGAATTCATCTTTTTGCTCACGTAGTCGTGTAATGCGGGTGGCACCTTCTTGCGTCAATGAAACGAGAATGACGCGGTTATCTGTTGCTGAACGGACACGTTCAATCATCCCGTTCGTTTCGAGATGCTTCAAGTGGCGTGTCACGGCAGCATTATCGACGTTGACGCGTTGTTGCAATTCTTTTTGGCTGATTGTCGTATCCACCTCGAGTTGGGCTAATAAGTCCATCCGGGTTTGGCTGAAACCGTCCGTACAAAGATCAAATTTTTGAGCGATTGTCTTATTGACGGAGACGAGCGCATAAATCAATCGTCCTTTTTCAGTACAAGAAATACTCAAGTCATCACATCCTTCCCTTCGTTCGAAAAATCCTTGACGTATCAAAGATTGATATGTAAACGAATATAACGTGTCTGTTTTCATGCTGCAACTAATATGCTTCATCCACAAAAAAAGATACCATTTCGCATGAAAAGGTATCGAGTCAAACGACTTAACTAATTTTCTGTTGTTTCCGAGGAATCGTTCCGGCATCGATCGCAGCAATCATCCGGCGGAAATGACCCAACCAAAACTGCAGGAACGGACCAATCAAGAAAATCGATAAAATCGTTCCGAAGAACACCGGTCCGCCGAGCAGCCAACCGATTCCGCAGGCGGTGATTTCCATGAAGGTCCGCATCATCCGGATCGACGTACCGAATCGTTCCGCCAGTGTCAGTGTGAGGCCGTCCCGTGGTCCGGCACCGTAACCGACGGCGACATAGAGTCCGGCGCCCATTCCGATGATGAAGATCCCGGCAATCAGCCACAGCGTGTTTTGCCAAACGGAAGCAAACGAGGGCAGAAGACCTGAACCAAGGACGAGGTTCATGAACACCCCAACAAAGATCGCATTGACGAGTGTACCGACTTGCGGTGTGATCCGGTCGAGCAAATACTTGACGAACACAAGCAACAATCCGACGAGGAGAATGATCGTCCCGACGGAAAACGGCGTTTTGTTTTGAAGACCCAAATGAAGGACGTCCCATGTCGAGACGCCAAGCTGTGCCGTGATCATTATCGATGAACCGACGGCGAGTAAAAACAGACCAAATAAGAACAATGTCCATTTCAGGACGGAGCGTAACAGCCAGGACGTTTGAATTGTTTGTCTCATTTACGGAAGACACCTCGTTTCAGAGTAAAATTGATTCATTAACTGTACCATGTTTGATGGAGAAAATTGAAGTGAATCCGATATTTTCCATCTTGAGATGGAGGGAATCACTTCTCTTGATGCGTATACTAATGAAAAGGAGGTCACCTCATGCAAAAAATCCGCCATTTCATCCGTTTTACATATCTCGAAGCCATCTGTTGTGTCTTTCCGGTTGCGATTTTCTTAGCGCTTGCGGTATCCCGTTATCTTCCGTCGGAACCGATTGCGCGCTATGATTTGCTTTTAGCATGGTGTCTTTTTGTTCAAATCGTGCTGCTTGTAGTACGGTACGAAACAAAAGAAGAGTTCAAATTGATTTTAATCTTTCATGCGATTGGTTTGGGACTAGAGTTGTTTAAAGTCCAGGTCGGTTCCTGGAGTTATCCGGAAGAAGCATGGAGCAAGGTGTTTGGTGTGCCGCTTTATGCCGGTTTCATGTATGCGAGTGTCGCAAGCTACATCTGCCAGGCCTTTCGCCGGTTTGATCTTCGGATCACCGAATTTCCCCGTCCGCTTCTCGCCTCCTTGATCGGGCTGTTAGTCTACTTAAACTTTTTTACCCATCACTGGTTATTTGATTTCCGTTGGCTGTTAATGGGACTTGTTGCCGTTGTTTTCTTAAGATCCTGGGTCTATTACCGGTTGGATGAGACCGTCTACCGGATGCCGTTGGTTTTGTCATTTGGTCTAATCGCCTGGTTCATCTGGCTCGCTGAAAATATCGTGACGTTTTTTAAGGGATGGGTCTATCCGAATCAAGAAGAAGGCTGGGAACTGGTCGACTTCGGAAAACTGTCGTCTTGGTTTTTGCTTGTGATCATCACAATCTTAATTGTGGCTGTCGAAAAATACCGGTTGGGCGACCCGTCAATCGAAATTAAAACCTAACCCTAAACAAAAAAATACCTGGTTATTTTTAGACCAACCTACACGAAATCCCCTTGCTATAGTTGAAAAAAAGCAAAGGGGTTGTTTGAGATGATGCAACAAATCATGGAACGGGCGAAAGAATTGGTCGCCGGTAAATTACAGATCGTTGAAACGGCGGAAGATTGGGAGTTGCTGCTCGAGGAAATCCGGGGAATCGATGAGTGGGTCCAACTGTCGCGCTATTATACACCACGCGTACATCCGCAAGAGATGATTCAACAGACGAAAGAAGAGCAACCGATGTCACCCGGTCCGCTGACGGAAATGCCAAAATCGGACGAACCGATTGTCGAACAACGGTATGCGTACACATTTGTCCGGGAATTAAAAGGCGGATCGTTGCAGGAATGGCCGAACAGCCATATCTCGGAAAAGGAAATCCGTCAATGGAATCTCGAGCACGGCATGGAAGTCCGCGTCCAGATTATTCATCAAGACCAACGGCGGACGTCACTGGAAGTGCTCGCCGTCGTCGCAACCGATCAAATGAAGACGCTGGAGCAACGAATCGTCTTTGAAAAATGTATCGTCAAAAATCATGGCATTATCGAGTCGACGGTCAACGGTCCGTTGAAGGATGAAACGGGAAAACCGTTTTACTACGCAACTCCGGTCGAAGATATGCGATTCTTTCAATTGAAGGAAGGACAACTCGTCGACTTGGTGATGTGGAAAGGTCATCCGGAAACACTGACGATTGCCTGGAAGTATGCCTTCCAATATGAAGAACCGATCGTTCAACCGTTCGATCCGTCAACAGAATCGAAACCAACAGACGCGACGGCAGAAATGGACGTGACATCCGTATCAAAAAAATCGACCGGACGATATGCCAAGCAGATGAAGCGAAAACCGACTGTGAAAAAGGTCCGGCAACCACGCCGGATTCGTGAAAAGAAACAACAACCGATGACACCGCTCGTCACGACGTCGCTGCCGGGACAACCCATCGATTACGTCGACAAGGAGCCGCTTGAGTTTGCAGCGTTTAAAGGAATGCGGCTCGTCATCGTCGGAAACGAACAGCAGGCACCGGTCTACCGGACATTTTTTGCTGAGACCGGAATCGAGCTGATTCATTTAGCGGGAGATGCCCAGTCGGCGAAGAAAATTGCCAGCCTCGCGCAAAAGACGGATGCCATCGTCGTAATTACGAGTCGTGTTTCCCATGCGGCGTCAGCCCATGTCATCGCACAAGCCAAAAAACATGCCATCCCATTTGCGATGGAACGCCTCGATGGTCGTCGTTCGCTCTATACGGCCTGCCAACGTCAGCTCGAAAAAGCACGCCTGCACAAGTTAAAAACAGGAAAATCTTAAAAATAACTGAAACTCCTTGCCGCATAAACCGTAAATAGGAGTAGCACTTATTTTAAGGAGGATCTTTATGATTAAAGAATTAAAACTATCGGCACGTGAGTCACTTAACGGTCGCTGGGTCTTAATGGCACTCATGTTTTTACTGTTTCTCATCATTCAAGGGATTCCCACTACGTTTTCTTCTGCTCCGAACGAAGACTTTCAGTTCATCGATGTGATTGGATTTGTGTTGAACATCCTGTTCCTGCCGCTTGCCATCGGTTGGGCATGGCTTGCGCTGTCTGTCGCCCGTAAAGAAGAGGCAAAAATCGTCGATTTATTCGAGCCGTATAAGTTTTTCTTGAAAGCAGTCGGTCTGTCGCTTGTTCAAGGTATTCTTCTTGGATTGTGGTTCTTACTGTTGATCGTTCCAGGGATCATCAAGTCATTTTCGTATATGCTGACCTATTACATTTTACGTGACGAACCGTCGATCGGTATTTTAGATGCGATTACGCGATCACGCCAAATGATGGATGGTCACAAGATGGAAGCCTTTATGCTTGTCCTCTCCTTCATTGGTTGGTTCCTGCTTGGTTTGATTACGATCGGAATTGCCTTCCTCTGGGTTGGACCTTACTTCAGCGTCACCCTCGCCAAGTTTTATGACCGCATCCGCGGTGAAGAAGCACCTGTCGAAGAGTCGACGTTTGTTGCCCCATATTAAGAAAATGAGGATGAGAGCCCAGCTCTCGTCCTTTTTTGATACTGTTTTTAATTCCGATTGGAAAACAAGGTTTAGTGGTTGCTTTACTCTACTAAAAAGTGTACGATAATTCCAATAATTCTTATCAAGAGAAGTCGAGGGAATGGCCCGAAGACACTTCAGCAACCCCGCATCATGCGCGGAAGGTGCTACTTCCTAAAGGGATCAACCCCTTTACAGATAAGAGCAGACATGATGAATCCGTCGCTCTTTTCGATTTTCGAGAAGAGCGATTTTTTTAATAAGGGGGACATAGCAAATGGAGTATGGATTTTGGTTACCGATTTTTGGAGGGTGGTTACGAAACGTCGAGGACGAACAGATGCCGGCGACGTTCGATTATGCCAAACAGGTGGCGCAAATAGCAGAACAAATCGGGTTTTCGACGACGCTGATTGCAGAATTAAACTTAAATGACATCAAAGGGCTGGAAGCGCCAAGTCTTGAAGCCTGGACGACAGCAGCGGCGATTGCTGCGACGACAGAACGGCTGGAAATCATGACAGCTGTCCGTCCGGGGTTCCATAATCCGGCGACGACGGCGAAGATGGCAGCAAACATCGACCAACTCAGCAACGGACGTTTTACGCTGAACGTTGTCTCTGCCTGGTGGGAAGAAGAAGCGCGGCAATACAACGGGATCTTCACGGCGCATGACGAACGGTATGCGCGGACGGAAGAGTTTGTCACGATCATGAAAGGATTATGGGCAGACGCCTCACCGTACAGCTTCGACGGGAACTACTATACGCTTGAGAAGACACAACTGCATCCGAAGCCGGTTCAACGACCGGGCATCAAGTTGTACGCAGGCGGGGAAAGTGAAGCCGGCAAACAAACCATCGTCAATCATTGTGATGCCTATGTCATGCACGGCGGAACGGTAGAAGAAGTATCCGTCAAGATTGAGGATATGAAGGCGCGTCGACAAGCGACCGGACAACCGCCGCTTGAAAGTTTTGGACTGGCTGCGTATATCATCTGCCGCGATACGGAAGAAGAGGCCGTTCAAGAGTGGCAACGGATCACGGACGTCAAGGAAGACGGTGCCGGGTACGTCGGGTACGACGATTTCGTCAGCAAATCGCAACTCGAACAGCAGGTAAAACGGAACGATTATTCAGTCTCCAACCGCGGACTCCGTCCTGATTTGATCGGCACACCGGAACAGATTGCCGAACGGATTCTTGCGTTTGAGCAGGTGGGTGTCTCCTTATTATTACTTCAATTCTCACCACAACTTGAAGAGATGGAACGCTTCGCGCGCGACGTCATGCCGCTTGTCGAAGAAAAACGAAAGGTAGGTCAAACCAAATGACAAAAATTCATATCTTACACGAAAACCAAGAATGGACGGACCATTTAATTAAACGACTCGAGGAACTGGAGTTGCCGTATGAACAGTGGCATCTCGATGAAGGACAGGTCCCGCTTGATGAAATCCCGCCAGAAGGCGTCTTCTACAGCCGGATGAGTGCGTCTTCGCATACGCGCGGGCACCGCTACGCGCCGGAACTGACGGAAGGGGTGCTCGCATGGCTCGAGGAACACGACCGGACGGTCTTCAACGGAACACGTGCGTTGCGACTGGAAGTCAGTAAAATCAATCAATATACGGCTCTTCGAAAAGCCGGTATCCGTGTTCCGAAAACGACGGCTGCCGTCGGACGTGATCAGATTGTTGAAGCGGCGAAAAACATCGGGGTGTCGTCGTTCATCACGAAACACAACCGTGCCGGAAAAGGACTTGGTGTCCAGTTGTTCCATTCGATTGAAGCACTTGAAACGTATCTCGATGGTCCGACCTTTGATGAGCCGGTCGACGGCATCACCCTGATTCAAGAGTATATCCAAGCGCCTGAACCGTATATCACGCGTTGTGAATTCGTCGGCGGAAAATTCGTTTACGCCGTACAAGTTGATACATCAGAAGGCTTTGAACTGTGCCCGGCGGATGCGTGTGTGATCGATGACTTGTTCTGCCCGGTCGGGGAAGAAGCACCACAAACTCCGATGAAGTTTAAAGTCGTTGATGGATTCGATGATCCAATCATCCAGCAATACGAAGCCTTCCTGCAAGCGAATCAGATTGCTGTCGCCGGGATTGAATTCATCAAGGATGCGGACGGGACGATCTATACGTATGATGTCAACACGAATACGAACTACAACTCGGATGCGGAAGCGGCGGCCGGTAAGTTCGGAATGCTGGAGCTCGCGAAGTTCCTTGGGAATGCGTTGGAGCGTCAAACGGTAAAATAAATTATGATTGCCGATTAAAATAAGCCAAATACCCTGTCTGTGTGTAGTCTGAAGTTAGAACTGCACACATCAGGGTATTTTTTAGTAAAGGGAGGTGTTCCGATGGTGACATGGCACGAAGAAAAAGTCCTCGACGTTCCAATCGAGCAGGCTTGGCATTTATTTGACCACGATCGGTTGCAACGGTTAATTCCGGGTGTCGTCCAGCACGAAGTGATTGAACGCAAACCGGGTGTCGTCGGTTCGACGTATCGGCAAACGTACATGCAGGGGAACCGGTTAGAAACGTACATCGTGACAGATCTTGCGTATACAAGCGAACCGGACTTTAAGCAAAACGCGATTGGCTTTACGCTTGCGAAAATCTTTCAGCTCGAGATGACGTTTACACTGAAACGGCTCGACGAAACGAGCTGTCAGCTGATTTATACCGGCAAAAACGAAGGTGCCAACTTTGTCGGACGGAGCCTGTTGTCACTCGGAGGCGAACGGGAGACGGAAAAAATCGTGCAAGGGTTACTCCGTCGTGTGGAAGAAGAGGCGAGTCAACTGCGTGCGTGATTTAAAAGCGGTGTGAAAGCAATCATGTGCCTACAGAGTATGAGTCCTGAAAACAGAAATAGAGAGGTGGACTTCAAAGTCCACCTCTCTATTTCGTCTGAAGCTGATTTTTTGAATCGGCCTCTTGTGTTGTCTCAACGATGAGAATATGATTTTTGACCTGCCGGCAGATTGGACAGGTAACCGACACCGCCTGTTTTTTGGATACCGATGCCTTCTTGCATCGCTTGCTCCAATTTTTTTGAATCGACGGCTGTGATTTGTTTACCGTCCAATCCTTCACCCGGATGCTGATAGTTACTGAGCAAGTAACTGTAACCACCGACGTGATCGAGCGATCGGAGTCCTGTCGCTTCAGCACCGACCGGGACGGAAAGAATCCGTGAGAGTGTTTTCGTCTTCAGGTTATAGGCCCAGACGAAATTGTTAGTGTGGAGCGAGCTGTCTTCACCGATGAACAGTGTTTTTGATGTGGCCGAGTATGCGAGATTATCCGGATTGGCGACGAGGTTCGGATTTGCTGTATTGCCGTACGCATCCGGTGTTGCTAAATCTTCACCGATGACGAGTGCCTGCATGTTAGTCGGGACATAACGACTGTCGATACCTTTGGCACGACCGAGATCGATTTCAAAAGTGGCACCGGATTCCCGTTTTTCAAGCTGGATGTCGTCTTGGACGGCACCTTCTTGTTTTTCTGTACTGCCGGAGACATAAGACAGGGCGATGTACGCTTTCTTATCCTCTTCATTGACCGTGATGCCTTCCATCTTGTTGAACTCAGACGTGGCACCGAGCATCGCACCATAACGGCGGGATTCGAGGAAGGCCGCTTCCTTCTCTTTGCCTGATTTAAGCTTCAGATACTCGACCTTTTTGCTGGCAGCTGTCTTAACCGCTTTAAATCCAGGCGTGGGTGCCTCAGCTGTCTCAAAGATGTCACTAAACTTCGTTCCTTTGTCGATTATACGTTTGACCTCTTTGTCGGATGCATGCCCGAGCTTGATCCATTCAAGATCCCCGGCTCCACCGTCCGTTGCTTGGGTCTGTTTGAATTTTGCGGCATAGAGCGTCCCTTTTGAGAAGTCCTTCTTTTTATCCGCGACATACATGAACATCATCGTATTGTTCCCGTCATCACCAAAGATGGCTGTCTTCTGATCCGGGAGGATTTGCATCATTTCGTGTGAGAAGCGTCCGGTACTGTAATGTTTGACGACCGATGACTTCCCTTTACGGTCCACCGAGATTTCCGGTGTGAAGCCGTAGAAATAAGGATTGGCTTTTGTTTTCGTTCCGAAGTAACGTTCGGCGAACGCGTTGACTTCTTTGGAGGCAGAGGAAGTCGGATCCGACTCAAAAGCACGGGCGTCCGGTTCGTATTCTTCCGAACCGAGGTGTGTGCCCCATGGTGTCGTTGAGCCGTTGCATGGTGTCCACAGACCGTTGACGTTCTTGAAGTCGATTTTACTTGCCTTCTTGACGGCGAGTTTTCCTGTTTTTTTATCTTGAACAACTTCTGTCAAAGTCATCGAGGCAGGAAGTCCCTTGACCTCATTCCCGGCGTTATCAATCGAATCATATTCGAAGTGTGAGACCATGTACTTTTTGCCATGGACTTCGAGCAGACTGTTGGAGTCGGGTGCGTCAGAGACGAATGCTTCCGGTTTATCCGGTACACTCCGATCGATGATTGGATCGCCGTTGACGTCAATCGGTGTTCCGGCAGCGATCATATCGCCTTTATTCTCGACAATCTTATCTTGTGATAAGAACAATTGGTTGTAGTCGAGCGGTTTGATTTCCGTCTTGCCGTTTTGATAAGTCACTTTAACTTTGGCTTCCGTATATGTTTTGACCATTTGATTAATGGTGTTTGGTGCATCCATCGATAGAAATTCAACTTTTTTGATGTCACGCGTTGCGTGCGCATCAGCAGATGTCGGAATCAGACTAGACGACAGAACAGCTGCAGATAAACCGACGATCAGTGTACGTTTCATGATGATTTCCCCCAAGTTGTTTGTTATCTTGCTACTTTCTCATTTAATCAGTTGATTATGAAGAGGATGTAAACATAACAGGACAGTTTCATTTCACTTGGTTAATCTTTTATTTACAAAAGAAGAGAAGGCGTGTTTTTCAAAGCTGCCAAGACTTTGGAGACTTGTACGTCGTCCTTCCTTTCAGTAAGAGGATGCCAGTCAATTTCGGACAGCACTTGTTGATTGATTGGTCGTTCGGGATCGTACCCGATTAAAGGAATTGTTGTATCAACGCGTTCGACGAGAAAGCAGACTTCCTTTCCGGATGAGTCGATTTTCGTATACAACGGTCGAATGACACGGACTTTGAGATTGGCTTCTTCTCTGACTTCCCGAACGACGGATTGTTCGAAGGTTTCATTCGCCTCGAGACCCCCTCCGGGTAACGTCCAGAAACTTCGATCGTTTGTCTCTAGACGAACCATCAGAATCCGACCGTTCTCGATTAAGGCTGCACAGGCGCGGTGACGCAAAGGTTTTCCTCCTCTGATGGGCATGATATCTTCAGTCTACAAAAAAGAGACCTCATCCGCTAGGACAGGTCTCTTGTTCACTGATTAGTTCGTTGCATATAACGTTGATAATTGTTCTTGGACAGAGTCATTGTTGAGGTATTCATCATACGTCGTTTCTTTGTCGACGATACCGTTTGGCGTCAATTCGA
Organism: Exiguobacterium sp. S22-S28; assembly: GCF_043359615.1. Taxonomy (NCBI): domain Bacteria; kingdom Bacillati; phylum Bacillota; class Bacilli; order Caryophanales; genus Exiguobacterium; species Exiguobacterium sp. S22-S28. The sequence continues at coordinate 165,140 of NZ_JBHFFC010000031.1, read as the reverse complement.
TGATCCGGTTTGCGATTGTTTCAACAAACTGATGGTCATGCGAGCTGAAGAGCATTGCCCCTTTATAAGCGATCAAGCCATCGTTGAGGGCTGTGATCGATTCAAGATCCAAGTGATTCGTCGGGTCGTCGAGAACAAGAACGTTTGAGCCGCTGAGCATCGCTTTTGATAACATACAACGGACTTTCTCTCCCCCAGATAAAACAGACGCTTTTTTCATGACTTCTTCACCTGAGAAGAGCATGCGACCGAGGAAACCACGGAGGAACGTGTCGCTTTCATCGGCTGGTGAATACTGACGTAACCAGTCGAGGATTGTTTTATCCGATCCTTCGAAGAATGCCGAGTTATCTTTTGGCAAGTACGATTGTGACGTCGTGACGCCCCATTTGAAAGTCCCACTGTCCGCTTCGATTTCACCCATGAGGATTTTAAAGAGTGTTGTGATGGCAATGTCATTTTGGCTGATAAAGACGACTTTATCCGTTTTGTTTAATGAGAAACGAACATTATCCAGTACTTTGACGCCATCGATTGTCTTCGAGATGCCATCAACAATCAACAGGTCGTTTCCGATTTCACGTTCCGGTGTGAAGCCGACGAACGGATAACGGCGTGAAGACGGACGGATGTCGTCGAGTGTGATCTTATCCAACAACTTCTTCCGTGATGTCGCTTGTTTCGCTTTTGAGGCGTTCGAGCTGAAACGGGCGATAAAGGCTTGAAGTTCTTTGATTTTTTCTTCTTTTTTCTTGTTTTGGTCGCCTGCCATACGTGAAGCGAGCTGACTTGACTCATACCAGAAATCATAGTTTCCGATGTAGAGTTGGATTTTTCCGTAGTCGAGATCGGCCATGTGCGTACACACGTTGTTGAGGAAGTGACGGTCGTGGGAAATGACGATGACCGTATTCTCAAATCCGATTAAGAACTCTTCGAGCCATTTGACGGCTTTCAAGTCAAGACCATTGGTCGGCTCATCGAGTAACAGGATATCCGGCTTACCGAACAAAGCTTGTGCAAGCAAGACTTTGACTTTCTCGCCACCAGTCAACTCAGCCATTGTTTTCGTATGCAGGTTTTCTTTGATTCCGAGACCTTGTAAAAGCATTGCCGCTTCCGACTCTGCTTCCCACCCGTTCATTTCAGCGAATTCACCTTCGAGTTCAGCAGCACGCATGCCGTCTTCATCCGAGAAGTTTTCTTTCATATAAATAGCATCTTTTTCTTTCATGACTTCATACAGACGTTTATGTCCCATCATGACAGTTTCAATGACTTGGAACTCTTCATATTCGTAGTGATTCTGGCGCAGGACACCAAGGCGTTCGCCCGGTGTGATGATGACGTCTCCTTGCTGCGCTTCGATATCGCCGGCAAGAATTTTAAGGAACGTTGATTTACCGGCACCGTTTGCACCGATGAGACCGTAGCAGTTGCCTGGTGTGAACTTGATGTTGACGTCTTCGAATAATTTGCGGTCCGCAAAGCGGAGACCGACGTTTTGTACTGTAATCATATAGAGATGAACCCTCGTTTCTAGTGTGTGATGTGCTGTTACGAGTGTACCACAAAATGATACGCTTCGTTTCAAGGACAAAGTTCTTTACATCTTAGACCGGATTGCGAAAATTAGCAACCATGCTTTTAATCAAAATGAAACATTTTCCAGTCTGAAGCGTAAGATGAAGTAAGGAGTTCACAAAGGAGGAGGACGGCATGGCAGCACTTTTCACATTATTATTTTTTGCACTCATCGTTTTGCTGGCCATTGAACTGTACAAGTACATCCAAGACAAAATTGATAAAGGGGATTCTAAATGAGAGAAATTAAACCGAAAAAACGTATACGACCATCGATGATCATCGCGGGGGTGCTCGTCGTCGCTCTGCTTGCAATGACGCCATTCATCGTCGAACAAATCGAACCAGGTCAAGTCGGTGTCGTGTATAAACCATCGAGTGGTGTTCAAGATGAGACGTTGTCACAAGGCTGGCATATCGTGTCACCGATCACGCGCGTAACCGAATATCCGATTCGGACACAAACGAAGTCACTTGATAATATGACACTGGCGACAAAAGACGGGAAAAACATCGTCGTCGACTTCACGTACAGTTTTTCTGTTTCGCCTGATCGAGTAACAGAAGTCTTTAATAAATTTGGTCCGATTGAAATTGATGAGATTGCTGCGGGTTATTTAAAGCAACGTCTCTATGATGCCTCGCGTGAGCAAATTTCAAAAGTCACGGTCCTTGAGCTGTTCGGAGAACAGTCCGGAAATGTCTCGACAAGCATTCAGACACAGTTCGCGGAAGATGTGAAAAAGATCGGGTTCATCATCGAAGATGTCGCACTCGGTGCGCCGAAACCAGATGCGAAGACGCAGGAAGCCATCGATGCGCGGGTCAAAGCCTCACAGGAACTTGATAAAAAGAAGACCGATCTTGCGATTGCAAAGGCAGAAGCAGAACGGTTGCGGGTAGAAGCGAAGGGGGCAGCTGATGCTCGACTCATTGAAGCGCAAGGGCTCGCCAAGGCTCAAAAAGAATTACAAAAAACATTAACAGAAGAAATGATTCAGTACGAAGCCGTCAAGAAATGGGACGGAAAATCACCGCTCGTCAGTGGTTCAGGGAGCATGGTCCAATTGCCGATTCAGGATCAACCAACAACAGAAGAAAAATAAGCGAACGATGCGCCTTTCGACAGAAAGGCGTATTTTTCTTGCTACAAATTTAAAAACAAACTGTAATTCTGAAAAAGTAAAATAAAGTGAAAAACAAGCAATAGACACTTAAAATCATATTTCAAGAAAAAAATCTATAAAGTACATTTTTCAAATACCCATTAATTGGTTTATTTGCCTGTTCAAAAGGAAATTAACGATAATATAACTAGGTCTAACGAAATAGGTCAAATGGGAGGGGAAGAGATGCATGCATAAAAATTGTTCTCCGAATCTCATTGTAATCATAATTTTTCTTTGTTCCCTGTTCTTACCGGTCGACTCAAGCCGGGCGGTCACGAATCAGACGGAAGTGGAAGAACCGTTAACGATTGAAATTTGTAAAAAATTATTAGAAGAACTGGAGAGAGAGGCTGAATCGCCGGATGATTCTATACGTTTAGAAAAAAAGAAAACATGTGAAATACTGCTTGAACAAACAAATACGCAGGATCAAGAAGAAGAAGCGACAGTTCCAGACACGGAATCAACGGAAGAAACGAATGAAGAAGTAGTAACCACACTACCTGATCGAGAGAAGGACGAGCCTGTACAGCCTTCCACACCTGAGAGCAACTCCCCGACGACCCCAGAACCATCCACATCCGATAGCGAGACGACTCCTGAATTATCCACACCCGAGAATGAAAGCCCGATGACCCCAGAACCACCCACACCTGAGAGCGATATTCCATCATCCAAGGAAGATATTCCAAAGAATTCTGACTCGGATGAGCCTGATTTACCTGAACCTCCTGCTTCTGAGAATGAAGAATTTCCGATTGCTGAACCTTCGTCGTCAGAAAATCAATTGAACGAAGAGAAGAATCAACTTCCCTCAAAAGACACGGAATCGTCGCTGGAAGAACTACCAGTCCCGGAAGCACCTAAAAAAGAGAAACCAACACAGCAACCAGTTGTTTCGCCTCGTCTTGCTGGTGTCGCTTTACTAGGAAACTCGAGTTTAAGTGCTACGTACAATGCAACGACGAAGACGATTGAACTCATTAACACTGTTTCGAGTCTCTTGAATATCAATCTATCCAGTGGCTATATTATCTTTCGACTACCACCTGAGGTGATGCAAAGCATCGAGACGAATTCTCTTCAACTCCAGTATCGATATAGCGGATTACTAGGAATCGGAACAAGAACGATTGATGTTGTAGCCGTGATTGATCGGACAAACAATCAAATCTACGCCGATGTTACTTCCTTACTAAAGCTGTCTGTATTAAGTAGTGATCGTTTCACGTTATCGTTTAAAGTCGGAAAATTACCGGTTGGTCTTGATAAAACATATACCTTCAAGAGTGCCTTGGTCGATGGTTTGATTGATTTAAATGTATTAAGTAGTAACACGGCAACAGCGACACTTGGCATAGGGCCAACGTTTAGCATGATCGTGCCACCGACGCTTGATTTTGGCAGTCGCGAGTTGACGGGACGGGAAACCATCATCTCTCGACTCGCACCGATGACAATTTCAATTGCACACGAAAACGCAAACGGATATAACTGGCGATTACAAGCCAGTCTAACGCGCCCGATGACCAGTATGGAAGGGGATATTCTTAAAGATGTTTTGTATTTCAAGACATCCACTCAAAAACAGCTATTGCAAGCAACAGAGATTGAAGTCGCAACCGGACAGATGACAGCGAACCAAAATCAATCACCACTCGTCTATGCCAAAGAGGAAGGAATCATTCTCGATCTGACAGGAAAACAGGCTACACCTTCAACGTACAGTGCAGATATTCAGTGGAGTTTGATTAATGCGCCTTAAAAAGAGGGGGAAACTGAGATGAGAAAAAAATTGGCTGTGACATCGGTATTGATGAGTGTTGCTTTGCTGCTTGGAACAACTTCCGTATTTGCGGCTACGACGTCGACTGGAAACTCGCAGGCGACGATTACCTTTACTACCGATAAAGCTCCTGTCATCGTTGACCCGGATGACCCGACAAAGCCGTATGATCCGATCAAAGACGGAGCAATTACCCCAACCAATCAAACGGGTCCTCTCACTCTAGACTATGCACCAAATTTCAATTTCGGTTCTCATGAAGCGCTTGCGACCAATTCAGCAGTGTATCAAGCGCTGAATAAAAAACCATTCCTGCAAGTGACCGATCGACGCGCGTTGCGTTCCAAGTGGGATATGAAAGTGAAACTTGGTAAATTCATAAACTCAGAAACCTCAAATGAATCATTGAGCGGAGCGAAGCTGTCAATTAGTTCGGGAATCGTTAAATCTGCGATTGGCTTGACGGATGGTTCAGCTCCAACGACACAAAACGTTCAGTTAACAGCAGGTGCAGCAAGTGGAACGACGATTTTATCCTCAGCTGCCGGGACGTTTTCGACATGGGTAGTTTACTGGCCGGGAGATTTAGTTGGACAAGCACCGAATACCTATATCTCGTTGGATGTCCCGATCAATACACAAGTTAAAGGAACGCATACGGCTACCCTCGAATGGACCATTTCTGATGTCGTGAATTGATATGGAATAAGGGGTGAAAGTGATGAAGAAGTGGGGACTTAGTGGTCTTTTTGTCGTATTGTATCTTGTATTCGGTATAGGAAGTCCATCTTTCGTCAAAGCAGATGCGCCTGTCAATTTTTCGATTGAAGCGATACCAAACGAATTTCAAGTCGACTCGGGTGTCACGTACTTTGATTTACGGATGGCGGCCAATCAAAAAACGGATGTCCGGGTTCGGATCTACAATCATGGTTCGGACGATCAAACGTTTTTAACATCCATTCGCAACGCGACGACGAATGGGAATGGATTAATCGTCTATGAGCAGAAAAAACCGCTTGCGCTTGCTCCTGTTTCCTTAACAGAAATGATTCGACCAGCTACGAAATCGATCTTCATCAAAGGCGGCGAATCGAAGGTTGTTTCTTTGCCCCTGCAAATTCCAAATGAACTGACCGGAACCGTTCTTGCAGGAATCCGAGTCGAAAAAAAATTCGACGAAAACGAAACAAAAGAAGATACAATCGGGATTCAAAACCGACATGCCTATATCATCGGATTGAAGGTCCGTTCCGAGATTAAAGACGTCTCTCCTGAATTGACGTATGAAGGAATTCAAACCAAATCCTACCTGACACGCCCGAACATTTTGGTGAAGCTTGCGAACCAAGCCGCAACGATTACGAAACCGATGAAATTTGAAGCGGTCATTTCGAAAAATAAAAAGGTTATCGTTCGAAAAGAAATGGACGTTCGCTTTGCACCATCGACCTACATGACGGTGCCGATTGAGACGATGGGGATTTTAAAAGCCGGCACGTACCAAGTGGTGATTCGCGTCGAGGGGAAAGAACGGACGTGGATATGGAACGATGAATTTACGGTGACGGAAAAACAAGTAAAACAAATGGAAGAGGAGATTCCAAAAATCGAAAAGAATTCAAACTCCTTGATTGGAGAATGGTCAAAAGAATTAATGATTGCCTCGACCTTGATTATTTTTCTCCTGCTCGGATACATCTATCGTTTAAAGAAGCAACAGCATTCTTGATGAAAAAAGCAGATTCTCGAGGCGAGAATCTGCTTTTCTTGAGCAATCTTATTTAGACGACTGAGCGAATCGTTCGGCAATCGCAACCACAACTTCTGTTGCTTTGACCATATTGTCGACGGAAATGAATTCAAACTTTCCGTGGTAGTTTTCGCCGCCCGTAAAGATGTTTGGTGTCGGAAGTCCCATGTAAGAGAGCTGAGAGCCGTCCGTCCCGCCACGAATCGGTTTGATGATTGGTGTGATACCACGTGACTCCATCGCCGCATGGGCGATATCAACGATTTCCATGTGTGGCTCGATTTTTTCACGCATGTTGTAGTATTGATCGTTCAGTTTGATTTCAACGCTTCCTGCGCCATATTTCTTGTTCCATTCTTCGACCAAAGCCGTCAGGAAGTGTTTCCGGGCTTCGAATTTTGCGCGGTCAAAATCACGGATGATGTACTGGACCGTCGTTTTTTCGACCGATCCTTCAAACGAGATTAGATGATAGAACCCTTCGAAACCATCCGTAAATTCAGGAGCTTCGTCACCCGGTAACCGGTTTTGGAAAGCCATCGCGTGTTTTTGTGAATTGACCATCTTGTCTTTCGCCGTCCCTGGATGGACGTTCGTGCCATGGAAAACGATTTCTGCCGCAGCGGCGTTAAAGCTTTCATATTCGAGTTCGCCGAGTGGACCACCGTCGACTGTATAAGCAAACTTTGCATCAAAGGCCGCGACATCAAAATGGTGGGGACCACGACCGATTTCTTCATCCGGTGTAAACGCGACCCGGATCCGACCATGTTTGATTTCCGGATGGATGATAAGGTGGTGCATCGCTGTCATGATCTCGGCGATGCCAGCTTTATTATCTGCTCCAAGCAAAGTCGTCCCGTCTGTCGTCATCAGTGTATGTCCGACATAGTTTTTCAGCGCCGGAAAATCCTTTGGTGACAGGATGACAGGGAGCGTCGCGTTGAGAACCAAGTCTTCGCCATCATACTCTTCGACGATTTGCGGATTAACGTTTGTTCCCGTAAAGTCAGTCGCCGTATCGAGATGGGCTAAAAATCCAATCGTTGGAACGTCGGTATCCGTGTTTGAAGGGAGAGTCGCCATGACATATCCATTGGCATCAACGGTCACGTCACTCATCCCAATTTCCTTCAGTTCGTCCACGAGAAGTCGAGCAAGCGTCCATTGTCCTTCGGTTGTCGGGACGGTTGTACTGGCGTAGTTCGACTGGGTATCGATTTTTGCATATGTAGTCAAACGACGAATCAAATCATGTTTCACGAAAAAAACGTCCTTTCTGAGTTAAGGTAACTTCATCATATCACGAAGCGAGAATGTTAGAGTATTCTGAATCATGGTGAACTACTCACCACTTATTTGCTTCGCAAATTGAAGTGGGAGCTTCTTGGGAAGATCGTACTTTTACGAGCTACGGTTATTGACCAAGCTCATCGGGTGGTTCCCACCCTGAAGGGTTTTCAGTCTGCTAACAGCAACAAGTTGATACTCGCATTAATATCTCTGTCATGATGAGCGCCGCAAGTACACGTCCAGTCGCGTACATCGATCGTTTTCTTCTCGCCTTTTACTCCACAAGAAGAACAGATTTGAGTAGAGGCGTACCATTGATCCGCTTTGATAAGTGTTCGCCCATAGAATGTGCATTTGTATCCTAACTGTCGGACGAACTCATACCAACTGACATCTCCAATCGATTTGGCGATTTTATGGTTCTTCATCATGTTCTTCAACTTGAGCGTCTCGACGACGATGACTTGGTTATCGTCAACCATCCGTTTCGACAGCTTATGAAGAAAATCTTGACGTTGATTTGCAATCTTTTCATGCTTCTTAGCAAGGATCATCCTCGCCTTCTCTCGGTTCTTACTCCCGATTTTCTTGCGGGACAAGGCGCGTTGCGCCTTCTTGATCTTCTCTTCGGACTTTCGAAGAAAACGAGGATTGTCAACTTTCTCAGAAACCCACTCATCATTTGTCATGATGGCGAAGTGCTCCAAACCAAGGTCGATTCCTACTTTATTCTTGGCTGGAACCCATTGCTCTTCGGCTTGATCGACAAGGATAGAGATGAAGAATTTCCGGGTCTTCGTCATCGAGACCGTCGCGGACTTGATCACACCATCAAACGGACGATGTTGTTTCAACTTCACGAAACCGATCTTAGGAAGTTTCACCTTACGATCTTCGATGCGGATGCTTCCCTTCAGATTGTTGGTCGTGTAAGAGGCTCGGTCGTTATGCTTTGATTTGAATTTCGGAAATCCGACAGACTGATCCCGAAAAAAGTTTTGGTACGCCCTGTTCAAGTCCATCTGAGCGTTCGCAAGAGAAAGACTGTCGACTTCTTTGAGGAAAGGGAATTCAGGCTTGTACTTCGCTGGGGTTGGGAGCTTTTGCTTTGCGCCAGAGTTGAGCTTCGAGTCTTCATACAGTCGAATCCGCTCTTCGAGCATCTTATTGTAGACGAAACGGACACAACCGAACGTCTTCATGAAATATTCTTGTTGGGGTTTCGTCGGATAGAGTCGAAACTTATACGCCTTCAGCAAAGTGATCACTCCTTCCCTTGTTTTTCGATATAGTGTCTGATGACGTCGCTTGTCGCACCTCCGGTCGTCACTAGACAATAACTTCGAGACCAAAACATTTCTTTCCATAGTTGTTTCTTGACATGCGGAAAGTCTCGTTTGATCAGTCGGCTGCTTGCGCTCTTGTAAGCGTTCAGAAACTTTGACATCTCCGTGTTCGGGTGTGCTTTGAACAGCACATGGAGATGATCGCCGTCATGATTCCACTCATTCAGCGTGATATGATACGACGCGCCGATTCGTTCGAAGGTCTGTCTCGCGAACTCCGAGATGGCGTCATCGATCACTTTTCGTCTGTATTTCACGACGAGGACAAGATGATAATTCAGAAGAAAGACTGAATGTTTATTTGTATCCATTTTCATTGATATATCAGTCCTTTTGATGAGTTATACTGATTGTATCAAATAATTGTATTCTTACCAAGACGAGCGATTCATCTCCCACCTACGCTGGGCTTCGCCCCGGTACGCTTAGAGGTGGGAGATGAATCGCTAAATTTAGTTAAACTGATGATGAAAAAAAAGGGGGATTTAAAATGAAAGCATTTGTCGTCGAACAATACGGGAAGGACGCTGCGCTAACAGAAAAAGACGTCACACTCGATCAAACAGGGAACTACGATTTAAAGATCAAAGTCGAAGGGACGAGCTTAAATCCACTGGACACAAAGATGTTTTTTGGTCATGTGGCAGCAGCTCCGTCAACTGGAATTCTCCAGGGAGATGTTACGGGGACAATCATTGAAATTGGGGAGAGTGTGACGTCTTTTTCTGTCGGCGATCACGTCATTGCCTTTGGCGGTGGACTGGGAAACCGATCTGGAGCACTGGCGGAGCAAATGCTGGTTCCGGAACAGATGGCGGTCCACAGACCGAAAAATCTTGATGTTGCGACTGCAGGGTGTTTGCCGGTCATCAGTCTGACAGCGATGGAAGTATTGAAGGAACGGGCAGCCGTTCAGCCGGGCATGCGATTGTATGTAGCTGGTGGCACAGGTGGTGTCGGACATCTTGTCGGACAACTCGCCAAACACTATGGGTGTGACGTGACGGCAAGTGCGGCAAATGATGAAAAAGCAACGTGGCTGGACGAGCATGGGATTCGTCCACACCGTTACCGGGAAGAATCAGCCGAACAACTTTTAAAACGTCTTGGTCATGACGGATTTGATGTCATCATCGATACGGTCGGAGGAGATCATTTGCAAGAGTCCTTCATCCTCGCAAAAGAACGTGGCAAAATCATCTCTATCGCAACGCGGACGACACAGGATTTGACGCCGATGCACAGTAAGGCATTGACGCTCGAAGCTGTGTTTGTTGCCCTTCCATTACTGAAAGGGAAAGAGGAAGAGATGTTACGTCAAAAAAAGCATTTGGCAGAAGTCGTGCAACTCGTAGCGGATGGAGTCATTGATCTCGTGATCGAAGAGCACGTGTCACGTGAGATTGATGCTTTAAATGCTGCGTATCACCTCTTTGATCAACGGTCACATTTTGGAAAAGTGAGTATCACTACGTGAGTGTTTATTTTTCCTAAGAGTAATGATTCGCTATTCATTATACTTTTCCTTTTAATCCCAAAAAAATTCTGCTGATGGTTTTTTCATCAGCAGAATCGTTGGATTATTGATTATTTACGGCGAACTAAAACCGATTTTAATGTGACTTCTTTCAAAGAAGGGTGTTCTGGAAAATCAGGTAACGGTGTACTTTCCCAAATGATGTCGTACGTTTGGCGAAGTTTTTTGAAGGCTTGATCGACCATCTTCATAAACCGGACTTGATCAAACAGCGGACAATCCGTCGTCACGAGCAACAATCCGCCACGATGCGTCATATGAATCGTCTGTTGAATCAATGCCGTCAAATCGACTTCGGCCCGGAAATGACGTGCCTGTGTTTTGACGAGCGCCGGTGGATGAACGATGACAAAGTCAAACCGTGTTTTTTTGTCTGCTTGATCGATGTAATCAAAGGCATCCTGCACAAGGATCGTTTGTGTCGCCGGATCCAGTTGATGCAGCTCGAGTTGTTCGATTGTCTTATTACGGCTCCGGGTCGAGAAATCGACACTCGTTGTTTCAGTTGCACCGCCGAGCAATGCCGATGCTGTCAACGTACCGGTATCCGAAAAGAGATTCAGGACACGTCGGTCTGTGGCATGTTCTTTGACGATCGAACGGAGTTCGCGTTGTTGGATATCGAGTCCGGTGCGCATGCCGGCATCCAGATGGTACAACAACGGTAGACCGTTTTCTTGCAGGACTTCCGGGAAGTCACCACGTTCACCGGCTAAGAAATCATCCCCTTTAACAGGTTGACCATCTATTTGGAAAGCCCGTTTTTCGTAAATACTCTTAAAATGAATGAGTGACTCGAGAGCCGAGACGATATCCTGCTTAAAGGAATAGATGCCTTCGTTCTCAAACGTGATTAAGTAATGATGATCAAAACAATCGATCGTCAGTCCACCGATGCCGTCGCCGGAACCGTTGAAGACCCGGAACGTATCAATCAAATCATTTTCAAAAAAATCATTTCGACGATCGAGGGCAACCTCGATTTTTTCTTTGAAAAAAGTTTCGTCGATGTCTTGCAGTTCATCGGTTGAAAGTAACCAGCCAAGACCTTTTTCCTGCTTGCCAAAGTAACCGGTCGCAAGGTATTCTTTATCTTCTGTTGTCAGCCGGAGCAAGGCACCGGCTTCTTTTAGATGATTGCTCTTTTGAAACAGTTCTTTGTACAGAAGCGGTTGTCCGTTTGTAATTTGTTCGATGGCCGTCGTTTTAACGACGACCGGATAAATTTCACGTGGCACATAAGTTCCTCATTTCTAGTTGTGGATAAGTAGTAAAAGTATAGCATATGGAAAGTTATCCACATGTGGATAATTTGAATAAAAAAAGATTGACCCAAATAGCTGCTAGTGTGTGGATAACTTTTGTAAAAAAAGAATCGCTTCTTTTCCATGCGCTTTCCTCAGGCGAGACATAAGCCAGAATTCTCGATTCCATGGAATCGAGAATCGGGTCTTATTTGTCTCTGACAGCGCAGATTCCTGCGCTTTTTCCTGTAGGAGTCGCATGAAAGAAGTGATCCTTTTTTACGAGTCGTAGTTTAGGATAGACATAAATGATTGATTAAAGAGAGGATGAACAGCATGTCAAAAAAGACGATTTCCGTTGTAGGTGCAGTAGTGACTAATTCAAAAAACGAAATTCTGTGTGCTCTTCGAAGCCCTGTCATGTCATTACCGAACCTTTGGGAGTTTCCGGGTGGGAAAATTGAACCGGGTGAACGTCCTGAAGAGTCTCTTTACCGCGAAATTCAGGAAGAATTAAATTGTACGATTCAAGTAGGCGATCACATTGAAACGACACGGTACGAATATGAAAAAGTGATTGTTGAGTTATCGACTTTTCAATCAACGATTGTATCGGGTGCACCGGAAGCACTGGAACATGCCGAATTACGCTGGGTACCCGTCAAACAGTTAAATTCTTTGAACTGGGCGCCGGCTGATGTACCAGCTGTTGAAAAAATCATGAAAGCTTTTTCCACGAAATAAATTCTTCGCTAGTTAAAGGTTCTTTTAAAATCCATTCAACATTAATCGGTTTAGATCCGTGACTGTGTTTATGAATCAGTTCACCGAAGTACGTAAACGGTAAGGACCGGCCTTGTTCTTTTTCAGCCTTGCGTATAAACAGATGAATCTTGATTCCGCGTTCTTCGTGGTGGCGGTACAGCTCCCCTGCTTTTCCGTGAGCTGTAGCAATACTTTGGGATTGCCAATGGAAATGATCTTTATCAATAAAGTAGTCTTGATAATTCAACTGATCTTCAATCGATTCATTTTTGTGTAAATTAACGAATAATACATAATCATTTCCGGCCTGAGCGACACCTTCACGCCATGAACCTTCCTGGCTTGGAGATTGTAATAATCGCTGGATGACAGACCGACTGTATGTCATTCTCGAAATCAGCGATTGACGGCTAGTCAACCAGTGTTCACCTCCGGAAAGTTGCTCAAATGAGTGGAGACCAGCTTGAATCAGCTCCTGCAAATAGTCGACTAACTCTGGTGACAAGGCTAAAATCCGGGTCATCTCTTCCGATAATGTATATTCACCAGCGGCAGATTCCACGAGCAAAATAATCCGATCATGTTTTAAAGAAGTAGACCAGCGATTGAATAAATGCTGAATCAAAGGCAAACGATGTGTTAAGGCTTCCGGTAAAACGGCAAAGCGGCTTACTGTCGCTCGAATGACATCATCAGCGGAAATGGTTTGCTGGTTGAACAGCAATTGAACCATCAACAAGCTGAATGGTTCACGGATCGGGAACCAACTTTCGAGATGTTGAAGCACACGTCGTGTATCCGGATTAAGCAACAAAGCGACTTCTTCATCGGTTGCTACTTTTTCCAGTTGTTTTAATCGCAGGACACTTTTCCACTGTTGAATAATGGTTTCAATGGCGGGAGCATCCGGATGCGTGACCAAATCATTTAATGACGGTGTGTCGCCGATCATGGTCATAAGACGCTGGTAACTTTCACGCAACTGTTTACTGGCCGAGAACTCAATTTTTTTCATTTGTTCAATGATAAATGTTTCTGTCACACGATCTAAAATCGCTAAAGATCCTTCAGGCAAAATCGGAAAATGATTTTGAACAGCATTCGCTACATGATACCGGTCGATCGAATGGAAAGATTGCTGACCGGATAACACAAGCGGTGCGACAAAAGCTCGTTGACTGTTACCGATGAAATCTAAAATCGTGACGTATTCTTTGGATTCATGTTTCCGCAAGCCGCGACCGAGTTGCTGAATAAAGATGGTTGGAGATTCTGTTGGACGTAAAAACAGCATGACATTAATTTTGGGAATATCGACACCTTCATTAAAGAGATCGACTGTAAAGATAAACGATAACGGATCCCGATCATCTTCCAGCCGTTGAATGGCTTGTTCCCGTTCTAATTCCGTTTGTTTACTTGTGATGGCCAATGACTCGATTTGGTGCCGGTTAAACTCGGCAGCCATGTATTCCGCATGATCAATATTGACACAAAAGCCGAGACCGACCTGATTTTTACCGCTGTGACCAAATTTGGTCATCATCTCGAGAATATATTCCGTCCGAGAAGAACGTTCGAGTGCTTCCACTAAATCTTTTTCAATGTATAATCCATTTTTTTGCGGAATGGCTTCGTAATCAATGGCTTCATCATCTTGAATACCAAAGTAATGGAACGGCGTTAATAAGTCTTGGGCCAGAGCATCATATAATCGAATTTCGTACGCAACGTTGTGGTCGACCAACTTAAAGATGTTTAATCCATCCATTCGTTCCGGCGTTGCCGTAATCCCGAGTAAAAATTGTGGTGTGAAATAGTTGAGAATTTTTTGATAAGACTCGGACGCTGCATGGTGGAACTCATCAATAATGATGTAATCAAAGGTATTGGGATCAAATTGTTCCAAATGGGTTTCTTTTGAAAAGGTTTGAATGGTCGCAAACGTAAATTGTTTATCGAGATCTTTTTGATTCGCCTGATAGCGACCAAACGTAGCATGAGTATCCGTAAAGATTTTCTTAAATGTTTCTTCAGCTTGAGACAAAAGTTTTCCGCGATGGGCGACAAACAGAACACGTTTAGCTACAAACTGTTTGACGTCGAAAGCAGCCAAATATGTTTTTCCTGTTCCGGTCGCTGCAATGACCATGGCTTTTGTTTGGTGCTTTAATCGCAAGCGGTGTAATTGTTCCAAAGCCGGAAGCTGCATTTCATTTGGCTGAATCACTTCGTATTCAACAGACGGTTCTGCAACGCGATCATTCACAACAAACTGTCTGATCTTCGGAGAATCTAGATGGTGTTGCTCATATTGATCTAAAATAGCAGAGGTGCAGGGAATTGCTTCGTCACTGTTCCAGAGATTATTAAATAGTATTTGTGCCTGAGAAACTAAAGAGGTGAGAGGAGAATGGGGAATTCGCACATTCCATTCTAATCCATTTGTTAAAGCAGACTTTGATAAATTGGACGAACCGATGATCGCACTGTGTAAATCAGTTTCCCGTGTAAATAAATATGCTTTTGGATGGAACGCTTGATTTTTTTTGATTGGTTCATAAATTTTAATCTCGATATTTTTAAACTGCATCAGGGTGCGTAATGCCTTGGCTTCTGTAATGTTCATATAAAATGAAGTCAAAATACGAATCGGCTTATGGATACGTTCTGCTTCTTGAAGCGAAGGGACCAGAGCTTGAATTCCAGAATGGCGGGTAAAACTAACCATCCAGTCTGCAGATTGAGCTGTCGATAATTCATCAATCAAGTGATGCAACAGTTTTTCTTGATTTTCTTGACCCGGTGCAATTAAGTCCCAAGCTCTCAGTGATCGTTCATATTGTACAGGCAGAGCCGCAGACGAAGTTAATTCCCGGTGTAGGGGAGCGGCTAAAAGCGGTTCCTTTAATGCAGAGAGCCAATGATTTGTTGTTTCAATCATTTCTCCTGTCAGTTGATTTTGTTGAAACTCCACAATGGATTTATAGAAGAGTTCATTTAAATGTGTGAGTAATTCGGCTGTGTAATCGGCTGGCTGAACCGGTGAACTCTTTCCGGATGGTGAAGCTGCGGTATTTTGACTGCGTAACTTTTCTTGAAACAATGACATCTGATGACCTCCAATAAATTCCAAACTAAGTTCAGTATACGAAGGAACGGAAAATCGTGCAGCAAGAATCGAATTAAACTACAAAAAACTTCATTTCCAATTAGGAAATGAAGTCAAAGGTATCATACTGCGTAAACATGGAAGATTAACCTGCCAACTCCACGACCGCTTCTAACGAAACGTTCACATTACCAGCCAGTGCCCGGGTAATCATACACGAGCCTTCCGCTTTTTCGGCAAGACGGCGTGCTTTTGTCAGGTTCGCTTTTGTTGTGTCCTCCGGAAGAATCAATGTCGGTCGATGAATGATGGCGTCATAGGTGAAGACTCCGTTCGTGACGTCGACGATTCCTTCCGATTCCATCGTCAGGGACACTTTCGGAATGTTGTTGCGTTCGAGCATCGCGGCCAGCGTAATGATGTAACACGTTGCTGCCGCCCCCAGCAACATTTCATCCGGATTGGTTCCGACACCGGGACCGTCCATCGCGTCCGGAATCGAAATCTTCGTTTTTAACTCGCCGGTCTCGATCTGTCCGACGTCATTCCGATTGCCGGGCCAGTCTGCTGTAAGGTGAAAATGGTGTTTCATATGAATCGCCTCCTGTTTCTTTATCATACGAGCCTGCCCAAAGATTTTCGCTTAATTTGCTCAAACAAAACCACGCCAAGTCAAAATGGCGTGGTTTTTATTGGGTCAGCTAAAGATGTGATCGATTTGACGAATTTCCTCTTCCGTCAATTCCACATCGAGTGTCCGGATTGTATCTGTGACTTGCTCAGCCCGTTTCGCACCTGGAATGATGGCATCAATGCCGTCTTGTGCCAAATACCAGGCGAGGACGATATGGGCCACTTCGGCATCTTTCGCTTCCGCAATCGGGCGTAATAAGTCGACTTTCGCCAAGTTGTCTTTGAATACATCCTCTTGGAACAACGGATCATTTTTCCGAAGGTCATCAAATTTCGTTTCGGCATCGTATTTTCCGGCAAGCAGACCGGCTGCGAGCGGGAAGTACGGGACAAACGAAATGCCGTGTTCCCGGATGTACGGAAGAATCTCTTTTTCAGCGTCACGCTTAAAGAGATTGTACTCTCCTTGATAGACGTCGATATGACCATCTTTGTTCGCTTCTTTTAATTGTTCGAGTGAGAAGTTCGAGACGCCGATCGCCCGGATTTTCCCTTCGGCTTTCAACTCGGCAAGTGCGGCGACCGCTTCGTCTTTTGGCGTCTGCTCGTCCGGGAAATGAATATAATAGAGATCGATATAGTCTGTTCGCAGACGTTTTAAGCTGTCCTCGACCGATTGTTTTAAAAATTCAGGTGAGTTGTTCATGACGACATCCCCATCGACCAGTTGATGCGCCCCTTTTGTCGCGAGAATGACCTCTTCACGCTCCACCGTTTCACTCCAGACTTCTCCGACCAGTTCTTCTGAACGTTCCGGTCCGTAAATGTAGGCGGTATCCAAAAAGTTGATTCCGTTCATCAAGGCGACGCGGACCAGATCCCGACCTGCCTGTTCGTCGAGGTTCGGGTAGAGGTTATGTCCTCCAACCGCATTGGTCCCAAGACCGATTGGGTTGACCGTTAAATTAGATTTTCCGAGTTTGACTGATTTGTTCATCATTGACTCCTCCTTAGACGATATCGAGTGGTTCTTTTTTTGTAGGTGCCGGGAACGCTTCGTCGAGTGCAGCCAATTCTTCTTCGGTTAAATCGACCAAAGCGGCTTTCCCGTTTTCCTCCACATGCTGCGCTTGTCCGGCTTTTGGAATCGCGATGACGTCACCGCTTCGGATGGCCCAGGCAAGCAGGATTTGTGCCGGTTTGACGCCGTGTTCTTCGGCGAGGCGTTCGACAGTCGGATGGTCCAGCAACTGATCCCGTAAACTGCCGCCTTCAGCAAGCGGACAATACGCCATCACCGGTATCCCGTGTTGTTTGAGAAGCGGCATCAGCTCGTACTCAATCCCGCGTGAACCGAGATGGTACAGCACTTGATTGACGGCGCATTGATCGCCTTGATCGAGCGCGAGAAGTTCTTTCATATCTTTGACATCAAAGTTCGAGACGCCCCAACGGCGAATTTTCCCTTCGGCTTTCAACTGTTCCAGTCCATCGATTGTTTCCTGTAGCGGAATACTGCCGCGCCAGTGCAACAAATAAAGATCGAGATAGTCGGTGCCGAGATTTTCGAGTGTCCGCTCGCAGGCGGTGCGTAACTTTTCACCACCGGCATTATGCGGGTAGACTTTCGAGACGAGAAACACTTCGTCGCGTCGCTCTTTGAGCACCTCACGAATCAGCTGTTCGGATGCACCTTCCCCGTACATTTCCGCGGTATCGATCAGTTCCATCCCGCTGTCGAGGCCGACCTGCAACGCTTCGATTTCAGCTTGACGCTTCGTTTGATCTTCACCCATGCGCCATGTTCCTTGACCGAGTGCGCGTACGTGAGTCTGATCTGGAAGCGTGACAGTTTGTTGCTTCAGTGCCGCAAGTATGACGGTCCGTTCTGTCTCATTCATCTTTCTTCCTCCTTTAAAAAACACAATAGTAGGGTTTACCACGGATGTGCCAGAAAAAAACGTCTGCTTTCCAGTGGACGGAAAGCAGACGTGACTACCAGTGTTCAAATAATGGTCCTTGTTTTCCGTAAACGGGATCCGTTTGCGGACGTTCGACTTGGGCAATTCGTTTTAGGTTTGCCGGGCGTTCGCACGGATCACCCGTTAAGGTGTCGTAATCCTGACCGTTTGGATACGCTCCGATGACTTTAAATTGTCGGCTGGTATGCAGTGCCTTATGTCCGGTACCGGCAGGAAGAACGACGACATCACCGGCCGTCAAAGTAAAGGTTTTTCCGAGCGGTCCACCAAGTTGGATGCTGGCATGTCCTTCAAGGATACCGATGACTTCGTGGGCGACGCTGTGATAATGATGGAAATCAAAAATACCGTCGACCCAGCTGTTTTGCCAATTGTGCGAATGAAAGGTATCTTCGATGGAAGACGGATCGTCAAAGACATGACGATAAATCAGAACGGGTAAATCTGGGTTGTTTGGAATCTCGCCATCATCCTCGAAATAGAAAATCTCGACCGTCATTTGAATGGACTCCTCTCTGATGTCAAAATGATACATTTTTTTACCCGAAATATAACTTCTTTAATCGTATAAGCATCTTAATGGAGAATCGAAAGGGAAGGTGCTACGATACTTGAGTTAATGAAATTTTAGAGGAGGCTTTCCAATGATCGCCATTGAAGCAAAATTAGAAGTACAAGCTGCAAAACGCCAAGAATTTTTAGAAGCTACTAAAACATTGATCGAAGGATCACGCATGGAAGCAGGCAATATCAGTTATGATCTCTTTCAAAGCATCGAAGACGAAAATGTCTTCATGATGATCGAAAAATGGGAAGATCAAGCAGCGATCGAGTCGCACAATACAAGTGCTCATTTCGGTCAGTTCGTGGCATTTGCTCAAACAGCGCTTGCGAAACCGTTAGATGTTCAATCGTTCAACGCATAATCAGAGAACGTCGTAAAACCTGACAATCGTCAGGTTTTTTTGTGGTTTCTAAAAAGAAAAACCAGTAAATAATATATTACAAAAAGATTAAATGACAAAATAGTCTGTTATTTTTTCCATAAATAGGGCATTATCTCTTAAGAGAGTTAAAATATTAATAGTAGATCAGGAGGCAAACGAATGAACGAACAGAAACCACAGACAGATGCTTCTGCCCGGTCTTTCTTCAAGATGCCTCATACGTATGCTATCATCATGGGAATTTTATTGATTGCAGTCATCTTGACGTATACATTACCGGCCGGACAGTTCGATCGGGAAAAACAGGACGGACAAACCGTCGTCATTGACGGTACGTATCGTGCGGTCGAGTCGGCTCCAGTCAACTTGTTTGGTTTGTTTGAAGCGATCCCGAAAGGAATGGAGGCAGGCGCTGCCATTATCTTCTACATCTTTTTAGTCGGCGGTGTATTCGGGATCATCCGACAAACCGGGGCAATCGAGTCTGGCATCAATCAATTGATTAACCGATTTGGTCAAAAAGGACATATTATGATTCCGATGACGATGTTCGTTTTCTCGGTTGCCGGTGCAACGATCGGAATGGCAGAAGAAACGATCATCTTCGTACCGATTGGCATCATGCTGGCACGGGCACTTGGATATGATGCCATGACGGGTGCCGCTATCGTCAGTCTCGGAGCAGCAGTTGGCTTTGCCGGCGGGATGTTGAATCCCTTTACGGTAGGAGTCGCACAATCGATTGCGGAAGTGCCATTGTTCAGTGGACTCGGTTACCGAACTGCAGTCTATCTTGTCTTTTTGGTCGTCACAATTTTTTATGTTATGAATTATGCACAGAAAGTCAAAAAAAATCCGGAGCAGAGTCTTGTTCACGATCTGGAGAAGCATCGAAAACAAGAAACGACGGCAACCTTCTCGCGTTTCTCGAAAAAGCATTTGTTTGTACTGGTCGTATTGATTGGCGGTATCACACTGAACGTCATCGGCATCTTCGAATGGGGTTGGTATTTGACGGAGCTGACGGCATCATTCCTGATCATTGGTCTCCTTGCCGGTATTGTGACAATGGGCGTCAATCGAACGTTTGAGAGTTTGATTGATGGAGCGAAGGCAGTCACATTCGGTGCCTTGATTGTTGGGTTCGCACGGGCAATTGTCGTCATCTTGGAAGACGGCCGAGTCATCGATACCGTAATTTATGGCTTGTCGAATGCCGTCGGACAGTTACCGACATCACTTGCCGTGATCGGTATGTATATTGTCCAACTGATTACGAACTTCTTTATTCCATCCGGAAGCGGACAGGCTGCGACGACGATGCCGATCATGGCACCACTCGCCGACTTGCTTGGGATTGAGCGTCAAGTCGCGGTCCTGGCCTTTCAATACGGAGATGGATTGACGAATATGATTTTTCCGACAAGTGCGCACTTAATGGCATTCTTGGCGATTGCCGGCATTCCATACGAAAAATGGTTACGGTTCGTTTGGAAACTGTTTGCGATTTGGATTGTTCTTGCGTGCGGCGCATTGCTTCTCGCGGTGGTACTTGGAATTCAATAATCATCAAAAACCTTTCGTTCCAAGTGAGCGAAAGGTTTTTGACATGCAGGAAACGGGAATGCTTACGACGAACGAATACATATGACAATCGAGGGGGATTTTTGACAGATGACCTATTCAATCGTTGGGTATTGTGAAAAAGAACAAGCTTGGGGTGTAGCGGTTCAATCTAAATTTTTGGCAGTCGGCAGTGCAGTTCCATTTGCGAAAGCCGGTGTTGGTGCCATCGCGACACAATCATTTGCGAATACAGCTTATGGACCAGACGGACTGCGGATGATTACGGAAGGCAAGTCAGCGGATGAAGTGTTAAAACGCCTGACGGAAGCAGACGAAGGTCGGGCGGATCGTCAAGTCGGAATCGTGGATGCCTCTGGTAAAAGTGCGACATTCACAGGAGAAGGTTGCAATGATTGGGCAGGCGGGATTGCCGGTAAACACTTTGCAGCACAGGGAAATATTCTGGTCGACGGGAACACAGTCAAAGAAATGGCTCGCGTGTTTGAGACGACTGAAGGTCCACTAGCAGAGCGTTTACTGCGCGCACTGGCTGCCGGTCAAGCAGCAGGCGGCGATTCACGGGGGATGCAGTCCGCGGCACTGTTGGTCGTTAAAGAAGGCGGAGGGTACGGTGGCTTTAATGATCGGTACATTGATTTGCGTGTTGATGATCACACGAGTCCGATTCAAGAACTGGAACGGATCTATCAGTTGCACACACTTTATTTACAACCAAGTAAGCCGGAAGAAATCAAGCCGATTGATGATGCACTCGAATCGGAATTGATGGATAAGTTACTCGAACTCGGATACCGCGGTTCGTTTGCAGAAGCCTTCCGAACCTATCTGCATACTGAAAATTTTGAAATGCGGGAACAAACGGATCGTTCGATTGATACCCGGGTCTTGGCGTATCTTCGGGCACAATAATATAAATAAGGCTGACTCGACATGCGTCGAATCAGCCTTATTTTGTGTTCGGAATCATCCGGAAACCAGTTATGTCGAATGCGTGCGGACCGGTACTTTATAGCCGGTCGCGATAAACCGTTCGAGTTCAGGTTCGGACTTGGCATTCAGACCGACCGTCCCATCGCCTTTGATGGCGACATTTGCCAACCGGATGTGTTCGATGCTTGGACCAATCGTAATGCCGTGTTTGGCAGAGTCCTCGATCCGGACGTCGATCAATCGGACATCCTCGGCCCGGTTGTCGCCCCCGAATATTTGAATATCCGTTTTGGCGCGTCGGAAACCACTCATCTTGACTTGGCTCAACGTCACGTTACGTGCTTTGTATTGAATCCCGATCACCGGCTGTTCTTGGTAATCATAATAGGGATCACCGAGCACTGTGAAGTCATGAATGACGACGTTCCGATAGGCGGAGACGATCAGGGCACGCGGCTTCGAATTTTGATACAGCGGCGTATACTGCGGTGTCTGGGCAATCAGACGTGCCGCGACGACATTGTAGGCGGTTTGCGATGTCGGATCGGTTGCTTGATGATGTCCGATATGCCGGAAGTTAAACGAACGGTGATCATCAACGGATAAGTGACCGACGATTTTAACGGTCGATGCGGCGGAAGACGTTGCGTGCGCTTTGATTTCAAGTCCGCCGAAACAACGTGTCGTCGCATTGTTGAACAACCAGACATCACGGGAACCGTCATCGATTTCAATCCCGTTTGAATTCGAAAAACCTGAAGCATGCGCCCGTCCGCTCGGATCACGCATAAAACAGTTTGAGATGAACAGATGATCGCTGTGATGGGTCGTGATGCCGTCGTCCCCAAAACCGGATCCCGTCAGTCCGTCGAACCAGATGAACGAACTGCTGAGGTTGGCGCGTGCACCGTCCCCGTTGTAGTTGTAATAGGGGGTTGAGATATCAAAGCAGTGCAGACCCGGATTGACGGCGTCGACGTCAAACACCCAACCGTACGTCACATGGGCATAGGTCAAACAACTGGAATGATTGCCCCACGTACTGCTCTTTTTCGCTTCCCCGATCCGTTCGATGTTCCAATCCAGTGTCATCCGTTCGACGAGCAGATGATGGTTACCGAGTAAGTAGTTTTGATTCGTGATCAACCGACGTCCTTTGGGAGCCGCATCGTGGAGCTTAATGATCGTCTGTCCTTTGCCGTCTCCAGTCAAAATCGTATAACTCGGCAGACGGATGCCGCGGACGAGATACGTGCCGGCCGGGACATGGACTTGGCGGTGTCCGTCAGCGAGTGCTTCCTTAAAGGCGAGTGTATCGTCCGTCACACCGTCCCCGACCGCTCCGTAAGCCCGGACATCAACCTTTTCAACCTGGCTGATCAATTGTTCAAATTCATACGTCAGCCGACCGAACCAACTTGGTCGGATTTCGTCCTGTTCACTGACAAAAGCCTTCGTCAACGGCAGAATATGTTTATCCCGATCCGTCAAAAAGAGCGGCGAAATCAAAGACCGGAGATAACGGCTCGGATGAGGTGTTCGACGCGGTGCAACGAACGGACTGTCTTTCATCAGTTGCTCCGCCCGAAGAACGGCCTCCCCGTTCGACTTCGTTTCGGTATATTCCGCAATCAATTGACCATTTTGATACGGATCATGTGTTTCATCTAATCTCAGCATCTGGAAACCCCTCTCTAAAAATCACTCTTTTCCTTTTCCCGTCCCCTTCCGGATTCAAGCCCCTTTCTGACAAAAACAAAAAATTCCGATAATTAGGGTTAAACTCGTATATAATGGATAAAAATGACATTAGTGAGGTGGGAATATGCGATTTCGAAGTCGCTTGTTGATTTTGATGGGTGTGGTCCTATTGGGGCTCGGCATCATCAAACCGTTAGCTGAGACAGGATATAGCGCTTTACAAAACATCGAAGTGTTTCCGGGAGGCGGTCAGCAGAAATGTGTAAGAGGCTGTGAATCCGAACCATTAACGTTTTGGTGGTCGAACTTGTTTAAGAAAAAAGAACTGCCGACTGGAAAAGTCGGATATGGGTATAAAACAGATGAAAAAGGAAAGGGTGGAAAGCCAAGGAAAGAAAAAATCATTTTACTAGGATTTCATCCGTTTGCAAAAGGTGAAGATGAAGAAGGCGAGAGCGGCTTTCCGTATCTGCTGGTCGCAACCGGTCTCGCCGGTTTAGTATTACTGTTTCTGATTGGACGCCGTTTCCGGAAACGAAAGAAATGGGACAGTACTGAAGACGAGTTAGTACCACGTTCGGTTCGAATAAAAAAACGCCTGGGAGAAACGAATCCAGAAGACGAACTGCCGCCATTACCGGTCGAGCAGGTCCGGCAACAAGTCGTCTTGTTTAACCGTCATCTCCCGCAAAAACTGAAACGACGGGAGACCGAGTCGTTCCGGGAATGGTTTGCCCGGATCGGTTTTCAGCCGTCACCTGAATTGCAACAGCTGTATGAGACGGTCCGCTATGATCCGAATCAATCGTCTGATGTGACAAAAAGGGTACTGACCGATATCGAGCAAGACTTTTCCGCGTATCTCGGTCAATTAAAATGAAACTTTTCAGACCGGCAAGGCGTACAGGTTAGAAGAATGATATCAAGAAACGGGGGACTGAAGAGATGTACTTAGCAGATGCCGTGAAACTGAAAAGTATCTTACGGAAGCAGCTCGAACAGCTGGTCGAGGAAGTGGACCGGATTGCATTTGTTGATCTTGAAAAAGGGGAGGCCCTGCCGACCGGTCAAGAGCGGACGCTACTGGATGTCGAATCGGCGATGGATGAAGTTCGCCGGGATATGCGGACACTGGATCGGTTAGTCTACGCTGCGAACTTGTCGACGACAATTGAGACGACAGAAGGTGAAGTACCTCTCGTCGAAGCGATTGAACTGGCAACCCAACTCCGGGCAAAAGCCACACAGTTCCAAGAACTCGCCGCCCGTCCAAAACGCGAATTCCAATATGGATTTGAAGGAACGACCGTCATTCGGCATGCTTTGTATGATCCGGATGCCTACCGGATTAAAGCGCAGGAAATGGAGCGGGCAGCACATCGGATTTCAAATGCGATCAATGCCGCCAATTACCGGACGGAAATTGATTTTGACGGTACACGTTACATGTGAGACTCTGGTCAGGTGAGACTCCTGATCAGGGACGGCGCTTCTGACACAAAACCTCTTCCAATAGGGAATTTCAACGGCCACGGCACACCCATGACCACTGACCGATGACGTTCTGACCTGTCACCAGTGACTACCTGCGGAAAAACGTTTCTTTTCGTCAGACGCCAAAAACCGTGAGTGCTTCGGCATTCACGGTTTTTTTGTATGAACAAAACGTGCATAAAAGGTATGCCGATGACTGTGTTCGGGTATAGCTTACTGGAAGTGATTCATGAAGGAGGACTTGGATATGAAAGAGACATTTAAAGCCTTTGTCGTTCGCGAACAGGGCGAAACGTTTACAGGAACACTTGAACAGAAGCAGATTGTCGATTTGCCGGAAGGAGATGTCTTGATTCGTGTTGACTATTCCTGTGTCAATTACAAAGATGCGTTATCGATCACGGGAAACCGGGGTGTGACGAAAGAATATCCGCATACACCGGGTGTCGATGCAGCAGGTCACGTCGTCCGCTCAACCGATGCACGGTTTCAAGAAGGAACAGCAGTCGTCGTCAATGGATTTGATTTTGGGATGAACACGTCAGGCGGCTTTCAGGAATACATACGTGTCCCCGGGGACTGGATCACATCGTTACCGGACGGACTCACGACGTTTGAAGCGATGGCATACGGCACGGCCGGTTTGACCGCCGCGCAATCAGTGGATGAACTGTTGCAACGGGTGAAGCCGGATGATGGTCCGGTGCTCGTCACAGGCGCGACGGGTGGAGTCGGCAGTGTTGCTGTCGCACTTCTTCTGAAGCTCGGATTCACCGTTCATGCCGTTACGGGAAAAGAAGCGGAAGCGGATCGTTTGAAACAAGCAGGCGTGACAGAAGTATTATCCCGACAATCGTTTTTGGACGAAACGACGCGTCCCTTGAAGAAGGGAAGTTATGCCGGCATCATCGATACGGTTGGTGGACCGTTGCTTGCGTCCGTTATTCGATATGTCCAATACGGCGGATTAGTCACGACATGCGGCAACGTCGGCGGGGCAGAGATGACGCTGACGGTCTACCCGTTCATCCTGCGCGGCGTTCGCTTGATTGGAATCGATGCCGTCCAAGTACCGGTTTCGGAGCGGACCCGTCTCTGGGAGCACCTCGCGGATGACTGGCGATTACCGGTCCAGGAATGGGTCGAAACGAAAAGTTTACACGATCTTCCGGACGTCGTAGCGTCCCTGCTCGACGGAACCCATCAAGGCAGAACTGTCATCGAAATTTAACCACTGCCATGATCCGATTCGATGGTATAGTGGTTAAAAAGTGTCTAGGTCAATTCAGGAGGAACAATAGATGAGTCAAAATGAACAGCAAAATGAACAAGAACGGTTATCCCGCAAAGAACGCCGAAAACAAAAGCGCAACCGTCGGAGTATCGCGCTGGGTGGCGTTCTGGCAACCGTTTTGATTGTCGGCGGCTGGGGATATATGGTGTCAACGAATGATGCCAGTCAAGCGACATCGACAGTAGAGTCACCTAAGTCAGTGAACAGTGAAAAAGAGAAGGAAACCAAAGAGACTAAAGAGACTAAAAAATCCGCCTCAACCGATCAAAAGAAAAAAGAGCCGAAAGCAAAGAAAAAGACCGACAAACCGGAAGTCAGTCAACCGGCTTGGATCACGCGTCCTTTTGCTGATGTGTATCAAGATGCCAATCGGAGTCGTGTCATCTATAAAGCGGATTTAGGGGATGTCTACGAAATTTTGGATGCAAAGAACGGAATGGTGCATATAAAATTAAGTGATACTGTCGAAGGATATGTTCCGGAAACTGATGTCCGGATGGACGTTTCATCATCGGTCAAGGACAAAACACTGCTTGAGACGTTACAACAAGCAGTTGCGAATCAACCAATCGAGAAACCGGAACAATATCTCGGTCAATCGCTTGAGAAATTTGAAGCGAAGTACGGCAAGCTGGGGAATACTCAGAAAGACGCCGTCAATACGTATCACTTCTCAAACGCAGGTTACCTGCTTGTCGTATCCGACGGGATCATCGAAGCGATCGACTGGACGAATGCTTCAGCTTCCGGCTTGTCCGTCTTAGGAAAACCGGTTGTTGAAACAGCTTACGGTACATGGTATCAAGGTGAGAAGTTACAATTAAAAGCTTTTCCGGACAACGGATCAACACGACTCCGTCTCGCACGTGATCCAGGGAAGTAAGAAATCATGGTCTGTCTCTGACAGGCCATTTTTTAATGCAAAAAACCTCCCGAGTCATGGACTCAGGAGGTCGAAAATCCTTGGGAGGAAGTTTTCTTAGTAGACGCCGACAGCATCAAATGATTTGGCAGCGGCTGTTGCTTCTGCACTTGTTGCACCGTAAAGATCTTTTGCTGACTGAATGACTGCCGTACGAAGTGAGCTGAAGTTCGAGTTCGGAGTCAAGTAGACGTTAAGCGCACGGTAGTAGATCGCACCAAGTTTTGGTACGCCGATTCCTGTAACGGATACATTGTAGAATGTACCGCCGTTTGCGAGGAGGTACGCCGATTTATTGATGATACCAGAGTTGATGTGGACACCACCGTTATCTTGCGTTCCTGTGTAGCGTTTTGAGTAGTGATCCGGATCGCCGTAAGCAGCAGGGTTTGACATTGAACGGAGTGCGTCGCCGCTGACACCTGGTGTATAGATGTCTTCCCCTACGAGCCAGTCGAAGTTTGATCCGACAGAGTACTCGGCAACTGTTCCCATGATATCGGAAACCGCTTCGTTGATGGCACCAGACTCATTTTGATACACGAGTCCAGCTGTGTACTCTGTGACAGCGTGCGTCAATTCGTGCGCCACGACGTCAAGTGCACCAGAGAGAGCGACGAAAGTTGTGCCGTCTCCATCACCGTAAACCATCTTCGTTCCATCCCAGAACGCGTTGTTGTAGTTCGTCGAGTAATGGACTGTCGAGTTCAGGCGTGCACCCGCATTGTCATAACTGTTGCGACCGTATGTGTTTTTGTAGAAGTCATACGTTTTTGCTGCATTGACGTGTGCGCTGACGGCAGCACGGTCATAAGTAGCGTTGAAGACATTATCGGCATCTGCCCAGAGTGTTCCTGGAAGTGATGTACGGTTTTTCGCGTCGTATGTGTAAACACCTTTTCCGCGCGTTGTGTCTTGGAGATAATATTTCCCAGCACTTAACGTCGTGTTAAACGTTTCGCTTGTTCCAAGTACTGTCGTACCTGTTGCGTGAGCGAGTTGGTCAAATTTGTTGATAACCTTACCTGAGTTCGCATCGATGAAGTATGTCCAGCGTGACGGCTCGCCACCTGCTAAGACAGTAGATGTGATTTTGTAAGCATAGACCGCGTCATTTTTGACTGGATAGATGACGAGTTCAGCTTTTGGAGCTACTTCGAATTCAGTTGCTTTGATGGCTTTTTTGTATAGTTTGAGTGCTTTCTTTTCAGAGATTGCAGCTTTTTTAGCGAGACCTGGTTTTCCTTTAACGTCAACGGCGTCGTTGACGACTGCTTTTAATGTACCGTCTTTCGCAACGTTACCGACGACGACACTACCGAAGACCGGGACGCCATCCACTTCTTGTTGGAGACGTACGATGTTAGAAGATCCATCTTTTTGGACATCTTGTACTGAGAAGTCACCTTTTTTATTGACGTACTCTTTGACGATTGATGCAGCAGGTTCTGATGAAGCTTTCGTCAGCTTACCAGATTGAAGACCTTCTGCTCCGACGACTGTAGGAACGACAAGTACACTTGCGACAAGCGATGTAGCGAGAAACTTTTTCAAAATAAATCGCCTCCTTGTTTGGGTTGAGTCTAACTATGCCAAAGAAAGAAGAAACCGAGAATAAGCCGTTCGCATTAATTAGAATTTTCAGATTATAGTACTTAATACCCGGACTGAATAGTTAAGTGACCTAAAAAAAGAGAAAAAGACATTAAAAAAACCGCTTCAGACAGCGGTTTTAAAGGATGCGTTGATAAAGATGATGTGTCTTGTCACGTGTCTCATCAATTTTAAAATCAAGCGGGTCAAGGGTGATTCCCTGTTTCTGAGCGAACCGTTGAATCTGTTCAAACGATTTCCAAATCTCAATATCGGGACCTTCATGTTTCCAGAACACATAACGGGCAGATGGAATATGATGTCCTTTCATGCCTTTTGGGACATGATCGAGTGAAGCAACCGGAAGACCGATACATTGTGTATGCTTCGTCCCGCGCTGTCCAAGGGATAAATCGAGCGGATAACTGCCCGGTTCAGCTGGAATTTCATGCGAACGGCGTGAAAACTCACGCCATAATTCCGGCATCAAGGTATGCAATTCATTTTCTTCACAGGTCAAACCAAGACCGATGACATACAGTTCATGACGATCGACAATTTTAGGATGCATGAGAAACTCCTTTCATGATACTCAAGAGGCTGAAATAACAGATGGTCTCTTCAAGTCGAGGAACAGTTGGGTAAAGGAAGCATCCCACTGTGTCCCGCTTCCCTCTTCCAAGATGGCGAGTGCTTTTTCGACAGGCATTCCTTTACGATAGGGACGGTCGGATGTCATGGCATCATACGCATCGGCAATCGCCATGATCCGGCCGAAGACGGGAATCGCTTCACCGGCTAATCCTTCTGGGTATCCTTTACCATCATAGCGTTCATGATGGTACTTTACCCCGGGAAGAATCGGTTGTAACTTCATTGGAAGATGAACTTGCGATAGAATGTGCACACCAATGACAGGATGTTGTTTGATTTTATCAAATTCCTCTTCCGTCAATCGTCCTTCCTTCAAGAGCACGTCATCCCGGATACCGATTTTTCCGATGTCATGTAGAAGGGCCGATTTACGTAACAGCTCGACTTGATCATCGGCTA
Organism: Exiguobacterium sp. S22-S28; assembly: GCF_043359615.1. Lineage (NCBI taxonomy): Bacteria > Bacillati > Bacillota > Bacilli > Caryophanales > Exiguobacterium > Exiguobacterium sp. S22-S28. Next base: position 135,415 of record NZ_JBHFFC010000031.1, on the reverse strand, counting down.
ATCCGGCAGCGCGGGCAATCTCAACCGAGTATTCCGCGACACGCAACGAATGTCCGGCTGTATAAGGATCACGGGCATCAAGCGTCGCGGCGAATAAGGTAAATAAGCTGTCGAGTAACTGCTCATTTTCCTGATCCCGTCCTTGGATGCCTTCGACCATCAAATTGAATCCGCCGATCAATTGAGAGAATTCATCGGAAAACGGATTGGCAATTGTATTCAACTGTCCGGATTTAATTTGGGCGACGCCGTCCTGCAGAGCCAAAATCGGCTTCTTGATATTTTCATATAGAAGTAAACTGCAAAATGTGGCAAGGCACAGGATGACGATCAGAATCAACGTCGACCAGCTCCAATAGGAACGTAAACTTTCATTTTCTGTCAATTGGACGGCAGAGGCGAGAACAAATAACAGGATTGGAAAAACACCAATGATCAAGGTGCTGATCAACATCTTTTGGCGGAGGCTGATGAAATCCTTTTTGGTCAGCATCAGCTCAGCGTAACCGCGCATGCGCGCTTGTGTCGTCAGTTCTGCTAACATCGCTTCCGTCACGCGGTACGTCAGGAAAAACTCAATCAAGGCATGTAAAATCGCGACAAGTACGGCCCCGAAACAAGCGAGACCAATCAGATAATACGGCATATCGAGCCATCCAAACCGAATCGCAAGAGCCGTCAACCCGGACGAGGGAATCGATAATCCAAGGAAGTGTGGACCAAGAATCCGTCTGATCGTCAACAAGGGGAAACGATGGGTTGTCCGAAAGGCAGTGGTCAGTTGTTCCTGACTCGGAAAGGAGGTTTGGAAAACTTGATAGAGCGGATGCATATGTTTTCGATAAATCGTATATTCAAAGCTGAACATGGTGATGACGGAAACCGTCATGATGGTCAATAAAACGACGCGTTCACGTATATCAAAAGTCAGTGTTTCGAAGATGAAGAGACAACCGACACCAAACACGGCGACGAATGAGCCAATTAGATAGTTTTTTAAAAGCTGTCGTTCGAATTTCTGTAGAGGTGACATGAAAGTCCTCCTTCAATGAGATATGGAATTGTATGTACCGAGCCTAGTAGATGGGCGAGAAACAGACTGTTTATTACCTCTATCGGCAGATTTCCGTAAACATGAACTAAATCCCAAAAATAGGTATAGTTACAAAGTACTAATTATTCAAAAACTAATTGATTAACCAACTAAAAGAACATATGATTTGAATATTCAGAAAAGTTATTTTAGTCGTGCTTTTCACTATTACATAGGGGGTCAGTTCACGTGGGAAAAAAGAAACAACTCAGCTTAGCGGTCTTATCCGGAATCACGGCTGCTGCATTTGTCGTTGGTCCAGTTTTACCTGGTGAGAAGGTAAAATCTGTGGAAGCTGCTGAAAAAGCAGCAGCCGGTGCACCGATGGACTTAAATACAGTCGATCAGGAACGCTTATTGAAAGTGCTTGAAAAACGTGGGGTCGTCTCAAAAGCAGCATCAGCAGAAGCAAAACAACAAGCCGTTCAGAAGTACTTGGACAAAAAGGCTAATGGAAAACCGACAGTTGATCATGAAGACCATGATCACGAATCAGGTAAAGAAGAAAAGTTCGATAAAAAAACAAAAGACTTTTTAACGAAACAAAAAGATCAACTGGCAAAACAACTCAAGAAAAACCATAACAACTACAAAAAAGGGAAAAAAGATGGATTTGTCAAAGTCGATAAAGCCAAGCAATCACCATACAATGGTGCTGTTCGCTCAGACAAAGTACTGGTTCTGTTAACAGAGTACAGCGACTTTAAGCATAACAATGTCGTACAGGAAGACGGCTATATGTATGCAGACAACTTCAATAAAGAGCATTATGAAAAATTGATGTTCGGCGATCAAGAGTTCAAACTCTTTAACGGAGAGAAAGTCAAAACGTTTAAACAATATTACGAAGAGCAATCAGGTGGAAGTTATACGGTTGACGGGAAAGTTTCTGATTGGTTGACGGTTCCGGGAACAGCTAAAGATTATGGTGCAGACAGTCCAAATGGTGGGAATGATAATCTTGGACCAAAAGGACCACGAGATCTTGTCAAAGACACGTTAAATGCAGCGGTCAAAGCCGGTATTAATTTAGCTGATTACGATACGTTTGATCAGTATGATATTGATGGAGACGGCAACTTCAACGAGCCGGATGGCATTGTGGATCACTTGATGATCATTCATGCAGGTACAGGTCAGGAAGCAGGCGGTGGTACGCTTGGTGACGATGCAATCTGGTCACACCGTTGGACACTCGGCGGAGTATACCCGGTTGAAAACACCACTTCAAACTCAACGAACTGGGGCGGAAAAATGGCGGCGTATGATTACACTGTCCAACCGGAAGACGGTGCAGTCGGAGTATTTGCACACGAATTTGGTCACGATTTAGGTCTTCCGGATGAGTACGATACACAGTATACGGGTCAAGGTGAACCAGTTGCTTCATGGTCCATCATGAGCGGCGGAAGTTGGAATGGTAACGTAGCTGGAACAGAACCGACGAGCTTCTCACCACAAAACAAAGAGTTCTTCCAAACGTTGATGGGTGGAAACTGGGCGAATATCGAAAACGTTGACTTTGATTCTCTCGGATCAGCAGGAACGGCTTCATACCTCGACCAAAGTGTCACAAAGTCAAAAAATCCGGGTATCATCAAAGTGAATCTTCCGAAAAAACCGGTCAAAGGAATCGCACCGGCCTTCGGGAAAAAATATTACTACAGTACAAAAGGAAATGATCTCCACACATCGATGACATCACCTGAATTTGATTTGACAGCTGCAAAAGCAGCAAAATTCGACTACAAAGCATACTTTGATGTTGAATTTAATTACGACTTCCTGGAAGTCACAGCTACAGCTGATGGCGTGTCAAAAGTCATTGATGTAATTGGTGATGAAGATACAGACGGCGATCAACGTGCAGAATCTTCAAAAGGTGCATGGGTCGACAAATCGTATGACCTCAGTGAATTTGCCGGCAAAAAAGTCACATTGACATTCGACTATACAGGAGATGCTGGTCTTGCCCTCGACGGATTCGCACTTGATAACGCGAAATTGACGGTCGACGGAAAAGTCGTCTTTGAAGACGATGCAGAAGGTACACCGAAATTTAAATTAGACGGATTCATTGCTTCGGACGGTTTCAGCTATGCGGATAACGCATACTACCTCGAATGGCGGAACTATGCAGGCTCAGACAAAGCGCTTGAGCATGCACGTGGCGTCAAATACAACACAGGTCTCGTCGTATGGTATGCCGATAGCAGCTTTACAGATAACTGGGTTGGTGTTCACCCGGGTGAAGGTTTCCTCGGTGTCGTCGATTCGCATCCTGAAGCCATCGTCGGAACGCTTAAAGGACAACCGGTCGTTGCAGGAAGCACACGTTACCAAGTGGCGGATGCTGCTTTCAGCTATGATAAAGCACCGGCTTGGGTCATCGATTCGCCGACTCGCGGTCTTTACGACTATAAAGGACTTGCAGGTGTCACGAAGTTTGACGATTCAAAATCGTACATCAATCAGTTGATCCCGGATGCAGGAAAACTGCTTCCGAACAACGGTCTTAAAATTCAAGTCATCGGTGAAGCGAAAGATAACTCTGCAGGAGCTGTCTGGATCCACCGTTAAGAAACAGAAGCAGGTTCGGATCATTCCGAATCTGTTTTTTTTACGTGAAAAGTGGAATCAAATGGAAATTCATTGGTCAGACAACTTGACTTTTAAAGCGCAATCATTCTATACTAACGGTAGCTTAATATTGTTATTGTCACTACTGATTCACATTGCGTCACGAACAATCTTTTCGTCGCTCCATGTATTTCGGGACAATAATGAATTTCTTTCATATGCCGTGCATATGTATTAAGTAATTTATTTTTGGAGGTTGTTCCCATGAACACAGGTAAAGTAAAATGGTTTAACGCAGAAAAAGGTTTCGGTTTCATCGAAGTTGAAGGCGGAGAAGACGTATTCGTACATTTCTCAGCAATCACTGGTGAAGGTTTCAAATCACTTGACGAAGGTCAAGAAGTTGAATTCGAAATCACTGAAGGCGCACGTGGAGCACAAGCTGCTAACGTCGTAAAACTTTAATCTTAACTATTCAATCGTCCTTTTTCGAAAGGGCGATTTTTTTAATGAGTAATTATCTTGAATTCAAGATAATTGTGCGATATACTGACGGTACAAATTAAAAACAACCAAAAGGACGTGACAAATATGGAATTACTCGGTATTCATCATGTGTCAATCTTAACTGGTATGGCAGAGCGGAATTATCAATTTTATACACAAGTTCTTGGGATGCGTCTCATCAAAAAAACCGTCAATCAGGACGACACGACATCGTATCACCTTTTTTACGGAGATGCTGAAGGCAATCCGGGAACGGATCTGACATTTTTTGATATCCCGCATCTAGGGACGGGGGTACCCGGTGCCTCGAGTATTTCTTCGACATCACTCCGTGTCAAAACGTCGGATTCACTCAAGTTTTGGGCAGAGCGTTTTACAGCACAAGGAATCGATCATGATGCCATCGTGGAACGGGCAGGACGGCAGACACTGGCTTTTCGTGATCAAGAAGGCACTCGGCTGATTCTCGTCGCAGAAGACGGGGAACAAGGTGTCGCAGGTGGTGTACCTTGGAAACACGAGGAGATTCCAGCGGAGCATGCCATCGTCGGATTAGGGGGCCGTAACATTGACTGTCAATGATCCGGCACCAACAGCACTCGTCTTGACAGAAGTGCTGGGCTTTAAAAAAGTCGGCAGTTATCCGTCGCTTGCCGGTGATTTTGCAGAGATCGAAGTCTACTCGACAGGACAAGGCGGGATCGGGGCAGAGGTGCATCTCGAAGCTCGTCCGGATCTCGACCGCGAACGTCTCGGTCGTGATGGTGTCCACCATGTCGCTTTCCGTGTTCCGAACAGCGCAGAATATGATTTATGGGTGGAACGACTCAACCAGTATCGTCTGCCGAATTCGGGTAAGGTCGACCGGCACTATTTCCAAGCGCTTTATTTCCGTGAACCGAACCACATCTTATTCGAGTTATCCACGGATAAACCTGGATTTGCGACAGATGAATCGGTCGAAACGCTCGGCGAGACATTGGCACTTCCACCATTCCTCGAGCCAAAGCGCCAAGAGATTGAAGCACGGCTCCGTCCGCTCGAAATCTGACAATCCTGTGACACAGGTCACAGACCGGCTGACGTCCCGTATACTAAAGGAAGTAAACAGGAAAAAGGAGTGACGGGATGTTAGGAACTACGTTAGGTCAATTTCGATTGATTGCCGTGTTAGAGGGGATTTCATTTTTGGTCTTGTTGTTGATTGCGATGCCGCTAAAATATATGGCGGGCATGCCGGAAGCCGTTTCAATCGTCGGTGCCCTGCACGGTGTCTTGTTCGTCATGTACGCATTATGGTTAGCTGTCGTTAAATTTAAATACCGTTGGTCGTTTGTAAAAGCAGGCATCGCTTTTATCGCTTCGTTCATTCCATTTGGTACATTTGTACTCGATCGAAAGTTAAAACAGGAAGCAATGAACGCGTAAATTGTGTATACTAGTAAAAGCACGGCTGTGGATAACTGTTTTTGTCGATTCGAAGCAGGTTATCCACAGCTTTTTTCTGTGGATAATTTTTAGGAGGATACTATGTCAACATTTGAAGCATTACACATTCAAGAACAATGGGTGAAAAAATTACAAAAACAAGGCATTAAACAACCGACACCGATTCAGGAACAGGCGATTCCGCATTTACTGGCGGGTCGTGACTTAATAGGAAAAGCACAAACCGGGACAGGGAAGACGCTTGCGTTCTTATTACCAATCCTCGAACAAATCGATTTAGAGAGCAAAACCGTTCAAGCGTTAATCGTCGCACCGACACGAGAACTCGCGCGTCAGATTGCAGACGAAACACACAAGTTGATCCGGAACATGGAAGACATCCGTGCACTTGCTGTGTACGGTGGACAAGATGTGTTCAAACAAATCCAACGTCTCGGCCGGATGCCGCAAATCATCATCGGGACACCAGGTCGGATTTTAGATCATGTCGGACGGGGAACACTTGATTTGAGTGAACTGAAGACGCTGGTCTTGGATGAAGCCGATCAAATGCTGCAAATCGGATTTTTACCGGAAATCGAAGATATCATCGCGGCAGCACCTGTTGATCGTCAATTCGTCATGTTATCGGCGACGATGCCACCGAAAGTCGAGCAACTCGCAAAAACGTATCTTCGTGATCCAATCGAAGTCCAAGTCGAAGCCGAAAAAGTAACGGTCGATGCCATCGAACAGTTCGTCGTCGAAACGACAGACCGCCGGAAACAAGCGACACTTCGGACGATGCTTGACGAGATGCGTCCTTATGCCGCCATCATCTTCTGTCGGACACAACGTCGTGTCAGCAAGCTGAACGAAGAGTTACAGATGCAAGGATATCCGACGGATGAATTGCACGGTGGTTTGACACAAGGAAAACGTGAAAAGGCAATGGCGAAGTTCTACCAAGGCAAAACACCGTTTTTGATCGCGACGGATGTTGCGTCACGTGGTCTTGACGTCACGGGTGTCACACACGTCTTCAACTACGATTTACCGGATGATGCCGAAAGTTACGTCCACCGGATTGGTCGGACGGGACGTGCCGGGAACGACGGCGTGGCGATCTCAATCGTCACACCAAGAGACGGTCGGAGTTTCCGCGACATGGAACGCGAGCTTGGGGTCGAAGTGACACCAATCGTCGTCGAGTTATCGGACGAGATGATTCGTGCGCAACATGACCAAAGCAAAGGAACAAAGGCTCCTGCAGAAGGTCGTGGCAATACACGCCGCTCGAACAACCGCCGTCCAGGACGTGCCCATCGTAAATAAGTGAATTTTAAATGCCCTCTTATCCACAGATAGGAGGGCATTTTTTGTCATATCTGATTATTTGGCGTAAACCATTTGTCCGCCGAGATGACCGGTATACGCGAGCAGACCGCTTCCGACGACGGCGACGAGCAGGCTCAACATGAGCATCGTTTTTTTGTTCGAACGGTAGCCAAGCAGCAAAAAGACAAACGCGATTCCAAAAGCGACAAGGCTGAATAACGCAAAGTGTTCATGATTCTCGATGGCAGCGTGCGTTACACTGCTGAGATTGGTTTCTGCATACTCTTCTGCGCCGTCACCGGATAAGTAAGCGGCGACACCAGACAGAAGACCTGCAAATAAAGTGATTAGGACAAATAATTTTAACTGCACCCATTTCAAACTGAATACCAACAGAACGGTCGCAAACAGTAACAGCGCGATTGGAGCGTGGACGAGTAATGGATGGAGCGGTACACCAGCTAACATATGAAAAACCTCCTCGATCAGTAATAAGAACATACTCTTACTGTAACGAGGTTATCTGACAGTTAGCTGACGGTCCATCAAGGAATTGGAAAAAGAATCGTGAAACGTGTTCCTGTTTGGGGTGTCGATTCAACGAAGATAGTAGCTTCGTGAGCATCGGCAATGGATTTTGCGATGGCGAGACCCAAACCGGTTCCGGTACCATGACGAGAGTGGTCGCCACGGTAAAACCGTTCGAATATTTTAGCTTGATTTTCGGGTGGAATGCCGATTCCTTGATCGGCAATGATCAATTGAACATGAGTTGACGTGTTCTGCAGTTGAACCTCAATATCAGAATCGCTGTAGGCCGCTGCATTTTCTAAAAAAATCGTCAACAAACGAATCAATTGGTTAGGGTCTCCCTTGATAAACAGATGAGGTGTGATAGTTAAAGACAATGTCCGATTGACTAACGTATGTTTAAAACGTTCAGAAGTCTGCGTAACGAGTGTACTCAAATCGACTGGACTCGTAGGTCCGGGTTGACCTTCTCGGGCCAACAACAGTAAATCAGAGACTAAATATTGCATCGAGGCCGTCTCTGCTTTCAAATCCGATAAGATTGCCTGTCCTTCCGTGCTGAGCGGTTCAGTTTCGAGTAACTCGATTCCACTGTATAAAATCGTCAGCGGAGTCCGTAGTTCATGGGAAGCATCTGACGTAAATCGGCGTTGCCGGTCAAATGCTTGTTGGACGGGGACGACGGAACGACCGGCCAAGATATAGCTGATTCCCATCAAGACGAGAGTCGAAAGAAGCGTGATACCGGCTAACATAGCAATCAACCGTTCCAACGTATCTTCTGTCGCGGAGATATCCTTCAAGAGAAGGGTGGATCCTTCCGGACTGGTCCGTTGATAAAGCAAAAAATGCTGACCGTCGGAAAAAATCTTTTCGGTCACTTTGTTTGAATCCAGGAATTTTCGGACAGGTTCTTTTGGCAGGTCGTCGGGCAGTCGTGTATAGCGTTCCGTCCCATCCGGATTAAAGAGTTGAAAATAAATCGGATCCCGGATCACACGATCTTCCCCGTGTTCGATACGCTCGAACAGATCACGATTCGAGACCGACTTTAATTGGTTCAACTCCGTTTGATCCAGCAACCGGGCGGTCGTAAAATAGACCCCGATTAAAATCAAAATCAACAATAATAAAAACGTGCCGCTAAACAATAACGTCAAGCGTTTCCGGATCGTCTCAAGCATGTGGATCACCGAGCCGGTAGCCGAAACCGCGGACGGTTTTGATCAAGGAAGGTGCACCTGCTGCATCCAGTTTTTTGCGGACAAGCCGAACAAGTGCATCGAGCGCATTGTCAGTAATATCGGCCCCGATGCCCCAGACGATTTCAATGATCAATTCCCGCCCCATGACCTGTTCCGGACGACGCAGCAACAAGGATAAAAACTCGAACTCACGGCGCGTTAAATCAAGGGGATGGTGGGCATAGGAAATCGTCTGCGTCGTGATATCCAGTTCCAGTTCTTGATAAGAAACGATCGAGATGAATGCTTTTTTCTGACGGCGGCTCAGGGCACGGAGCCTGGCTAACAGCTCGTTTGCCTGAAACGGTTTGACGAGATAATCATCGGCGCCGCTATCGAGTCCGTGGACCAAATCAATTTCCGTATCACGTGCCGTCAACATCAGGATACCGCCCTCGAAACGCTCCCCCCGCAACTCGGTTGCCACTTCAATGCCACTTTTATACGGCATCATCCAGTCGAGGACAAGCAAATCATAACGAAACGTCTGACACTGTTCGATGGCGGTTACCCCGTCATGGGCGACATCCACCTGGTAACCGGCGCGTTCAAGATGAAGGCGTAACATTTTAGCTAGACGTTCATCATCTTCTGCGATCAAGACACGCATCCTCATTCCCCCTGTCCCGTCGTTTTTCTTATTATCCCACAGTTGTCATCAGCTAGTTGTCAGTTTTTATCGATACAGTAAAGATAACAGGAAACGAGAGGAGCAGGGACAATGAAACCAAAACCATTTGCGAAGTGGATTGTTGGTCTGAGCAGCAGTGTCTTTTTAGGTCTTGCAATCGGTCAATTGAGTGTCGTTTCGAATGATCAGCCGACGAACCCCGTTAATACAGGTGATTCCTATTCCGATGAAACGACGATTCCAAGTCAGCCGTCGCAAGGTGATGACGATGAGTGGGGTGAGTCAGATGAGGATAGTTATGAGGAGGACGATGATGAAGGGTGGCAGAGCAACGAAACATCCGGCTTTGAACAGCCGAGCGGTGGAAGTGACGGACAGTCCAGTCATTCGAAATAGGAGGTGAATCGGAATGAATCGTCAGTTGTATGCGATGCATAACACCATTCGGTTCGTCACCGATCAACCGATCACAGAGGACGAATGGAAAACCATCCAACAATTTTTTCAATATGTCGACCGTCAATGGTCACGATTTGATCCGGCGAGTGAGGTCAGCCGACTAAATGGTCTGATGGTCGGAGAATCGCTCAGTGTCTCGTTACCGCTTGCACGCTTATTGCAACGTGCAATTCGTTACTTTGAACAGACGGAGCAGTATTTTTCGCCCTTTTTACTTGAACAGCAACAGGCAAATGGATACGACCGCTCGTTTCCATTCCAACGCGCCGTTGAATCATTCAGGATCGAAGCCCCACCCGAGAGCAGTCCGTTTGTGATTGAAGGATGCGACGTGACACGAGTGAGTCACGGCGCGATTGATTTAGGCGGCATCGGAAAAGGTGCGGCGGCGATGCTCGCGGCACAACGGTTACGAAAAAAACAACCGCGTGGTTTGATTGAGGCGGGAGGCGATGTCATCGTCTGGTCGGATACACAACCGTGGAAGGTTACAATCACCGATCCGCAGACGGAACAGGCAATTGCCGAAGTTCAGTTACGCCAAGGGGCGATTGCGACATCAAATCGGGTATATCGTTCGTGGAAGGTCGGAAAACGCACGAACCATCATTTGTTGAGCGGTAAGACGGGACGTCCGATTGAAAGCCGGTTCGTTCAAGTCACAGCATCAGCTCCGCAACTCTATGAGGCAGAGGTGATGACGAAGCTGGCTTTTCAGATGACGGAAGCCGAGCGACAGGACAAATTGTTCAAATGGTTTCCAAACGGACGATTGTTGTTAATGGATGAATCCGGAAAAATGGTGGCGGAAGAGAAAGGAGGGCAAGCAATATGGACTGGATGAAATGGTTGTTTTCAACATGGACAATGATTCGTTTGAGTGGAATGACCGGACATTTCTTTTTGACACTATCGGTTTTAGCCGGTTTACTCGGTTCATTCCCGACATTGAAAAAACAAAAAGCCCGTCTGCATCATATTCATCTGTACAGTGGTTGGGCGGGATTATTAGCGATTGTGCTTCATGCGACATTGATCATCGTTGATACGTATGCACCTATGAGTTTACTTGAAATTTTGATTCCGGGGACTGCATCATATGAGCCACTTTGGAATGCCTTTGGAACAATCAGTCTTTATCTGTTTGGTTTTGTCTTAGTGACTTCTGATTTCTTGAAAGAGTTTCTCGGAAAAACGTTATGGAAATTAACGCACTGGCTTGTCCTCCCGGCTTGGCTTTTGATGACCCTTCACGGCATCTTCATCGGGACGGATACGGGCACACTCTTTACGACCATTTGGTACGCGTGTTCGACACTGACCTTGTTCACGCTCGTGTTGTACCGGATGCAGTTACGACCAAACGTCAAAACACAGACAAAACAGGAATCCTCCGTATCAGGGTGAGGATTCCTGTTTTTTTTAGCGTTGTTGCAACCACGTTGTCCAAGACTGAAAGGCTTCTTCCCGGTTGTCGATGTAGTTGTGATCGCTGTCGACGATGATTTCTTCAAACGTACTAGCATCTTGTAAGAGATCATGATGCAGGGATTTAATGGAGGTCTCGTCGCGCTCGGATGTGACAAGCAGTGCGGACCGAGTGCGCAGTTGCTCTTTTAGCGCCAGTAGATTCCATTCGGCATGATGCTCGGTCAACTCTTTCAGCAACGTGTCCCCATCGGTATGCGACAGGAAGGTCGCACCGCGGCTGAGGACACCGCGCAAGGCTTCCTCATGTTCCGGATACTCGAGTACCAGCTGTCCGATCAAACCAAAATTAAAGGGTGAGATGCCGATGTAATGGGCAATCATCGGGACATTTGCAAAGGCATGAAGTCCGGCAAAACCGCCCATGCTGTGACCGACGATTGAAATCTGGTCGGCTGAGATATCGTGTGCTTGTGTAAACACAGGGGAAACGACGTGTTTCATGATCGCCGTTGCATCTTCGAGCGTATGACGAAAACGGAAGGCACCGGGGCTGCCGATCGTGCCGCGATACGAAGTGACGAGGACATGAAAACCAAGTTCCTGCAGTCGAACGGCCCAGTCCATGTTCAATTGTTTCCCAGGGAATCCGTGAAATAAGACAATCAAAGGAGCGGGGCGCGTTAAGGCTGGGGAATATAGGCGACAAAACAAGGACTCGTCTCCACCGCTAGGGAGTTCAATTAAAGATAGGTTTGCTTTTTTCGTGATGGTTTCCATGACATCCACTCCTTCTGAAAAGTTTCTTCTGTCATTTAGTGTGATACAAATCGACGAACAAGGCAATCGTTAAGTCTATGAATTAAAAAAAGAATGAAAAAACGACGGTTGTCTGATTCGATGAGACACCGAAATCAAACCCCGTCGTATGTTTCCAGCGAAACTTAGAAGACCTTCGTCGTCCACGATTCACAATTCCATAAATCCGTCGCGACAGCTTCATAAAATTCCGGTTCATGTGAAATCAACAGAACCGTTCCTTTATACTCCTGCAAGGCGCGTTTAAGTTCTTCTTTTGCTTCGACATCCAAGTGGTTTGTCGGCTCATCGAGAACCAGAATGTTCGATTCCGTGTTCATCAATTTACAAAGGCGGACCTTCGCTTTTTCGCCACCACTGAGGACTTCGATTTTCGATTCGATGTGTTTTGTCATCAGTCCACATTTCGCGAGCATTGCTCGGACCTGCTGCTGCGTCAAGGACGGGAATGTGCCCCAAATTTCCTCGATACACGTATTCGAATTCTTTTCCTTGATCTCCTGTTCGAAATAGCCGATATGGAGATTTTCGCCGCGTTCGACCGTACCGGAAACAGATGGAATCTCACCAAGCAAACTCTTCAACAGAGTGGACTTTCCGATTCCGTTTGCTCCGTGTAAGGCGATTTTTTGACCACGTTCGATCATCAAATCAAGCGGGCGCGAAAGGGGTTCGTCATATCCGATGACAAGTCCCTTCGCCTCAAACATCAACTTACTTGGGGTCCGTGCCGTCTGGAAATGAAACTCCGGTTTCGGACGTTCTTGCGCGAGTTCGATGACATCCATCTTATCGAGTTTTTTCTGACGGGACATCGCCATGTTTCGTGTCGAGACACGTGCCTTGTTCCGGGCAACGAAGTCCTTCAGCTCGGAAATTTCCTGCTGTTGGCGTTTGAATGCCGACTCATGCTGCTTTTTCTTTGCCTCATGGACCGTCAAGAAGTTGTCGTAATCGCCGACATAACGGTTGAGCCCTTGATTCTCCATATGATAAATCAAATTGATGACACTATTTAAGAATGGAATGTCGTGTGAAATCAGAATGAAAGCATTCTCGTAGTCATTGAGATATCGTTTCAACCATTCGATGTGTTGGACATCGAGATAGTTGGTCGGCTCATCCAGCAACAGGATATCTGGTTTTTCAAGCAACAGTTTTGCGAGCAGGATCTTTGTCCGTTGTCCGCCACTGAGCTCTTGCACGTCACGATCGAGACCAATTTCATCGAGACCTAACCCACGCGCAATTTCTTCGACTTTCGCATCAATCGTATAAAAGTCATTGTTCGTTAAGATGTCTTGTAAGACACCCACTTCTTCTAACATTTTTTCGAGTTCGTCTGGTTCAACTTCGCCCATTTTCGTATAAAGGTCATTGATTTCCTGCTCGATGTCGAACAAGTACTGGAATGCTCCTTTTAAGGCATCACGGATCGTGAGCCCCTTCGAAAGAACGGCGTGCTGATCCAGATAGCCGACGCGGACATGTTTCGCCCATTCGACTTTTCCTTCATCCGGTTCAAGCTGTGAAGTGATGATATTCATGAACGTCGATTTTCCCTCGCCGTTAGCTCCAACGAGACCGATGTGTTCCCCTTTTAACAAGCGGAACGAGACATCTTCGAAAATCGCACGATCGCCAAAACCGTGGCTTAAGTTTGATACCGTTAAAATACTCATAACTACTCCCTTATTTCACGAATTCAATTAGACGCCTGTCCGTTTTTTCTGGTTGTTCGTTTTTTTCGTTTTTTGACTTGTCATTTGTTTTGTTTCTGTTCCGCGCAAACCGGTCGGACGTTTTGTTTGTGATTGTTTTTTTGCTTTTAACTGTTCAATCATTGCTTCTTGAAGCGATAATTTTTTTGGTTGTTCGCTCATGTGTGTTCACCTCGATTAATTCGTTCTTATCCTCTAGTATGCCAAAAAAAACGTCTCTTGAAAACGAACTATGCTTATTTCTTTCATTAAATGATTTCTTCACCGAGATAAATGACGTAACAATTCCGGTCTAAATCGATCTCACAGCTGTCCCGTTCGAATACGCCGTGATCAGGAACGTTCAGTTTATCTTTGATTAAAAAACGCATCGCCTGAATATGATTCGGAACGGTGACGGTCTTGATAACAGGATGCGGACCACCCTCTTGAAAGCGTCTGAACTCCAAATGAATCTGGTGCGGAGGATAGACACGGTCGCTCGGCTCGCGGGGCGAAGCTTCGACATGATCAACGATCAACTGATCGTATTCCCCGTCCATTTCATTGGAACGTAATTCGTACAAATGACCTTCGATAATATGAAATTCACATAACTGATGGGCAATGATTTCATCCGGCTCAATGGCGAAACGACTGTATTGATAAATCGATTTAAATTCATTTTGATCCTCGACGTAATAAGCAAGTGACATCTGATTTCCTCCTCAAGTCTTCTTAGTTCTTTTACTGCGTGGAGCAAAAAAAGTTCCGATACGATAGAGAAACTTTTTCGGTGGAAAAAGCGTATACTTAGAATAACAAATGATTGCGAAAGGGGTATGAGATGTGAGTTGGATGAAACAAGCATCACTCGCGGCTACGTTATTGATTGGAACGACGCTTAGTGGGTGCGGATCTGATAATGCGAAAGCGGAGCGTCCGGATGATCCGGATTGTGACGATTACGAATATGATAACGATGAAGGTGTTTGGTATTGTGATGATGCCAACTCCACCCATTCTGGTTTCTTCTACTGGGGCGGAAGTTACTTTGCTTCGCGTGCGTTGATGCACAGCGCGATGCGGACGAAAGGATATACACCTAAATCAAAAGACGTCAAAAGTTACAATGCCAAGACGAAAGGTTTTGGAACAGGTTCTTCATCCGGTTTCTTCGGCGGATGAAGACGCGACAGGAACTGTACGGAAACATCGAATCATTTTGGGATGTACTGGATGGTGAGGTTTATGCTTTAGCAGAAGCGATGCCGGTTTCTCAAAAGACGATCAGTGAATTGCGGACAGCTGCGCGGGAGGCTTATCTGATTTTTGAAAAGGTCATTCCGATTCTTTGGGCGATGGATGATGCCGCTTTGATGGAGCTTGGTTTTCCGAAATCCGCGTTGCCGTTTCTCCGTCTGCAGACGATGCGACCGTTATCGATTATCAGCCGATTTGATTTCATCGTGACAAAAGAAAAAATTTCAGTGATGGAATGGAATGCGGATACACCGACATTTATAAAAGAAGCCTTTGAAGTGAATGATCAAATTGCTGCACAAGTAGGACTTGCACCCATCAATGAAGGACAGGCCGGACAGCTGGCTGCAAGTGTGCGCCGTGCCGTCAAGGCGGCGCAACACCGGACGTGTCCCGTCCCGCATATCGTCTTTACGTCACATGGAGACAACATCGAAGATCGATGGACGACTGAATATTTGCAACAGTTTGTTGAAGGTGCTACATATTGTCCACTTGACGAACTGGAAATCCGGGCGGAAGATGGTTTGTATGACCAAGACGGAAAACGCATCGATATTCTTTACCGCCAGACGTTTCCGATTGAAATGGCATTGCTCGATCGCGATGAAGAGGGGAAAGAACTCGGAGTTTTATTGCTTCAACTTGTAGAATTAGGATTACTTGAAATTATCAATCCACCATCAGCCTTTTTAATGCAGGCAAAGTCGATTTTGGCCTTAATCTGGTTGCTTCATGAAACCAAACATGAATATCTGACGGCAGAAGAACACGCCAGCATTGCCCGTTATTTTTTACCTACCTATTTAAATCCGTCGTCCTTTTTAGAACGACATCAAGCGTTTGTCGAAAAACCGATTTTTGGACGGGAAGGCGACACCGTGACCATCCATCAGGGGGATGGAAAAGTCATGTATAGCAATGAACAACGGTCATTTGCCGGGCAATCGGCTGTTTATCAACAGTATCAATCATTGCCAACACGGCGTTTGCAGGATGGAACGGACGTTTCGTATATGTTCGGAGTATTTGTTCTTGGAGGACAACCAAGTGCTGTCGGTGTTCGTGCCGGTGAACGGATTACCGGAAACCGGTCATACTTTTTACCAATCGGACAACAGAACCATTAAAAGGAGGATGAATCATGAAGGCAGCTATTTTAGGAGCGACGGGATTGGTCGGACAGGAGTTAGTCGACCAATTACTGGCGCACGAAGACTATCAAGAAGTACATGTGCTCGTCCGTCGTCCGATGAATCGGTTTCATCCTAAACTGGAAGAGTGGGTGATTGATTTTGATCGGGTGACGGAAATCGAACTGCCGGAAGTGGACCATGTTTACTGTGCACTTGGCACAACGATCAAACAAGCCGGATCACAAGAAGCCTTCCGGCAGGTGGACTATACGTATCCGATCGAAGTCGGTCGTGAACTCATGGACTTAGGAGCTACACGATTTGCATTGATCTCTGCCCTCGGTGCCCATCCGAATGCCAAGACGTTTTATAACCGTGTCAAAGGTGATACGGAAAACGGTTTGCGTGTACTCGGATACGATGCCTTACTTATTTTCCGACCATCGCTATTGCTTGGGGAACGGGATGAGTTCCGGTTTGGCGAGCAGACGGCAGCGCGTGTCTCGACCGTACTCCGTCCATTACTAAAACGCAGTACGTTTGCTCCGATTGAAGCGGAGAAAGTGGCACAGGCGATGATTCGGCACACGTTACATGCACCACCAGGAGTGACCATCATTGAATCAAAAGAGATGCAGACATGAGCGAGCGGAATTTCCGTATCGCTCTTTTTTTTCGTAACAGAATTAATATTTGACTCCTCAAATGATTTACGGTTGAATGATATAGTGCTGTCTCATAAACAAAAAAAGAAGTGAGACAATTCAGGCAAAACAGTGTATTTTCATTCAATCGCTTCGGTCGCGCTTATCGTTTGGGGAAAGCGGGAAAAAGATTGAGTGATATATACGTATTGAAGGTAGACGAAAGGAGCCGATCCTATGGCAGAGTTTGATCGCGATCAGGTCTACAAGACTGTTCCGCAAAAAGGATTCTTCGGAAATCCAAAAGGGTTGTTCACCCTGTTCTTTACTGAATTTTGGGAACGTTTTTCCTACTATGGAATGCGTGCCATCCTCATCTATTATATGTACTACTCTGTAAAAGATGGTGGTCTTGGAATCGACGAGAAAATGGCGTCTTCCATAATGGCGATCTACGGATCATTAGTTTACATGTCTGGCGTCATCGGCGGATGGATAGCCGACCGTTTGCTCGGAACATCGCGGACCGTATTTTACGGCGGTGTATTGATTATGACCGGACATATTGTTCTGTCTTTACCAGCAGGGGCTACAGCACTGTTCTTCTCAATGGGTTTAATCGTAATTGGGACAGGATTACTGAAACCAAACGTTTCAAATATTGTAGGTGACCTGTACAGTAAAACAGATAATCGACGTGATGCCGGTTTTAGTATTTTTTACACAGGAATCAATGCAGGGGCATTCTTATCTCCAATTATCGTAGACGGAGTACGTTTGCAGGCAGGTTTCCACGCTGGATTTGCTGTTGCGGCAGTAGGTATGTTTTTAGGATTAGTTGTTTTTGTATTGACGAAGAAAAAAAATCTCGGACAAGCTGGTCAGTACGTATTAAATCCGATGTCAAAAGAAGAGAGAGTACGTTTTTATAAAGTAGCTTCTTTCTCCTTGGTTGGTATTGTAGTTCTTGGCTGGATTGCTTCAACAATCGGTTGGTTGACGATCAATACGTTTTCGTTTGTTGTGACGATTCTTGGAGTCATCATTCCGATCTTTTATTTCTATTTCATGTTGCGTAGTCCTAAAATTACCTCTGATGAAAAATCAAGATTGTATGCATACATTCCATTGTTTTTGGCAGCTGTTATTTTTTGGGCCATTCAAGAACAGGGAACGTATGTATTATCTAAATTTGCCGATCAACGTACAGAGTTAAGTTTCTTAGGATATGAATTTAGTCCGGCACTTTTCCAATCAGTCAATCCGCTGTTTATTATTGCATTGGCACCAGTCTTTGCAAGTATATGGATTAAGCTTGGGGATCGTCAGCCGACAACGCTTCAAAAGTTTTCGTTTGGTTTAGTATTTGCCGGCTTATCCTTCATCGTCATGATGGTTCCGGGTCTATTGTTCGGAACGGAAGGGTTGGTCAGTCCCCTTTGGTTAGTATTTAGTTTTCTGTTAGTCGTGATTGGTGAACTTCTCCTTTCTCCGGTCGGCTTATCTGCGACGACGAAACTTGCTCCATCTGCATTTTCGGCACAGACCATGAGTTTATGGTTCATGACAAATGCTACCGGACAGGCTGTGAATGCCCAAATCGTTAAGTTTTATGATCGTGATACGGAAGTAATGTATTTTGGTATCACAGGCTTAGTTGCCGTCTTCTTCGGATTGTTACTACTTGTTTTTTCGAAAAAGCTTCAAGTGCTTATGAAAGGAATACGTTGATCCTATACGGATAAAGTATGGAAAACCGTCTGTTTTCAAGGCTTCTTGTCTTATGAGACCCGATCGAACAAATAAAAAAATAGCGCTGTACAACGCCTACTACGACAGACAGTTGAAACAATCAAACTGTCTGTCGTAGTAGGCCTTTTTATTTTTTTGTGATGGATATGTTACTTCAAAAACAGATCAAAAAAACAACTCCATAATCGTACTGGAGTTGTCTTATAGGATTTCTGTGTGAACTGTTATTTCGTAATACTGATTTAACCTTCTACATCATCTTTTTTCTTGGTTTTAATTGTTTTTGTCTGAGAAGATACTTGCCTCTTGATTGGTCCACTTAATCGTTTGTTCGAATATGACGCAGTGATTCGGCCAGTAATGCAACGAGTGTTCCAAGTACAAGACCGTTCGACATTAAGGTCGTAACGAGCGGTGGCAGATCGGCTGTCGCTCCTTTAGGCAATAACAAGGCACCGATTCCAACGAGTACCGGTAATCCGACCGTGATCATCGCTGTCTGCCTGTTCAGTTCGCGTGAGGCTTCCGTAACACCAATGATGGCCATCCCGGCAACGATCGGCGCCACCATTGCGTACCCGACAGCAACGGGAATTTTGGCAATCAGTCCGACGAACGGCGTGACGATACTGAGGAATAAACAAATAATGTTGGCGACTGCAAAGGCTTTACGATCTGTGTTATCGGTCGAAGCGATGAAACCGGCTGTCCCGGAAATCGCAACCGGACCAACTGTTCCGAACATCCCGGCAAAAATCTGACCGATTCCTGCCGTAACGCCGGCTGTCGCGACTTGTCCTTTGATCTTCTCACCGCGTTTGGCACTGATAATCCGCTCGATGACCTTGATATTCGCAAGAACATTGGTCATCAGCAACAGCGAGATAATCAGAGCAGTCGGGAGTAAACTCCAGTCCAGATGTATGCCGCCAAACGGCATCAGATCAGGGAAAGTGAAGAACGGTCCATCAAACGTCGGCATTTCGGCGCGTCCGATCAGGGCAAACATGCTCCAACCAACAAGGAGCGTGATTAACAAGGCATATTGACGCAATCGATCACTGCGTTCAAGATACAGCGAAATGATGACAGTCAAAACAGAAATGACGGCAGGAAGCACTTGAATTTTACCGTCTTCAATATTCAGCAACCCTTTCATGACGGAACCAGACAATTGAGCCGATAACAGTAACATATAAACACCAATGACTTGTGGTGTGAACAGCGGAACGAGTCGACGCAGGACACCGGTCAGGGTAAGAATGATACAGATGATCCCACTGAGAATCAGTAAGAATCCAAGCGACTGCAGTGTCGTGGAATAGCTGCCGTACAAAGTGACTCCGATCGACGAGTAGAGGGCGAATACACCCCACCAGATTCCGGCAGGTCCTTCCATGATCGGCAGACGGTGACCAAATAAAACTTGAATAAGACTTAAAATCGCAAAAACGAATAAACAACGTGAGAGGAAAGCGAGGGTATCCGCACTTGATAATTCAAATGAGGCAGCAATCGCGAGTGGCGGGGCAATGTTTGTACAAATGATAAATAAAAACCACTGAATCGTAGAAACAACAGTACGTGGCAAAACAAATGATTCCCCTTTCGAATAACAATACTTTTTTCATCTTAAACCAAATATTGAAAAAGAGATAGGTAAGCTTACATTAACTGAAAATTCAAAACATAATTTTCATATGTGATTAAGCACACTGTAAGGGGTAGTAAACATACAGGAGGGATGAAAATGAAAAAATGGTTGAAGCGTATCAGTATGGGCGTCTTTATTTTACTTGGAGTTCTCATCGCAGCTTTTATGATTTGGGCTCAGTTCGATTATGGTCCAACCGATGAAGCGAAAAAATATGAAGGAGAATCCGTTGGACAGGGATATCAGTTCGGAGATCCGAAGAGCGAAACCGGCTTTATTTTTTATCAAGGTGCCAAAGTAGACCCTGCTGCGTACAGTTATATCGGGCAACAACTCGCGGAGAAGGGGCATTTCGTCATGATTCCGAAATTACCGTTTAACATCGCTTTACTCAACGCCAATGAGGGATTATCAATCATAGATGATCATCCGGATGTCAAACGGTGGTACCTGATCGGTCACTCACTGGGAGGGAGCGCAGCATCGACGATTTTAGGCGATAGTTCAAAAATCAAAGGAATCATTTTCCTCGCCTCCTATCCGATCGACGCCATTGATACGCCTTCATTGACAGTGTACGGTGGTCGTGACGGCGTTCTGCCAGTAAAGGATATTGAAGCGAGTAAAGCGAATGTTCGGTCTGACGCGACATTCCATCTGATTAAGGACGGAAATCATGCTAACTTCGGGATGTACGGAAAACAGAAGGGCGACAATTCAAGTCCGTTGAGCGCAAAAGAACAACAGGATGAAACGTTGACGGTCATTGAGGCGTTTCTGAAGGCTCAGTAAAAAAGTGAAGCAATACAAACAAGGGTGGCAGATTATAATTCTGCCACCCTTGTTGGGTGATGTGGGAAAGTTGCTTGTGTCACGGCAGGGTTAATTTAATCGTCGTGACACTTCGTCAAGCGTCGGCAAGGCAGCCATGGCACCTTTGACGGATGCCGCCAATCCTCCGGAAATCGCGGCGAACCGACCGATGTCCCGTAATTCTTCTTCACCCCAGTCAAACGAAAACGAGCGGATGGCACACTGATGCAGAAGTCCTGACATGAATGCGTCTCCGGCTCCTGTCGTATCGATGGCATCGACGGAAATTGCCTTGATTTCTGCCATGGAGCGGTCCGAGTAAAGAAGAGAACCTTCAGCCCCGCGTGTCACAGCGAGCAAGCGAATCGGATATTCGGCCAACAGTTCGGCCGCTCCTTCGTCGAGATTCGTTTGTCCCGTCAAAAAGGTCAGCTCTTCTTCGGCCAGCTTAACGATCTGCGCATCCGGTAAAACAGAACGAATCGTTGAACGGGCCGCCTCTAAATCAGACCATAAGGATTCGCGTAAGTTCGGATCATAGGAAATCGGCACAGCATGTTCTTTCGCAATCTCGATGGCGCGACGCGTCGCCTCGACCGAGTCCCCGGAAATCAATGAAATCGATCCGATATGCAACAGATCGGCATCTGCGAGTGAGGTGGGAATGTCTTTTTCATGAAAACTCATATCGGCGCGGTAACTGTTGATGAATTCAAACGACCGTTCACCATCGGCCGAGTTCGTGACGAGAACAAGACCGGTTTTATGCTCGGAATCCAAGACGATATGATCTGTTTTAACGCCATAATGATGCAACGTATCTTTAAGGAAATGGCCCATCGAATCATCACCGACAGAACCTAAAAAGTAACTGTCTGCACCGAGTCGCGCTAAACCAACCGCAACGTTTGCCGGGGCACCGCCCGGATTTTTTTGAAAAGTCAGGTTGTCTGTATCCAGTGGAATCAGATCAATTAACGCTTCCCCAAGACTATAAATTCTCATACGATTTGCTCCTTTCAAAATCAGGACGAATTCGTTCAACGTGAAGGGCCATATAGCCGACTTCCGAAATCGGGACCGTCGTCTGTAATTCCTGTTCGAGCCAAGCCGCCATGTTTTCGGCACAACGGAAGGCGTCGGTATAACGCGTTTGGACGGCAGACAAGATCACATCGTCCATATCGTGTAACGTTTGTCCCTGTTCAATCCGGGCCAAAACCAGTTTCATATGAGTGAAGAATCGATAATAAGTCATTGATGTTGTTTCAATCGTCTGTCCAAAAAAGGCTTCGATTTGTTCACGTAATTCATTTAATAAAGTAGCCGTTTGCAGGGCTGTGACCATATTCGGATGCTGCTGACGGGCATTGTACAAGTGGAGTGCGATGTTCGCAGCCTCCTCTTTCGGTAAAGAAACAGCCAATTTCTTTTCGATGTGGGCTACGGACCATTCTCCGATCTGATACTCTGCGGTATAGAGCAATCGGATTTCTTCCGCCAATCGATTGTGAACGACCAATTCTTCCCGGGCGAGCCGGACGGCGTGGGCGAGGTGATCAGTCAGACTGACGTGAATGTAGTCATGAAAAGGTGTTTTCAGTTCTCCTTCTGCGTAGGAAATGATCTGCTCCGACAAGTCGATGATATCAAGTGGTGTCGTCGTCAAGATTTCCTTGAACTGTTCTGCATTTTCAAAAGACGGAATAAACATTTTTTCGATTTTGGACGGATCAACGGGATCCTTCTTTTTTTTACCGAAAGCAATGCCTGGTCCCATGATGATTCGTTCTTGACCGTTTTCTTTTGTAACAATCGCATTGTTGTTGAGTACCTTATAGATGATCAGTCTGACTACCTCCTTTCTATTTATATTATACGGCTAATCCTTCAACTAAGAAAACTGACAAATGCGACCCGAAGAGGATTCTCAAAGGGTCGCATCGTTTAGTTAAGCAGCCAAATCTGTCTGTTTTTGTTTCCGTGCGTCAAGACGCATCAGGATGACAGTGGCGACGAAAGCAGTTGCTACGGCAATCGCAAAACCAACCAGATAGTTGATCAAGTTCGAGGCACCGAGTGGAGCGACGATTGCGATCATCGGAATGCCGGTCAATCCATAGGCGTTTGCTGCGACTTGTGTCAAGACGACATAGCCACCGCCGATGGCACCACCGATGGCGCCGCCGATAAATGGTTTACCGAGTCGCAGGTTCACACCGTAGATGACGGGTTCTGTGATGCCGAGGAAAGCAGAAAACGCAGAAGGGAGCGCCAGTGCTTTCAGTTTGACGTTTTTCGTCATGAAGTAAACGGCAAGTCCGGCTCCACCTTGCGCGACGTTGGCCATCGACCAGATCGGGAGGAGGAAGTTTTTACCGATACTCTTATCTGCCAGCAAACCGGCTTCAATCGCATGGAAGCTGTGGTGCATCCCCGTAATGACGATTGTTGAGTACAGACCACCAAACAATAGTCCGGCAACGACGGAGAACTGTTCGTAGAAGAAGACAAGAATGAATGAAATCCCTTTTCCGAGCAACGTTCCGATTGGACCGATGACGATGAGGGCAAGAAAACCTGTCACAAGAATCGTGACGAATGGTGTGACGAGCAGATCCAGTGTTTCCGGTGTCCGTTTGCGCACTTGTTGTTCAATTTTGGCCATGACCCAAACTGTCAGGAGAACAGGGAAGACCGTTCCTTGATATCCGATCAATTCAATGTTCATCCCAAGGAAGTTCATCACTTCCGGTTCACTGTTTCCGAGTGTCCACGGGTTCAGCAACGACGGGTGCGTCATGATTCCACCGATGACGGCACCGAGGTACGGATTTGCGCCGAACTCGCGTGCTGCTGAGAAACCGATCAAGATCGGTAAGATGATGAAGGCAGAAGACGAGAACATATCCAGCAATTGAACGATTGCCGAATCACCGCTGACCCAACCGAACGCTTTGATCATACCGAGCAGTCCCATCAACAAACCGGCTGCAACGATTGCCGGGATCAGCGGAACGAACACGTTGGACAGGGAACGTGCGAGACGGGCAAATGGATTCAGTTTTTGAGAAGCTGCTTTTTTTACATCAAGCGGTTCTTCTCCGTCGAGCTTCACACCAGCGAGTGGTGCAAATTCAGCAAAAACTTTATTAACCGTTCCCGTTCCGAAGATAATTTGGTACTGACCAGAACTGGAGAATGCCCCGCTGACACCATCCAAATCTTCGAGTGCCGCTTGATCGACTTTGGACTCATCGTGTAAAACGAGACGCAGGCGCGTCGCACAATGGGCGGCTGTGATGATGTTTTCTCGACCACCAACCAGTTCAAGGACACGTGCTGCAGTTTGCTTGTAATCCATGTTGAGTTCCTCCTTTAGGAAAGGCGTGCGATGGCAACAGGCCACAAAAAAAGGCAAGACCGAACAACACCTTCACGAACGAGGTGTTGAATCGGTCTTGCCAGCCGTACTGTCACAATCCGCACTATTTACTTGTTGCCCTCATCATAATGAGAAAAGAAAGCGTTGTCAACAGTTAAATCGGTTCTTTTTGAATGGAAATATCCACCTCGACACCAAAGTGATCGGAGACTACCGGTGCCAAGACACCGTCAAACACGACACCAACACGATCGACATCAATTTTTCGGTTCGATAAGACAAGGTCGAGCCGCAAGCCGTGTTGATTTTCTTCCCAACCATCAATTTTTCCTTCGACCGTCTCGACACCGACGGTTTCCTGTGCCAGCAAAAAGACATCGTGCAGTCCGCGTTGCACCATGTAGTCATAACCCGTCCCGCGTTCTAAGGCATCATTGTTGAAGTCGCCGAGGAACAGTGTCCATTCGAGGGGATCCATCCGTGCAATCAAATGATTAAACTGTTCACTGAACGGTTCCTCCGCATCTTCCCACCATCCGAGATGACAGGAGTTGAACGTGATGTGTGTTCCATTGACATCAATCGTCGCCCGGACGATTTTCCGGGATTTCCAGTCCATCGTATCCTGACTCCGGCTGATGTAATAGGAATCAGATTTGATGATCGGGTGTTTGGTCAAGAGGGCAAGACCTTCTTCGTAGGCATCATACCCGATATGCGAAAAATCCCAAACGAACGAATAGTCGAGACCTTGTTTGCGTAATTCTTGTTGAATCAAGTAGACAAAATTATCTTCACGGACATTGTCATAGAGGATTGGTGTATCCATCAGCTGACTCACTTCCTGTAAAGCGATCACATCATAATCCTGCTGGATGATGTGCGTGACGATTTGATTTAATTTAGCAAGTTGTTGTTCTTCCTGCCATGAGTGGCAATTTAACGTAAGTAGTCGCATCTGCTGTTCCTCCTGATTTTCAATAAAGAAAGGTGAAACTCATCATGAGCTTCACCTTTTCTTATTTACCCTAATCCATTTGGTTTATGCGCCGATTCGATCCTGGATATCCGATTTCAGGACATCCGCTTTTGGACCGTAAATGGCTTGCACGCCATTATTTTTTAGGATAAGACCAAGTGCACCGTTTGACTTCCAATCGGATTCAGGCGCGACAAGGGATGGATCTTTGACGGTGACACGTAAACGCGTCATGCAGGCATCGACTTCCTCAATGTTCGCCGGACCACCAAGTAGACCGATGATTTTTGAAGCTTGTGACTGATCGGTTGTTGCAGCGGCTTCCGAAGTCGCTGCGGCACCGTCAGCTACCACTACGTCATCGAGGTAGTTTCCGTTCCGACCTGGTGTAGCATAGTTGAACTTTTTAATAACGAAACGGAACGTAAAGAAGTTCAAGAAGAAGAAGAAGATGCAGACGCCGATGAAACGAATCAAGTCACCGAGAAGTCCTGCTTTGGCAATCAGTGGAATACGCGTCAATAACTCGATGGCCCCGAACGCATGAATCCGGAGATGCATGACGTCAGCCAAAGCAAAGGCAACACCCGTCAAGACAGCATAGACGACGTAAAGTACCGGTGCGATGAACATGAACATGAATTCGATCGGCTCTGTGACACCTGTCAAGAAGACAGCGAGACCGGCAGACAAGAAGACAGGTTTGTAAGCTTTCTTTTTATCTTCGTCAACCGACATATACATCGCAACGGCGACACCGATTAAAGAAGCCAGTGATGTGACGACTTGTCCCTCTTTGAAACGTGCCGGAACGACGCTGTTGATTAAATCATTGTACCCTTGTGTATTACCGGCTTGTTTTAAGTTGACGAGATCGGTGATCCAAGCCAACCATAACGGATCTTGACCTGCAACGGTTGAACCTTGGGCAGCACCCGTTAAAATCTTATATGTTCCACCGAGTTCCGTATAGTTCATCGGAACAGTCAACATATGGTGAAGACCAAACGGTAAAAGGAGACGCTCGAGTGTTCCGTAAACGAACGGAGCAAGAATTGGTGCCGTATCACGTGAAGTTGCAATCCAACGTCCAAAATCATTGAGCAGTCCTTGAACGAACGGCCAAACGAGTGATAAGACGAACGCAGCGATGACGGATCCGCCGATGACGACGAACGGAACAAACCGTTTTCCGTTAAAGAACGCAAGCGCATCCGGCAGTTTGCTGAAGTTATAAAATTTATTGAAGAGTACGGCGCCAAGGAAACCGGAAATAATCCCGACGAACACACCCATATTTAACGCAGGAGCACCTAAAACAGATGTGAAATAATCTTTTACGATCAGATCAGAACCAAGTAACGAAGTAACCGTTGCTTTTGGATCTGCAAGCATCGTCGAGTTGACACCGAAGATGGCGCCTGTGACCCGGTTGACTAAAATAAAGGCAAGCAAGGCTGCGAATGCACCGCCTGCGCGTTCTTTAGCCCACGATCCACCAATGGCCACCGCGAACAGGACATGAAGGTTGGTAATAATAGCCCATCCTAAGTCCTCGACGATTCTTGCAATCGTTTGCATCAATGTAAGGTCGCCGCCGTACATCCCGATCAGCTTCCCGATTGAGATCATAATACCGGCAGCAGGCATAACTGCAATGACTACCATTAATGCTTTTCCTAGCTTTTGCCAGAAATCGAATGAAATCTTGTTTTTCATGTGTCTTCACTCCTCAATCTATCTTTTTATATGTAATCAGTGCAAATAATGTAAGCGATTAATGCAACCGCTTGCACTTAAAATTGTAAGCGATAACTTTTTAAAAAGCCAGTTCTTTTTTATGATTTTTTTGAAATTATATTTTAGTTAGTAAATAGTATGAAGAGAAGAAGTGTTGAAAAGTGAAATTCGGGAATAAATTAACAGGATTAAAGGTAGAGAGTCATGTGCTTAGAAAAGGAGATTACATCATGAGCGAAACGATAAGTCCTCTCGAAAATTATGGAGAGCGGATTCGTACATTACGTGAACGGCAAGAAATCAATCAAGAGCAATTGGCTGAACTGACAGAGACGACACCCGAAATGATGGAACGGATTGAGCAGAGTATCGCACATCCGTCATTTTCGATGATTGAACGTTTGGCAAAAGCGCTTAACGTCCCATACGAACATTTGGTGCGGCATATTTGGCCTGCTCAAATCATCCGGCTTCACGAAGCAGGGGCAAAAATCATTGATTTACCGTCCAGTTGATCGCGTTAAAAAAATCCTCCACTGCCTAAGGCAATGGAGGATTTTTCGAGTCTTAGCGATTGTCGATCGTTTCAGGATATAAATCATGATTAAAGAGACGGTGTTCGGCCATCTGTTCATATTTCGTACCCGGTTTACCGTAGTTGTAGTAAGGATCAATCGAAATCCCGCCGCGTGGCGTGAATTTTCCCCAGACTTCGAGGTAACGGGGTTCCATCAGTTTGACGAGATCTTTCCCGATGACATTGATACAGTTCTCATGGAAGTCGCCGTGGTTCCGGAAGCTGAACAGATAAAGTTTTAGTGATTTTGATTCGACTAATTTCTCATCTGGAATATAAGAAATATAGATGGTCGCAAAATCCGGTTGATTCGTGATCGGGCAAAGGCTTGTGAATTCCGGTGCGTTGAATTTAACGAAATAATCGTTTTCCGGATGACGGTTTGGGAAGGCTTCAAGCACTTCCGGTTGGTATTCAAAAATATAAGGGACGGATTTTTGACCAAGTAAGGATAAATCGTTTAAATCTTCTGGACGCATAATTACTCTCCTTAGACGCCGCGATCGTTCGCGAAAACGAGGGCATGTAGTTGTGGAAGAACCCGTGCGTGATTAAATCGTGCATCACCTGCGACACGTTCCCATAAAGTTTTTAAATCAGATAACATCCGCGGAGCAATTGTGCCTTCTTCCGCAGGATCAGGATTACCGAGTGATAAATAAAGGGTTTTCAGGGCATAACGATCGGAGATGGTAGCGGCAAAATCGAGATCCGCTTCATCAAAAATAACGATTTTGACAGCCCGTTGCTGCTCCGGTAACCGTTTGAAAAATACATCGAGACGGTCATAGTCAACAGTCATACCGCTCGACGGTGGTTTTGGACTGATCGTGACGTCTTCAATGTCGAGGATCCAGTTTTGCCAGTAGGAACCTTGTGTTTCGACCGACATCGTAATACCACGACTCTTCAAGATATCAACAAGTGTCCCGATGGACGCGTGCAGTAACGGATTACCACCGGAAATCGTCACATGACCGTAGGAACCAAGGGCATCAAGCTGCATGACGATGTCTTCTGCTGTCATCAAATCCGGTTTCTCTGATCCATCCCAAGTAAAGGCTGAGTCACACCAAGCACAAGAGTAATCACAGCCACCGGTCCGGACAAACATCGTTTTTTGACCAATTGATCGTCCTTCTCCTTGAAAAGTTGGACCAAAGATTTCGAGTACGGGAATCTTTGGTGTTTTTTTTAGTTGGCTCATGACTCAAGCATCCATTCCCGGCGGATTTCCGCAAAAGCAGTTGGTGTTTCGTACAGTTTGACGAACTCGACACGCAAACCACGTTCGTCCGGCAAATGTTTTCCGAGCGTCTCAAAAATCCAGGCCGACATATTTTCAGCCGTCGTATTCATGTAAGGAAGCGATTCGTTCAAATACCGGTGATCGAGCAACGGTTCAAGGTGTTCTTTAAAAATCTTTTTCAAATCGCCAAAGTCGAGTGTCATCCCGCGGTGATCGAGAAATCCGCTGATTCCAAGATCGACATGGTACGTATGACCGTGCAAAGCCCGGCATTTGCCGTCGTAGTCATACAGATGGTGCGCTGCGTCAAACGTCAATTTTTTAACGATCATGACACGTGATTTTGTATAAATAAGCGAGTCGCCCGTCGGACGCTCGACTGTTTCGGGTGCTTCATAATTGAATTTCATGTATGTTGGACCTCCTCGATGTAGGCATCTAAGCCTTTTTTCCGTAATTCACATGCCGGGCAATCGCCGCAGCCGTCTCCGATGATTCCGTTGTAACACGTCAATGTCCGCTCGCGGACAAAATCAAATGCGCCAAGTGAATCAGCTAATGCCCATGTCTCTTTTTTGTCGAGCCACATGAGCGGAGTATGAATCACGAATGGATAATCCATCGCGAGGTTAAGGGTCACGTTCAGTGACTTGATGAAGGAATCACGACAGTCGGGATAACCGGAAAAGTCCGTTTCGCAAACACCGGTGATGATATGGCGAATTCCGCGTCCTTTTGCGAGGACAGCTGCGAAAGACAGGAACAAATGATTCCGGCCGTCTACAAACGTAGAAGGCAATCCGTCTTCATTCGTCGTGATCGATTGTGAGTGGTCAGTCAACGAATTACTTGTTAATTGACTGAGGAGCGAGAGGTCGAGCTCATGGTGTTTCACACCGAGTTCGGATGCAATCGTGCGGGCAACGTCAAGTTCTGCGGCATGACGCTGTCCATAGTTGAAGGTAACGACTTCAACCTGCGAATAATCGGCGAGTGCCTGAAACAGGCAGGTCGTCGAATCTTGACCGCCACTGAAGACGACAAGAGCACGTTCATTTTTCATAATGTACACTTCCATTCCTAGTTTTTATGACGGAGGAGGTTACGAACTCCGGAGACACAGTCTCAACTATTCACACTAGCAGAAGGAGACTCAAAAGTCGACTGACAATCGAGGATTTCATGAGACAAAAAAGCACCCTTGGACCAAAATATGTCCAAGGGTGAAGAAATCATAACGGGTAATGGTAATACCGCTCTTTAACGAGTAAATCACGGATGTTTGAGTCTTCTGAGATGACTTTCATCAGACCGCCGGTTTGTGAAGCATGTGCCTGCAAGGCTTCGATTTTTTGATCGGTGTAGGCACTGACATCATGGATGAACGTTCCTTCACCGAGTTCATCACGCGTATTGTTGGCAAAGGCGACCGCTAAAAATTCAGGACGCTCACTTTCTTCGATTGCGCGAAGAGCCCGGACGACGGCACGTGCCGTTGCTTCGTGATCCGGATGGACGGCGTAACCCGGATAAAACGAAATCACCCGTGTTGGTCGGGTCTGTTCCATCAATTTGCCGATCCGTTCCGCAAGCATTGCTTCATCTTCAAATTCGACCGTCTTGTCGCGGAGTCCCCACATTTGTAAATCAGAAATCTTCATTTTTTCCGATGCCGCAATCAGTTCGCGTTTTCGGATCGTCGCGAGCTGTTCACGGTTCGTAAAGACAGGACGTCCCATGTTGCGTCCCATTTCTCCGAGTGTTAGACAGGCATACGTAACAGGTCCCCGATTTTCAGCGTGCTCAATGATCGTTCCGGCTGAGCTGAACGCTTCATCATCCGGGTGAGGGAAGATGACGAGTAGATGATCTTGTTCGTTATAAGCCATCATTCTACCTCCTCTGCGCCCTGCGCGAATGGGGTCGGACTGAGTTCGAAGGCAATCGCAAGACGCCCTTCGATGTCATGACCGGCAATCAAAAGCTGATCTCCGGCAAACTCGTAATCCGTTAATCCTTCTCCGTACAACCAGCCGTGTGCCAGTTTCAAGCCGATCCGGTAGGGACCGTTTCCTGTAATCAGTCCACGTTCATACGTAATCTCGGCGTTGCGGAAAAACATGCCGGCACTGTGGAACGTCGGATCCTGGTGGGTCGCATACGCGCCGTTCGTCGTCTCGACGTGAACGTACAGTGGTGTATTGGCATGCTTGTCGATATAGTCTTGTACAGCGGTTAAATCAAGTGCTTGCATGGTGTATCCCCTTCCTATACAGAAAGAAGTCCGCGATCGTTGCGCGGACTTCTTGAGCGATTAAGACGTTACTGTTCGGTGAGCAGCGTGGTCAGTCGGACCGACATATTCATTCAAACGGAATGAATGACGAATCGCAGAAGTGATAAACGATTTCGCAGTGCGGACCGCTTGTTCCACGGAAGCTCCTTTTGCGAGTTCAGCCGTGATGGCGGCGGAGTAGGTGCATCCTGCTCCATGGGTGTAAGGTGTCTCAATACGCTCGTCCTCAATTAGGATAAACTCTTTTCCGTCATAAAGCACGTCAACTGCTCGTGGGTGGTCAATCTTGCTGCCACCTTTGACGAGTACGTATTGTGCGCCTTTTTCATGAATCCGGGCAGCTGCCAGTTTCATTTCATCGATTGTCGAAGGTGTTTTTCCGAGACCGGACAATTGACCCGCTTCAAAGACGTTTGGTGTCACGACAGTAGCGAGCGGTGTCAGGACATCACGTAAAGCGTTAGCTGTATCTGGATTGAGGACTTCGTCTTCCCCTTTGCAGACCATGACCGGATCAATGACGACGTTTTTGACGCCAGATGATTTGATTTTTTCAGCGACGACTTCAATGATTTCGACAGTCGGGAGCATACCCGTCTTCATCGCATCAACACCAATTCCTCCAAGGACCGTGTGGATTTGTGTCCGGACGAGTTCGGCATCGATTGGATACACCGCATGGTGCCAAGAATGATCAGGATCTTGAGCGACGATGACCGTCAATGCGTTCATTCCGTAAACTTCAAGTTCTTGAAATGTTTTTAAATCAGCTTGAATACCGGCACCACCACTCGTGTCAGAACCAGCGATTGTTAAGGCTTTACGTTTTGTCATGTGGAATTCCTCCTAAATGAAATAAGCGTTCCTTCTTGCCATCCATCATAGCGAATTATGGGCAGAGCGACAACTACGGGCGCTTTATTTTAAAAAAATCCCTTCTATATTGTATAGAAGGGACTGGCGTGGATTATTTAATGAAAAAGAAGTCAAGAATGTAATAGATGAGCGCCGCCACTGCCATTGAAATCGGCAATGTGATAACCCATGTAATCAACATCCGCTGTGCCGTACCCCATTTAACTCCTTTTTTCCGGTGTGATGTACCAACACCAAGAATTGCAGAAGAAATGACGTGTGTTGTTGAGACAGGCAAGTGAATCGCGGTTGCACCAAAGATGATGGCAGCAGATGTTAAGTCAGCCGCAACCCCGTTGACAGGACGGATTTTCATGATCTGTCCACCGACGGTCTTGATGATCCGCCATCCACCGACTGATGTTCCGAGACCCATGGCGATCGCACATGATAATTTAACCCATGTCGCGACTTCATGATCCGTTTGATAACCGGAAGAGATCAGGGCAAGCGTGATGATCCCCATTGCTTTTTGGGCATCATTCGTTCCGTGCGTATACGACTGAAGGGCAGCTGTTGCAATCTGCATGTGACGGAAGCGACGATTCGTCTTCGCCAGATTACCCTTCTTAAAGACTACTTTAAAGATGGCATACACGATGAAACCGAGTGTAAACGCAAGGATTGGTGAAATCAATAAAGCTTGGACGATTTTCAAAAGTCCTTTTGCTTCGATTCCGCCAAATCCGACTGAGGCAATCGCAGCACCGGCGATTGAACCAATCAGTGTGTGCGAAGAACTGGACGGAATACCGAAGTACCACGTCAAAAGGTTCCAGGCGATGGCAGAAAGCAGCGCAGCGATGACAACATAACTTCCGTGTTCAAGTGTCGACGGATCGACGATGTCGCCAGAAATTGTTTTAGCTACACCAGTAAACGTAATGGCACCTAAAAAGTTCATCGTCGCCGCAAGAATGATTGCGTGACGTGGTTTCAAAGCACGAGTCGACACCGAAGTCGCAATCGAGTTCGCTGTATCGTGGAAACCATTAATGAAATCGAAGCTAAGTGCGAGAATCACGATTATGGCGGTGATGATAAACAGACTATCCATCTCGTTAGCTCCTCACTTATGCGTTTTTCATGATGATCGTTTCAATGACGTTAGCTGCATCTTGGCAGTAATCGGCGATTGATTCGAGCGATTCATAAATTTCTTTGTATTGGATGATTTTAATTGGATCAGTTTCTGTAGCGAACAAGGCTTTGATCGACTTACGACGTAAGTTATCACAAATCGTTTCCTGTTCTTTTACTTTGATGACGTGTTCACGCATCGGTTGAAGTTTACGGGCAACCAACAGGTCCATCGCTAAAGCGAGTTCGTTGACAGCAAGGTGGATCTCATCGACGAATCGAATCATGTGCTCGTCTGCTTGTACGATATTATAAATTTCAAAAATGGCTGAACATTCTTCAAAACCATCGAGGACGTCATCAAGAGAATTAGCAAGTGCCAATAAATCTTCACGGTCGATTGGTGTAATGAAAGCATTGTTTAAATCAATGATGAGTTGGTGCATCAAATCATCACCAGCTGTTTCGAAATCTTTTACTTTATGGGCGAATTCTTTAACATCGGCAATTCCATTAATTTTAAAGTCTACGAAAAATTGTGACGTTTGTTTCAGGTGTCCTGCAATCTCAGATAATTTCACTGCGAATGGATCTTGTTTTTTACTGAACATTTCTTCTGCCTCCATATTAAGAACAAGAATAGAATAGTGAAGCGACTTCACGAGTTCGATTGTATCAGACGCTATTGTAAAAGAATACAACTATGGCTCTTCTTTACGAAATCTTAATAAATCTTAATATAAAAGAGATTGCTGATTTAATAATGAATTGAAAATCTTCTGAATCATAGGTATTTATTCGTGATTCTACAGTTAATTTGTGTTTTCGGTTGTTGTTGAGAAGGGAATAGAAGGAAAGCAGGAAAACAAGGACCAAAAGCGAATGATAAGCTAAGTAGGACGATAAGTATTTCAGTCAGAACCATGAAGAGGAAAGAGGAGGACGTTTTGTATGCTCGTTCAAAGTTTATGCATTCCGAAACACCAGTGTGTCAAAGTATCAGAAACAGCCACGCTCCGTGAAGCGTTACAGACGTTGGAAGAAACGGGATATCGTTGTGTACCTGTTTTGGACCAATCCGGTCAACAGTTCAAGGGGAACATCTACAAGATGCACATCTATCGTCACGGCATGAACGGCGGCAGTTTGGACGATAATGTCATGACATTGATTAAGAATGCGACCAAGTTCATCTATACGGGAAGCAACTTCTTTGAAGTCTTTTTCTCCATTAAAGAATTGCCTTACATCGCTGTCTTAAATGACGATGGTCAGTTCTTCGGCATCTTGCCGCACGGAAAGATGCTCGGCATGCTGGAAGAAGCATGGAATCGTGATTCGGGAAGTTACGTTTTAACGGTAGCACTCAGTGAACAAAAAGGAGCGCTTGAAAAAATCGCCAAAATCGTCAATAAGTACTCGACGGTCGCAAGCCTCATGACACTGGATGCAAAAAGTAGTGTCATGCGTCGTGTCTTGATCACGTTGCCGACAGATTGTGATGACAAAACGAAAAAGAAAATCGTCAAGAAGTTGAATGAAAAAGGGCTGCGTGTCGTCGCTGTCGAAGATTTAGCCGTTCGTGTATAATGACTAGGAAATCCAAAAGGACCAGCAGCGACTGGTCCTTTTTTTGTTGGGAGGAATGAACATGAACATTTTAATGGTAGGGGCAGGTTCGATGAGTGAATCCTTAGTCAAAGGGTGGATTGCTTCTGGTATATCGCCTCAAATGATCACAATGACCAATCGAACGGACCGGGTGCGTCTGGATGTATTAGCAACACAATACGGCGTCCGGACGACAGCGGAAGAACAAGTCGATCAATTTGATGTCGTGGTTTTAGCAATGCAACCGGATGGAGTCTTGGACTATGTCAAACAACATACTTGGATGAACCAGCTTGTCGTGTCCGTCGCAGCCCACATCACACCCGCTGAGATTGAAACACATGTGACATGTGGCGCGGTTTGTGCAATGCCGAATACTCCTGTCGCCTTTCGAACGGGCATGACCGGCCTTTGGTTCGGAGATCATATTTCTGACATCAAGAAGCGACAAGCAACGGCGTTGTTTGAACGAGTGGGTGAAACGGTTGAAACGGATGCTTCGACCATGCCGTATTTGATGGCAGCAGCCGGATGCAGTCCCGCTTTCTTCTATGAAATCGTCGGTGCGATGACACCGGTGTTAACGAAAGCTGGTTTTAATGAATCCGTTGCACGACGAATTATTGCACAAGCCATGAAAGGTTCGGCGGAATTACTGTTGCATGAAGAACGTCCGACAGCAGAATTGATTCAAGATGTGGCAGCTCCTGGAGGACCGACGGATCGTGGGGTGCATGTCTTACGTGAACATCAGTTATCAGAAGCGATGCATGCAGCTTTGATGGAAAGTGCCCGTGAAGAGAACTAATAGTTATTTGGGAAGTTTCCCGGTTCTTGATCTTAAAGAGATCCGGTGAACTTCTTTTTGTCTGGACTGTCCGGTCCGCTTGAGGTAACTAGTTTCACGTGAAACATGGATTCCGACTTGCAAAATGGAAAAGAAATTTGTATATTTAAAAAATAAACCGTCCGGACGGTACAGCAAAAAGAAAGGAGAGGGATGATGGTCAGTACAAAAGCATTAGAAACACGACGTCGAATTACGGATGCGACGGTTCAAATCATGCTTACCCGCGGGTTTCCGCAATTGACACTGGAAGAAGTGGCAAAACAAGCGAATGTCTCAAAAGGTGGATTGTTGTATCACTTTGCTTCGAAAGAAGAATTACTGATGGGTGTGATCGAGGAACAAGAAACACGACAGTTTCAACAATATCAAGTATACCGTGAGCAAGGCGCTGGTCCGATGGAAGCTTTTGTTTTGTTGCAGGCGCGGCGTGATGAAGAGTTCTGTCTCGACATTGATACCGTATTGTTTTTATTGTCTCTGCTAAAAGAAAATGCAGCATTTGTTGAAGAACGAAAAAAACAGGTCTACCGATTTTTTGATCAATTAATGGATCAAGCGGATCCTGTAGACGGGATGATGATTCGGTTTACGTTGGATGGTTTAAAGATGTCGGAACATTTTCAGTTTGGACAACCGGAACCAAAACTTCGACAACAGCTAATCCAACGTTTACTGGAACAAGCACGGAAGATCGATCAAGCACCAGAAAAATAAGAATAACTTGAAAAAGAAGAGAGAAGGCGAAACCTTACCATGAAGCGGATTATTCAGTTTTCAGTCAATAACAAGTTTGCGCTTTGGTTACTGACCATCATTATCACAGTGGCTGGAATTTATGCCGGGACGACGATGAAGCTCGAAACGTTGCCGGATATCACGACACCAACAGTCTCCGTCACGACAATTTATCCGGGGGCGACACCGGAACAAGTCTTGGATGAAGTCAGTCGAGAACTCGAAAGTAAAGTCGAAAACTTGGCAGGAGTGGATACAGTCCGATCTTCATCCTTCCAAAATGCATCCAATCTCCAAATTGATTACACCTTTAGTACCGATATGGATGAAGCGGAGCAAAAAGTAAAAGAAGCTTTAGCCAACGTCGAACTACCGGAAGGGGCACAGGAACCACAAGTTTCCCGGATTTCTTTTGATGCCTTTCCGGTCATCGGATTTGCAGTATCGGATGAAAAACGTTCGTTATCCGACTTAACGAAATTAGTCGAAAATGAACTGCAACCGAAACTCGAAGGAATCGAAGGGGCGCAGACGGTCCAAATTGCCGGTCAAGAAATTCGTCGAATCGAAATTCGATTTGACGAAAAAAAATTACAGCAATACGGATTGACGGAAGAGAATGCCAAACAATTGATTCAAGCAAATGATTCCCGTTTGGCGCTCGGATTATATGAATTAGGTGATCAAGAACAAGCAGTCGTTTTAGATGGCAAGGTGACAACTGTCAATGAATTAAAAAATCTTCGTTTACCTTATACACCGCAAGCTGCAGCGTCCGGACAAGCACCTGAAGCAACAACTGGACAAGCGCCAGTACAAGCAGCACCGGCGCAAACGCAAGAGGCGCAAGCTGCAGCTGCACCTACTCAGGTCCCGACCGTAAAACTGTCACAATTGGCGACGATTGAAGATAAAGGAATCGAAGAATCGATTTCACGTTCAAACGGAGAACGCTCGATTGGTGTCCAAGTGACAAAATCGCAAGATGCGAATACGGTTGAAGTCGTTAATGCAGTAAAAGAAACGATTCAAGACTTTGAGAAGGAGAATAACAGTGCGAAGGCATCCGTCACCCTCGACCAGGGAAAGCCGATCGAAGAATCGGTCTCGACAATGATCAGCAAAGCGTTGATCGGTGCCTTATTCGCTGTCATCATCATTCTTCTGTTCTTACGAAACATCAAATCGACAATCATTGCGGTCATTTCAATTCCGCTCTCCTTGTTGATGGCGATTCTCGTATTAAAACAGTTGGACATCTCGCTTAACATCATGACACTTGGGGCGATGACGGTTGCAATCGGACGCGTCGTCGATGATTCGATTGTCGTCATTGAAAATATTTACCGGCGATTGACGGATCCGGCTGAACCACTGAAAGGAAAAGCACTTATTATCGATGCGACACGTGAAGTGTTTATTCCGGTCGCTTCATCCACGATTGTCACAATCGCTGTGTTCCTGCCACTTGGATTCGTCACAGGGTTCGTCGGAGAGTTATTTTTACCATTCGCCTTGACGGTGGTCTTCGCTCTGTTTGCATCGCTGATCGTTGCGGTGACCGTTGTACCTATGTTTGCGGATTCATTGTTCAAACGTGGAAAGGCACCAAAACCGGAAAAAGAAGAGGGCGGCAGACTTGCGAATTGGTACCGTGGTGTGCTGAATTGGTCCTTGAACCATAAGCTGGTTGTTTTTGGATTGGCAGTCCTGCTGTTAGTCGGCAGTTTTGCACTTGTTCCGGCAATCGGTGTCAACTTCTTGAATCAGGAGAGCGAAAAAACGTTTTACGTCACGTACAATCCAAAACCGGGTCAGACGCTTGAAGATTCATTAAAAGCAGCAGATCAGGCAGAAGCTTACTTTGACAAGCAAGATAATATCGATAATCTGCAGTTCACGGTCGGCGGCGAAAATCCGTTGAATCCGGGGAATACGAAACAAGCTGTTTTCATCGCTCAATACGATCCGGATACAGCCGATTTTGCAGACGTAAAGCAACAGACCATTAAGCAACTGAATAAAGATATTCCGACAGGAGAATGGAAAGAACAGGACTTCAGCGGCGGAGCGGCATCTTCCGGCGTTTCGTATTCTGTCTATGCCAATTCGATTGAAGACTTACAAACGATGACTCCTAAATTCGTCAAAGCGATTGAAGGAGAATCCAAATACGTTCGGAAAGTAACGACAGATTTAAAAGAGTCGTATACGCAGTACACGTTCGAAGTGGATCAGCAAAAAGCTGCTGAATTTGGTGTCTCGACAGCACAATTGGCACAAGGTATTGCCAATGTGCAGGGAGAAGAAAAACCACTTTCTACCATAAAAGTAGACGGTAAAGAATTGGATATCATTGTTCCGAATGAACAGACAACCTATGATTCAATTAATGATTTACAAAAAACAGATGTTACGACGCCACTCGGGGTTCGTAAATTATCGGATTTTGTCTCGGTGAAAAAAGGAACGACACCGGATTCTCTCAGTGAACGGGACGGGAAACTTGTTGCAACCGTTACGGCAGAACTGAAGACCGATAAAGCAACAGAAGCTTCACAGGCAATTGATCAATCCGTTAAAAAGATTGACCTTCCGACAGGCGTTTCGTATAAAGCGGGTGGCGTAACAGAGCAAATCCAAGAGTCGTTTACGCAACTTGGTTTGGCGATGGCAGCGGCCGTCGCAATCGTCTACCTCGTTTTAGTCATCACGTTCGGAGGCGCTTCGACACCACTCGTCATCCTGTTCTCGCTTCCGTTTGCCATCATCGGTGGTTTACTTGCACTGTTGATTACGGGTGAAACGATTTCCGTCTCGTCTTTAATCGGTGCTTTGATGCTGATCGGAATCGTCGTTACGAATGCAATCGTCTTAATTGACCGAGTCATTCATAAAGAAGCAGAAGGACTCTCCACACGTGAAGCCTTGTTGGACGCAGCAGGAACACGACTTCGTCCGATCTTGATGACAGCTCTTGCGACAATCGGTGCCTTGTCACCTCTTGCGTTAGGACTTGAAGGTGGTGCCTTGATTTCTAAAGGCCTTGGTGTCACGGTCATCGGTGGACTGACCAGCTCTACGTTGTTGACGTTGTTGATTGTGCCGATTGTGTACGAATTTTTGGCACGCTTTCGGAAAAAGAAGTCAATGGATTAAACAGTTGTAAGAGATTTCTCCATCAAACAGATACTATAAAACGGCTTTAAGGAGCCGTTTTATGACCTGTTTTTTATTTTGTTACAAAATCATTACGAAAAAGAAGTGCTGTCAATAAAATGTAACACGAGGGAATAAATCAACATGATAGGATAAAAACAGGAATTATCTGATAATTTATTTTTTACATATATCGATGCATTTAAAAGGAGAGAGACGGATGAAGTGTTCATTTTTGGCTCGTATTACCGTGTTTGCCACATTACTGATCAGCAGTTTTGCAGCTGTTCCTGCACAAACGAAAGCCAGTTCCGTTCAAAAAGTCGTCGTATCAGTGGATGTGTTGAATGTTCGGTCAGAAGCAGCGACGACGGGACAAAAACTTGGCCAACTAAAACTTGGGCAGACGGTAACCGTTTCGACTAAAACAGCAAACAACTGGTATCAATTCAAGTACGAGGGAAAAAATGCATACATAGCTGCTGCCTATACAAAAGCATTTAGTGCGCAAGCGACAACGGGACTTTCTAAGAGTGGTGCGGCTGTCGTCTCTGTTGCGGAAGGATTAAAAGGACGTCCGTATGTATTTGGTGCAACGGGACCTGTCAGCTTTGACTGCTCGGGTTTCACACGCTATGTGTATAACGCGTTAGGCAAATCATTGCCACGAACGGCTGCTGCCCAGTACAGCGGAACAAAACGGACAGCTCCCGCTGCCGGAGATTTAGTCTTCTTTACACACGGAAGCGGTATTCAACATGTAGGAATCGCGGTTGATGGATCGACTATGATCAACGCAAACTCTTATTACGGACAAGTCGTCAAAGAATCATTCCGAAGCGGCTACTGGGGCTCACGTTACGTTGCTGCCGGATCTTTATGAGAAAGAAATCATCCGAAAAACCCGCTCTTGACGCATTTGCGAGACAAGAGCGGGTTTTCATCTATCAAAATTAGGCGAGAGTACTCCCACTTTTAAACGAAGTGAAAGTGGGAGGTGAATCGCCCGCCTCCCTTTCGGGTATGAACCTTTCAAGGAGGTAAAAATCATGTTGAAGTATAAGGCCTACAAATTCAGAATATACCCGACGAAAGAGCAGGAAATCCTGATTGCGAAGACCATTGGTTGTTCGCGTTTCGTCTTCAACTACTTCTTAGCGAAGTGGGATGAGACGTATAAAATGACAGGCAAAGGACTGTCTTACGGTTCTTGTTCGAAAGAAATCCCGATGCTGAAGCAAGAGTTCGACTGGCTGAAAGAAGTCGATAGCCATTCGCTTCAATCGAGTGTCAAACACCTGACCGATGCGTATGATCGCTTCTTCAAGAAGCAGAACGAAGGGCCTCGGTTCAAATCGAAGCGCAATCCCGTCCAATCCTACAAGACCAATATCGAGAAAAAGAACCAGCTTCCCGAGGTCTCGGTTGTCGGCAACAAGCTCAAACTTCCTAAGTTGAAGTGGGTGCGTTTCGCCAACTCGAGACAGGTCGCAGGACGCATCTTGAACGCAACCATCCGGTGTAACGCTTCAGGAAAATACTTCGTCTCCCTGCTCGTCGAGCAGGAAATCCACGAACTGCCGAAGACCGGTTCATCCATCGGCATAGACGTCGGGTTGAAGAACTTTGCCATCCTGTCGGACGGCACGGTATACAAGAACGACCGCTACTTCCGTTCGCTCGAGAAAAAGCTGGCACGCGAGCAACGCAAGCTCTCTCGTCGTCAGCGCATGGCCTTGGACAAGAAAGTGAAACTTACCGAGTCGAAGAACTACCAGAAGCAGAAACGAAAGGTCGCCCGCATCCACGAGAAGATTGCCAACAAGCGAACCGATTTCCTGCACAAAGTATCGACCGAGATCGTCAAAAACCACGACGTCATCGGCGTCGAGACCTTGCAAGTGAAGAACATGCAGAAGAACCGCAAGTTGAGCAAGTCCATCTCGGACGTCAGTTGGTCGACGTTCTTCCGTATGCTCGAATATAAGGCGGACTGGTGCGGGAAGACCGTCGTGAAGGTCGGGAAGACCTTTGCTTCCAGCCAACTGTGCTCCAGTTGCGGACATCAACACAAAGACGTGAAACATCTTGGCTTGCGTGAATGGACATGCCTGAATTGCGGGATCCACCACGACCGGGATGTGAACGCAGGACTGAATCTTAAACGAGAAGCTGAACGAATCTTGGCTTCTTCAACCGTCGGGACGACGGGGCTAGCCTGATCAGGTTTCGACCGTCAGGTCGAATAACTCAGGAATCCCCCACCTTTAAGCAAGGCGTAGGTGGGGGGAGTTCAATCATGGACTTTAATTGCTGTTAATCCACTCAGAAGAGTGGTTGGAATTTCACTTTGGGGATGCTGTCTCCAGTTGTCGCTGATTGCGACGGAAAAGGCCTGGCGTCCGATGGTTTCATAAGGGACCGCAACTGTTGTTAGATTGAGGACGACCGCTAATTCACTGCCGTCAAATCCAATGACCGCTAGATCTTCCGGAACCCGATATCCCTGTTTTCGAAGCTCCAAAATAATACCAGCCGCGACGTGATCACTTGCAGTCAATAAAGCAGTTGGACGGTAAGCTTGATTAGACCACTTCCGTGCGATGTCGGCTCCGTCTTCGATTGTCAATGCGTGTTGATATGTCCATTCAGCATCAGCAAGCGGCACGGTGTCCTGATAAGCACGTTTTCGGGCACGGCTGTTCGTACTGTCCGGACGGCCGAGACAAATTCCGATATGAGTATGTCCAAAAGATTGAAGTGCTTTCAACCCGCTTTGAAACGCTGAATAATGATTGATATAAACCGAAGAGACTTCCTCGTGGTGCTCACAAAAAACAATCGGACCATACTGCTCATATGGGAGAATCTCATCGACGGGGAGACTGTGTGAAACGACAATCAGTCCATCGACTTCACGTTGGGCAAGTGCCTGAAGAACGGTTTGTTCATGGGATGCGATGTAGTTTGTCTGCCAAGTCAAAAAACGATATCCTTCCTCAAAAGCACTTTGGGCGATTCCGTGTAAGATGGCAGCATGATACGGATGATCGACGTAAGGTAACATGACGCCGATTGTTTTCGTTTGACCGGTCGACAAATGGACGGCAGTTTGATTGCGGATGTAACCGAGTTTGATGATTGCGTCCCGTACGGCCTGCCGTTTATCTTCCGCGACGTACGGATGATCATTGAGGACACGCGAGACTGTCGTCACTGAAACATCTGCTTCACGTGCTAAGTCACGAATGTTGGCCATCAAAAGTTCCTCCTAACTGTTGGATAATTGTTGATGAATCTGAATCCAGTCCTGCTTTGTAATCGGACCTTCAAGCGAAGTCGAACGTTCGATTTGTTCGGTAACCTTTTGCAACAGTTCGATCTGATGAGCCGGCGTCAAGTCTTTGTACTGGGCGACCAACGTATGTTTGCACAGGTAGTAGCCGGTTGGTGTATACAATTGTTCAATCGCTAATTCAAAAGCTACATTTTTTTGGAAAAGATGCTGTAACCATGTTTGAAATGACATGAAGAAAGCCTCCCTTGTAGTGTATATCAAGACCGTAATCTATGGGACGCGTTTCATGGCAAGAAGAAATTAAGCAATCCGTCAAAAAGAGCTGAAAATCCAAACCGGAATTGACCGATGGAAAAAAGAGGTCTATGATTGTTTCGAATCAAGATAAAGAGGGGCGAACGTAAAATGGAATCGACAGACTCGAAGCTGGCATTGAAAATGCTCGTTGTTCTATCTCGTACCATGCATGCGGTAACGGAACAAGTAAAGGTGGATATTAAGACACATCAACTGAATTTATCGGAGTTTGGTGTCCTGGAATTGTTGTACCACAAAGGAGATACACCACTTCAACAAATCGGTGATAAGATTTTACTGACAAGCGGCAGTGTGACGTATGTCGTCGATAAATTGGAAAACCGTGGACTTCTTGCTCGACGGTCGTGCCCGACAGATCGCCGTGTGACATTCGGAACATTAACCGAAGCCGGACGAGCTTTGATGGAAGAAACCTTCCCGAAACACGAAGCATTTTTAACGGACTTATTCAGCGATCTTTCAATTGAAGAAAAAGAACAGTTGATTGACCAATTGAAACGGATTGGTCATAAAGCAGATCATTATACGCATGCAGAAAAAGCCTAATCTTATGATTACGCTTTTTTTTGTTGATTTCTTTGAAATCAAACTAATTGACAAACGAAAATGGTGTTGGTATATTTACTTACAGAAATTACTTTAGATACAAAGGGGAAATAAAAATGACTAAATTACTTTATGTAACTGTAAATCCGAAATCAACAGAACATTCATTCAGCCTTCAAGCAGGTGAAGCTTTCCTTGAAAGCTACAAAGCAGCTAATCCGAATGCTGAAGTACAAGTTCTTGATCTATATAAAGAAGACGTTCAAGAAATCGATACAGACGTATTGA
This sequence comes from Exiguobacterium sp. S22-S28, assembly GCF_043359615.1. Taxonomy (NCBI): domain Bacteria; kingdom Bacillati; phylum Bacillota; class Bacilli; order Caryophanales; genus Exiguobacterium; species Exiguobacterium sp. S22-S28. The sequence continues at coordinate 91,369 of NZ_JBHFFC010000031.1, read as the reverse complement.
GCGCATGGGGAAAATTCGCAACAGGCGAAGCGTTATCAGAAGTGGAAATCGCTAAAGTCGGAACGATGACAAAACACTTGGAGCAGTACATGGAAGCGGACGAATATGTATTCGTAACGCCAATGTGGAACTTCTCATTCCCAGCACGTCTTAAAATGTATATCGACAGCGTTCTTCTTGCAGGTAAAACATTTGCTTACACGGCAGAAGGTCCAAAAGGATTGATGGAAGGCAAAAAAGCACTCCACATTCAAGCAACTGGCGGCGTATACGAAGGTTCAGGCCTTAACTTTGGTGATGATTACCTCCGTCAAGCACTTGCTTTCACAGGCGTAACAGATTACAACTCGTTGTTCATCGAAGGTATGGCAATGAACCCTGAAAAAGCAGAAGAAATTAAAGAAGCAGCAATCGCAAAAGCAAAAGAACTTGGTCGTTCATTCTCAACGGTCAACGCGTAAGAAACGAAAATACCCGCTGTCCGGTCAACCGGACAGCGGGTATTTTTTTGTTTACAGACGGGATTTTTTACGTAAGACGAGAGAAACAAAAAGAAACAAGTCCTTCAATTTCTCCAATCCACGCGGATGACTGGAAATCCGGTACAGCCATTCAAGCTTTAGCTTTCGGAACAGCTTCGGAGCCCGTTTACTGTGACCGGACCAGACATCGAAGGCACCGCCGACACCGATAAAGAGGCCGTGATCCACTTGATCGTAAACCGATGCAATCCATTCTTCCTGTTTCGGTGCACCGAGCGCTACCAAAATTAAATTTGGCTGTGCAGATGTAATCGCCTGTGCCGCTTCTGTCTCTTTTCCGAATCCGTGAAAGGTTCCGACAAACTGAATGTCCGGAAAACGAATCGACAATTGCTGGATCAGGGATTTCATGACTTCAGGGCGCCCGCCGAGCAGAAAGACCCGCTTTTTCAGGGCATCCGCCGTTCGAAGTAACTCACGTGCCGTCTCGATGCCGGGTAATGTCGCAGTAAGCGGTTCTCCCATTCGTTTACTGGCTGCGGTCACACCGATTCCATCAGGCGTAATGAATGTCGCTTGTTGTAAGATATGTTTATAAGCCGGATCGCGCAAAGAACGTAAAACCAGTTCAGGATTAGCTGTGACCAGAAAGGCTTTTTCGTTATGGTGTAACATCGTTTTAATATGGGTATACCATGTCGATGGTGTTGCGTTGACAAAAGGCAAACCAAATAACTGTGTTGTTTGAATCATGTTTATTCCACCTCATTACTCATCATAGCAGAATCAAGCCGAACGAACAGGGGCTTGAGACTGAAAAAGGAGCGAGCCGTATGCATTCAGCCTGGCAGGAAATCTTAAAAGAAGAGAAAGAAAAAGAATATTTTATCCGTTTATGGGATTTCGTTAAAACGGCTTACCGGGAAACAACCGTGTATCCGCCAAAAGATCAAATTTTTCATGCCTTTGATGCTGTGGCACCAGCCGATGTCCGGTGTGTCATTTTAGGGCAGGATCCGTATCACGGACCGAATCAAGCCAACGGATTAAGTTTTTCTGTCAATGACGGTGTCGCGATTCCACCTTCTTTGCGGAATATGTACAAGGAACTTGTTACCGATCTCGGATGTCCGGTACCGACGACGGGGAATCTTGAAGCCTGGTCAAAACAAGGTGTGTTTCTCCTCAACACCTCCTTGACGGTTGAAGCAGGGAAAGCGGGTTCCCATGCTAAAAAGGGCTGGGAATCGTTTACGGACCGTGTCATCGAAGTGTTGGGACAACAAGAGCAACCGATTGTGTTCATTCTTTGGGGAAATCATGCGAAAAGTAAAAAAAGTTTAATTGATACATCCCGTCACCTCGTACTTGAGTCCGTTCATCCAAGTCCATTGTCAGCCAGCCGGGGATTTTTTGGCAGTCGTCCCTACTCGCAAACGAACGATTGGTTAATACAACAAAATCGGACACCGATCAATTGGTGTATGTCGTAAAACATAAAAAACCAATTTACTCCACAAAAAAATGGAGTAAATTGGTTTTTTGAATTCTTTAATCCATCATGAATTTTTCGATGACGAGAGCGATTCCATCTTCATCATTAGAGGCTGTCATGTATTGGGCTTTTTCTTTGACGGTATCTGCGGCATTCGCCATCGCGACACCAAGACCTGCCCATTCAATCATCGATAAATCATTGTTTCCGTCCCCGCAGGCAATGACATCTGCCTGCTTGATTCCGAGACGGTCTGCAAGCAAGGCGAGACTCGTTCCTTTCGTCACACCGGCTTCCGTAAACTCGAGGAAAAATGGTTTAGAGCGGGCGACAGCGAGTTCACCGGCTAACTCGAGCTGAAGTTTTCGTTCGACTACCTCCAAACGGTTTTCTTCAGCGAGCATCAAACATTTTACGACCGGTTCCGTAATGGCTGCTTTGAAATCCGGGACGACTACGATGTCCATGCCGGTCAGTTCCCCTTCAAGTGTCGTGTAGGAGTTCGGTTGCTCGGTGTAGATGTCATGCCCGACATACGTATGAATGTCGATGTCTTCCCGTTTACTTAACTCATAAAGTCGATGCACGGTTTCCGGTGAAAGGGTGCTCGAGAAGAGAGATTCATTCGTCTGACAGTCGATGATCGAAGCTCCGTTGAAACTCAGAATATAACTTCCATAACGGGCTAGTTCGAGTTCTTCTGCCAGATCAGTCATAGCATAAGTCGGACGACCACTCGCGAGCACGACCTTTTTTCCACGACGCTGGGCATCGAGTAAGGCTTGTTTGGTTTTCGGAGAAATCGTATGGTCACTTGTCAATAATGTATCGTCTAAATCAAGTACAATCATTTCATAAGCCATAAATGTGTAAACTCCTTTCGAATATCTGTTACATCTTAACAAGTTGACCCTGCTTCCACAATATACTCTCCTCGGAAAGAGTGTGATAAAGTTTGGAGAGAGCATGTATGGAAAGGATTTAAGTCTAATGAAATATTTTGTAATTTTCTTATCGACCCTATATTTGGCGGGCTGCGGTCTGACGTTACCGCACCCTGCTTCGTTACTTGAACATCCGGCATTGCCGGAATGGGAAAAGTCATTGAAGACAAAAATTGAGACGGATCTTCCCGCACAAGCAGAAATCGTGGCACCACGTAATCAATCAATCTCGAGGCTTTATGAATTAATTGATCTAAACCGCGATGGACGCGATGAAGCGGTCACGTTTTATCGAATGGAACAAAAAGGAACACTCCGGATCCATTTGCTGGTACACGAACGGTCGAATAAAAAATGGAAATTGCGGGTCGATCGTCCGATTGCATCAGGACGTTCGATTGATCAGTTGCATGTCATTACAAATGACTCCAAGACCTTGAATCATTTGATGATTGGCGTCACGAGCCTTGAAAAAAATACGGTGTATCTGGTAAAGGATGTTATGAAGTCGTCGATTCAGATTACGCAAATCGATACATACAATCGGTTGACGATTGCCGACTTGAATCAAGATCAGCATCCGGATATGGTCCTGCTGAAAAAAGGACAACCGGCAGAGTTGGTATATTATGAAGAAGTCTTGAACCCGCAGATCCGGCAGTCTCTTTCACTGCCGATCAAGGAAGGCGATTTATTTGCTGATCATGATCTGTTTGAAATCGACACGATCAATGCTGCAAAGGAAAAAGGAATGCTCGTCTCCTTTACCCGTGATGCGAAAATGCATTTGCTGGTGTTTCAACTCAACCAAGCGCAACTTGAACCAATTCGTTTAGGTGAAGCAGCGGAAATCATCGAACCGATGTATACGTTCCCGAAGGACGTCAATCAAGATGGTGTCATCGAGTTTGCCCATCAATATACACCGGAAAGAAGTATCGGACGGATTGCGGAAGAAAAACCTAAAATCACGGCCTATTATGCCTGGAATGGTGCTGATGTCCAACCGTTTCTGGAAAGTGGTTTCGAGCTTCGGGAAGAACAGTACATTGATTTGGAATATAATTTTGTCATGCGTTTCCCGGCCAGTTGGGCAACACGCGAAACAATCGAGAAGAAAGACAACCGTGTTCGTTTTATCAATCGTGAGACCGGAGCGATTGATTTTGAGTTAGAGATCATTCCGAAGACTCAATATATTGCCAGTCATCGCAAGAAAAAAATCAAGGAAGGCATTGATTATGTATATGTCATCACGACCAATCAAGCCTATGAGAAATATGCAGCCAACGTGGCACTTGTGGAATAAAGAAAAAGCAGGAGGAAAACAAGATGACAAAAATACTAGTGGCTGAGGATGAACATGCAATCCGCAGTTTCATCGTCATTAATTTGAAGCGGGCAGGTTACGAAGTAATTGAAGCGGAAAATGGACGAGAAGCATTGGATCACTTTGAGCAAGAAACGTTTGATATCTTGCTGCTTGATATCATGATGCCGGAAGTGGATGGATTTGCGGTTTGTGAACAAGCCCGTGCCCAAGATGAAGTCGTTGGTATCATCATGTTGACCGCACGAACACGTGAAGAAGATAAAGTCATGGGACTTAGTGTAGGGGCGGACGATTATATCGCGAAGCCGTTCAGTCCGGCTGAATTATTGGCCCGAATTCAATCTTTGTTACGTCGGGTCGAGACATTGCGCCGTCGTAAACAGCCGCGTGAGCTGATATCCGGTCCTTTTCGGATTGACCTTGGGGCGAAACGAGTGCAAAAAGCAGGTATTGATGTCGAAGTCACACCAACGGAATACGATTTATTATGTCATTTCATCAAAAATGAAGATCAGGTGATGTCACGAGACGAATTACTGGATGCGGTTTGGGGCGAAAATTATTTTGGTGATCGGAAAACAGTGGATGTCAATATCCGTCGTCTGCGGCAAAAAATCGAAGAAAATCCGGCAGAACCTCAATTTATCGAAACATTATGGGGACACGGCTATAAATGGCGTAACGAAAAATGAAACGACAGATTTTGATGCGGTTCATGACGATCATTACAGTGACGGTTTTGCTCGTCATCGGAATTTTATCGTTCGTGACGTATAACTATTATTATGTAACAGCGACGGATGTTTTAAAACGGCATGCGAATGCGAGTGCCGTCTTGTTTGCGAACAGCGGTTTGGCTTACGACTTTCAGGATTCAGAAGCGACGATTCATGATGTTCTCGATTCCTATGCCTATACGGATGCTGAAATTGAAGTGTTGGATGCAAAAGGCATCCCACGCTATTCGTCGACAGGATTTGTCTCGAAGCGGAGTATGACGAAAACGGAAGTGACCCGGTTGCTTGCGGGCGGGACGATTACAAAACGATATGAAGATCCGGCAACGGGGGAACATTTGTTGGAAGTAACCGAGCCTGTCGTGTCATTTGGGCAAACGACGGGGGCGCTGCGTTATACGACATCCCTTGAAAAAATTGATCAGCGGGTCATTGAAATTTGTTTAGCGATTCTTTTACTCGGGGTCGTCATTTGGGGGCTGGCATATATCTATTCCTCACGTCTCGTCTCTTCCATCGTCCGACCGATTCAGGAAGTCATCGGTGCATCCGATCAAATCGCCAAACAGCATTATGATGTCAAGGTCAACGAAGAGTATACGTTTGAATTAGGGGAGTTGGCCCGGACAATCAATTATATGGGACAACAGATCAAGCAGCAGGAAACGCTGAAAGACGAATTCATTTCCGGAATTTCGCATGAATTACGAACGCCTCTTACGTCCATCAAAGGATGGAGTGAAACGTTGCTCGCTGAACCAGAACGGCTGCCGGAAGAAGCCTCACTCGGGATGGGAATCATTCATTCGGAGACGGAACGATTGATTTCGTTAGTGGAACAGTTGCTTGATTTTTCGAAACTGGAGACGAGCCGGCTCGTCTTATACCGGCAGGAAGTAAATTTGACTGAAATCATTGAAACGGTGACGGCACAATTGCGTCAAAAACTGGAAGAAAAAAACATCCGTATTGTTCGTAAATTGCCGGCACAGGTGATTGGTCTTTACGACGAAAACCGTTTAAAACAGGTCTTTTTAAATTTACTGGATAACGCGATCCGCTTTTCGCCGATTGACGGCGAAATCACAATTCGCCTTGTCCGCTCAGAACGTGTCCTCTTTTTATCTTTCAGCGATGAAGGACCCGGTATTCCTAAAAATCACCTCAGACATGTCACGGAAAAGTTTTATCAGGTTCAAAAAGGGAAAGGTGGAACAGGGTTAGGTCTCGCAATTTGCCGTGAACTGGTTGAAGCACATGAAGGAAAATTGTTCATCGATAATCAACCGGAAGGCGGAGCGATTGCGACCATTCTCCTGCCGGTCACGAAAGCATAACGTGAAAGTCAAATGAGAAGCGCTTTCGAAACTGAACTGGTAAAGTAAAATGAGGATAACGATTTACAGCAAGACGAAACGAATGGAGGAATCGGTCATGGCACTTGGCGTATCAAATGGCACATTAAGTCCGCTTACAGGAAAACCGAACGCAGTATCGACACAGACGGATAAAGAAGCATTGAAAATGAATCCTTTACCGTTCAAGGGAACGCTGTCAGAGTCAAAGTTTCAAATCATGCGAATTCTTCAAAGTCTTGATCGGGTAACGGTGGTCAAAGAAGATCCTGACTACATTCACGCTGTTTTTTCCAGTAAAGTATTGCGATTTAAAGACGACGTTGAATTTTATTTCGACAGCTCATCCCAGCAAGTACACTTCCGTTCGGCTTCACGTGTCGGTTATTCTGACTGGGGCGTTAACCGGAAACGAATGGAAGACATTTCGGCACGTTACAAGGAGGCTTCCCGATGAAAAGTTATCAGTTGGTCGTAATTGGTGGTGGAGCAGCCGGTATGACGATTGCAGCAGGTGCAGCCAGTCTCGGCGCGCACGTCGCATTGATTGAGCGTCATACACATTTAGGTGGAGATTGTTTGCATTACGGTTGTGTGCCGTCAAAAGCTTTGATTGAAGCTGCACATGACGTCCATGTCATGAAGCAGACGGCAGCGAAATACAACGTGACATTAAACGGAGACGCAGTGTACAGCAAAACGAAGGCAAGCGTCGATCGTGCCCGGAATATCATTCAGTCACATGATGGAACGAAACGGTTCGAGGATTTGGGTGTGGATGTCTACATCGGCGAAGCCAGTTTCTTGAGTGCCAATGAAGTCGAAGTGGCAGGTCAACTTGTAGTCGGAGAGAAATTTGCCATTTCGACCGGTTCTGAGCCAATCATTCCACCAATCGATGGTCTCGATACGATTTCGTACTTAACGAACGAAACGATTTTTGAATTGACGGAGCGTCCCGAACGATTGCTTGTCATTGGTGGCGGGGCGATTGGTCTCGAGTTATCTCAAGCCTATGCTCATCTCGGAACAGATGTCACCGTCATCGAAGGTGCCAAAAGTCTGATGCCTAAAGAAGATAAGAGTATGGTCGAGGTATTACAACGGCAAATCGAACAAGAGCTGACACTCCATCTGAATACGACGGTCACGAGTGTCCGTAAAGCCGCAAAAGGAATTGAAGTCACGGTTAAAACAGGTGAAGAGTCCCGTGTCATTGAAACGGATGCAGTCCTCGTCGCTGTTGGTCGCAAGCCGCGGATTGATGCGTTACGCCTAGATCGTGCAGGAGTTCATGTTGAAAAAGGTTATGTTCAAGTCGATGGATCACTTCGGACGAACCAACGTCACATTTTTGCTGTCGGCGATACGATTCAATCGTTACCGTTTACACATGTGGCCGGTCTCGAAGGAAAAACGGTCGTCACGAATGCCTTGTTCGGCTTACGGACAAAACCTGATTACCGCGCCGTTCCGTGGGTGACGTTTACGACACCGGAACTGTTCCATCTTGGGTTGACAGAAGAAGAAGCACGTCAAAAGCACAGTGATATTAAAGTCTACGAAACCGGTCTTGATGAAGTTGATCGTTTTGTCATCAACGGTCGGACGGAAGGTCGCGTCAAATTGATCGCCGATAAACGTGGAAAACTGATTGGTGCCCATGCAATTGGCGAACAGGCGGGAGAATGGATGCAGGAAGTCGTCTACGCCATGGCTCGAAAAGATAAGGTCGGTCAATTGTCACGTGTCGTCCATCCTTATCCAATCCGTGGAGCAGCAGTTCAACGTGCAGCTGATTTATACTGGCGTGAACGTTTGTTTGACGGTCCATTACCGAAATGGTTAAAACGATACTTTGATTGGAAACAAGGAGAATAATACATGCAACAATCTGCTAAAAAACGTAATTTTGTTCCGATCGTCATTGTCTTGACACTCGTCATCAATCTGTTGGTCGCTTTGTTATTTTTTGCGCCTCCACTGCAAGTGAGTGACGGGTTTGACTGGACGCTTCTTCCTTTTTTAAATGCCATCTTCAACAGCTTTACGTTTATGCTGTTACTGGGCGCTTGGATTTCGATTCGCCGGGGAAATCGGATCAACCATCGTCGCTTCATCGGCGGTGCCATGACGACGACGACGTTGTTCTTGATTTCGTACGTGACGTATCATGCGGTCAGTGAATCGACAAAATTTGGCGGGGAAGGATTTGTTCGTCCCGTTTATTTCTTCATTTTAATTTCGCATATTATTTTAGCAGCTGTCATCGTCCCACTCGTCTTGATGTCACTTGCTCATGCATTGAATCAAAATTTTGAAAAACATAAGAAGTGGACACGTTTTACGATGCCGCTTTGGTTGTACGTCAGTTTTACGGGGGTCATCGTCTACTTGATGATTCGTCCGTATTATTAATAGGAAAACAGGCTCATCCCGTATATTTGGGATGAGCCTGTTTGTTGTGTAAAACATGCGACGTTTTTGAGAAACCGGCGCTTACGGTGCAGCTGTCGTTTGATCGATGACATTTTGTGCTTTGATATCAATCAAAGGACGAATTAGGACTTCGACACGACGATTTTGACTTCTGCCGCTTTCCGTTTTGTTTGAAGCGATTGGCTGATACTCACCGTAACCTGTGACTGTAAAACGTTTAGGGGTGAGTTGAGAATTGTTTTGAAGTGCACGCATGAAACTGATGGCTCGTTCTGTACTGAGTTCCCAGTTGGACGGATATTGCGCTGTACGGATTGGAATGTTATCTGTATGTCCAGACACTTGAATTTGACGTTGCCCCGCTTTGACGAGTAACGTACTCATGCCTTGAGCGATTTGAATGGCATCCCCTTTGACAGCAGCCTGAGCTGGAGAAAAGAGCGCACGATCGCGAATCGTGAAGACAAGTCCTTCGTTCGTCACTTCCACTTTAATATCTTTTTCAAGCTTTTGTTTTTTGATGTATTGATTGGCATCTTCCTTGATTTTTTCAAGTTCAGCAATTTCATAACTTTGAGCTTTTGTCCGGGCATCGGTTTTTTTCGAATCCTCCTCTTCCTGTGAAGTGGATAACGAACTGTTTGTAATCATACCGGAGCCGCCGTTAAATACCGAACTGAATGATTGGGACATCGCTTTCAGTTTGACGGCATCGACGTTACTTGAAGCGAATAAGACGATGAACAAAGCAAGGAGTAAAGTGAGAAGGTCGGCATATGGAATTAACCAACCTTCGGAAATATGTTCGTCATGCGGCTTCTTTTTCCGTTTCATAGGTCGCACGCTCCTTCGGTGTCAGATACACGAGCAACTTATCTTCGAGGTTTTTCGGAGACTCCCCGTTTTGGATCGATAAGATGCCTTCAATCATCATTTCATACAATTGAATTTCAGTGGCTGATTTTTGCTTGAGTTTGGTCGCGAACGGGAACCAAAGGACGTATCCTGTGAAAATCCCGAACAACGTGGCGATGAAGGCACCAGAAATGGCATGCCCAAGCTTTTCGATATCCGATAAATCGGACAGGGCGGCGACAAGTCCGACGACGGCCCCCAGTACCCCCAGTGTCGGTGCATATGTACCGGCTTGTGTGAAGATATTGGCATTGGCATGATGACGTTCCGTCATATTTTCTAAATCACGCGTCATGACATCTTCGACATATTCCGACGGTTGTCCGTCGATCACCATCATGACACCTCGGCGCATGAAGGCATTATCGACTTCTTCGAGTGCCGTTTCAAGTGATAACAAGCCTTCTTTCCGGGCTTGTGTCGACAGTGTTAGGAATTGTTGCAGCAACGTTTGTTTCGTCATCAGTTTTTGTTCGAAGAAAATGACTTTAAACAAAGCCGGGATGACTTTAAGACGCTCCTTTGGAAAAGAAATCATGATGGCAGCAGCTGTACCAACAAAAATGATGACAAGCGCTGCAGGGTTCAGTAACGCGACGGGCGGAGCCCCTTTGAGAATCATTCCTCCGACGAGGGTGATGAGCCCCAGTATAATACCAATAATCGACACGATATCCATTTTGGTTGTGCCACCTTTCTTCATGTTGTCCAATCGTGAACGAAAAACAAAAAGAGCAGAAGAGGCGTCTTCTGCTCGGAAATCCAAAAACCGAGAATCACGCGCCGTTTTCGTCGATCAGCATTTGAATGCTCTCGTTTCGTTCGTCACGCTCTATATCGGTTAATACATCGTATTTTTTTAATGCAATATACAATTCATTTAGAATTGATTGATCTACATGAAGCGATAATAACTCCTCGAACTGATAATACAACTGTGCGGGCATCCATTGTGATTGGCGTTCAAGCCTTCGCGAGACATCTTCAATCGAATGGTCAGCCGTCCTAGGGTCCACTGTTTCCTTCAACCTCCTTTTATGATTAAACGTCGACTTTTATCTATTTTACCAAAAAAAAACGAAAACGTTTAGCGGATTGCAGATTTAAATAGAACAAATGTTTTTTGGGGGGTATGATAAAGGCAATTGGGTCATTTCATTTAGGAGGAGTACGACTATGTTTTCGCATAAAAAACGTTCGCGGCTTGCTAAGTTCGGACGATTCGGAGAACTGCTTTACCATCAATTGTTTGATAAGCCGGCACGATTCATTGCCACTGGTTTCACCTTGACGATTTTGCTCGGCGGTTTTTTATTGTGGTTGCCGATCGCGCAACAAGACGGGCAAGACGTTCCATTCATTGACTGTTTGTTTGTCGCGACGTCCGCCGGTACGGTGACAGGGCTTTCGACCATCAACATCGCAGAAGCGTTTAATCTATTCGGTCAAATCGTCATGATGCTGTTAATTCAGGTCGGGGGACTCGGGTTCATGACGATTGCCCTTGTCCTGTTGAGCGTGACCGGTCGGAAAATTGGGATTCGGCAACGGATCATCATTCAAGAAATGTTTAACCTCGACAGTCCGGGCGGGACAATTCGCCTGACCCGAAATATTATTCTGACGACCGTTGTCGTCGAGTTAGTCGGAATGCTGTTGATTGCTTTGGATTTATTTATTCAATACAAGTATACGTTCGGGAAATCGCTGTACTATGGGTTGTTCCATGCTGTTTCCGCATTTAATAATGCCGGTTTTGCATTATGGGGCGACAACTTGATTGGCTTCCAGCAAGATACGACCTTTATCCTGACGATTGCCGCGTTATTGATGATTGGTGGACTTGGGTTCACAGTCATCGCCGACTTATCAGCGAAGCGCAGCTGGAAGAAGATTTCGCTCCACTCAAAATTAATGGTCATGTCGTTGCTTGTCATCAATGGTCTTGGTGTCATCGCAATGATGATTTATGAATGGGTATCGAATTTAGGTTCATTAAAAGATTATCCATTTTGGGAAGCCTTACACATCGTCTTCTTCCAGGTCGTCACGACACGGACGGCAGGTTTTCAGACGATTGATCTGACGACGATGGTGCCGCTCTCAATCGGGCTCATGATGCTCTTGATGTACATCGGGGCAGGTTCAGCTTCGACGGGATCTGGGATTAAGGTCACAACTGCCGCCGTCATCTTAAAGAATGTCTGGACCTATTTGCGGGGACAACGGGAAACCGTCTTGATGCGGCGGACCGTTCGACCGCAGGCGATTCAAAAAGCATACGCAATCGCGGTCTTCAGTCTCCTGTTCATTGCTTTGATTACGACATTGCTTGCTTTGTCACAACCGAACATCTCGTTCATCGGTCTATTTTTTGAAACGGTCTCTGCTTTCGGAACGGTTGGACTTTCCTTGAATGTTACAGCGGAATTAAATGATTTCGGGAAAGCTTTGATTATGTTCATGATGTTACTCGGTCGGGTCGGATCGTTGACGATTCTCTTCACCTTTGCGACGCAGCATGACCGGACGATTCGTTATCCAAAAGAAAACATGTTGATTGGTTGAGTTTCAATAACAGTCAAAAAAGTGTCCTCCACCCCGTATTGATCGGGACGGAGGACACTTTTTTAATGGACGAAGGACAGGCGTTCTGAAATCGGTCGGATGGTGACTCGTTCGTCCGTCATCCGGTCATCGCGTGTCATGCTGTTGTCTTCGGTAATCTGCCACTTTGAACCGTGCAGGGTGTTCAAGGCTGTCACGATCTCAAAGAACGAATGATCGGAATTCCCGTTTGCCAGATAAAGACCAGGCGTATACGTCGTGACAATCGTGTATAGTGTCTGTGCCGTATCCTCTAAAAAGGCACAGGAAGGATACCACTGTGTACTGGCGGGAATCGGACCTGCGGCAGCATGGCGTTCCAGATAATCAATCATATTATTGGATCCGGCTGTCTGTCCGATCTGCCAACCGATCCGGACGATGTGTGCGTCGGGATTGACCGCTTGAATCAGACGTTCGCACGTTCGTTTGTATGCGCCGTATTCATCCGTTGCTGCCGGCGTGACCGTAGGAGCATGTGGTCCTTTTTGTTCGTCAGCATAGACGGAAGCAGTACTTGTAAAAAGAAACGGAATGTTTCGTTCAAACGACAGCCGCGCAAGCGTTTCGGCGAATTCAGCCGAACCCATCCCGATGTGCAGCAACAGGTCGGGCTGCACACGATCGACGAATGCTTCCATGACGGCAGGATCAGTTGTTGAGACGACCGATCGATCCCAGGCGGTGATGTCATAGTGATGGGACCGGAAGACGTCTGCGAGGACGGGAGCGACCGTTCCGTTCATACCGGTGATTAAAACGTTCATGTTGTTTCTCCAATCTGTGAGTGTTTTGTTTTGTAATAGGTGACGAGACGGGGAATCAGTTCTGCTAAATCCGGACAGATGATACCCGTCCCGTCTAAATCACGCAATGCGTTACTCGTATCATACCGGGCCGGATGTACGAAGTAATCAAGCGTCTGGCGTTGCATCTGCAGGCGTTTGGCGATACGCGGTGTCAACAGGGAAGTGACGAGCCGAAACGGCACGATGCCGCGTGGGTAGGAACCGTAATAGACGACGTGTAACATCTCGTAAATCGCGCGGGCTCCATGGGGAAATGGATCTGTCAGATGATACGTCGTCCGCACCCCTGCCGGAGCATGACTGAGATACGTTGTCGCCTGGACGACATAATCATACGGCACAAGGTTGACTAAAGCGTTCGCTCGTCCGGCGTAAGGCAACGGAGCAAATGACTCCAGCAACCGTAACGCGTTCAGGACAAAGTAGACACCGTCCCATTTCGGCGTTTCACCGGTTTGGGAATGACCGACGACAATGCCCGGACGGATGATGGTATACGGTAACGTTCCGATTTCTTTTCGTAAACGTACCTCTGCCAAATATTTCGTTTCTTCATAGGCATTTTTAAAAGTAGTTGAATGGGATAAGTCATGTTCAAATATGGTCCCCGTCCGAAGACCGGAAACATAAGCTGTACTGAAATAGACATAGCGTTCCAAGTGTCTGCACGTGTGGGCGAAATGTGTCACATGAGATGTTCCGATGACATTGATCCGAAAAGCAACGTCAAAGGAGGTCGCCAAGTCGTACAGAGCTGCCAAATGAAAAATATGTGTTACACGAGAGGACAGTTCGTGATGGACGTCTTCCGATATACCGAGACCGTCTTTCGTGATGTCTCCCTCGATTAAAATCAGCTGTTCCGGCTGAAGTGCCGTCGTACGCAAAAAATGTTCTTTTTGTGCAAGGGCACTCGTCCGTTCCTGTTTGAGATGAAGTAAATAAAAACAATCGATTTGATCCGGGACTAAGGCCAGCCGTTCAATGAGTTTTGTCGCTAAAAACCCGGGAAATCCGGTCATCAGATAAGTTCGGTTCATGTTTTTTCAAAATCCTTTCGTGGATCAAGTTCTAACACGACAGTGAACGTCGATCCTTCATTTAATTCGGATTCGACAGAGATGGCGCCACCGTGAGATTCGATGATTTCTTTACAAATCGCAAGTCCTAAGCCGGTTCCACCGATTTTTCGGACTGCCGAATTGTCGACCCGGTAAAATTTCGTGAATAATTTATCAAATGCATTTTGAGGAATGCCAAGACCGTAATCCGTCACGGTCAGGACGGCTTGATCAGATAGTTTTGTAAGTCGGACTTCGACCTTGTTGGCTGCGGGAGAATATTTAATGGCATTGGACAACAGATTGATGATGACTTGTTTGATTTTGTCCTCATCAGCGTAAACGAAAATGGGATCCTCCTCCGCATAGGTGTGAATCGTATGAGTCTCTGCAGTCTCACTAAATGTTTCAATCGTTTCTGTCAGCAAATGACGTAATGAAAAATGAGTAAAGACGTAATCCTGTTTACCGGCTTCCATGCGTTGAATATCTAAAAAATCATTGAGTAGCGTCGTCAATCGTTTCGTTTCTTCGTGGACGATTTGGATGTAACGAGTCGTCTTGTCGGCTGTCTGTTCTCGATAACGCAACAGCTCCATGAAACCAAGGATGGAAGAAAGGGGAGTCCGCAGTTCATGTGAAACAGTACTGATCAACTCGTCTTTGACATGATCCATTTTTTGCTCTTCCGTTCGATCTCGGAAGACGAATAAAAAACCGTGACGGGAAAAACGATGGTGTTCTTTTTTGATGGATGTTGCATAGAATTCAAAGAAATTTTTACCCGAGTCATCCGGTTGCTGTAACGTGAAGCGGGAAGAGATTTCAGTATGCTTGCCGGCCAGTAATTCTTCGACTTGTTGCAACATGGTGTAACGCGTTGCTAAATCAAGATTCGGAATCATACTGATCCGCTCTTGGATTTTACTTGGTGCGATACCCGGTACATCAAGTAGTTTACGTGCTTTGACATTCATGTAGGCGAAACTGCCATCTACTTCTGTCAGCAAAAAGCCCTCATTGGAAGCCTGAAGAATCGATTGCGTAATGTCCCGTTGGCGCATGATGGCATTTTTCTCGCGTTCCAACATCTTTTCGATTTTTTTTCGTTCACTGATATCGCGTACGACGGCAACGCGCATTCTTGTCTTTTCATACGTAATTTCGCGGGGGAAGACTTCGATTTCGACAGAAGTCGCATCGGCCCGGCGACCGATGACTTCGTAAGGTTCTTCATGATGATTCGTTATTCGATGCATGACTGATTCTTGGAACTCAGGCTGGATGAAGTCGAGAATCTGATGTCCTTTCATCAACTCCAGTCTCGTCCGGAAGATAATTTCAGCAGCACGGTTGGCATCGAGGATGGTCCCTTCGTCGTGAAAAATGACCGCTTCTAAAACCGATTCAGCAATCAAGCGAAATCGTCGTTCGCTTTTGATGAGGTGCAGTTCGATTTGTTTTTGCGAACTGATATCTGTAATAAATAAGAAGAATCCGCCGTTTCGGAGTCGGGTCATGTATAACCGTCCATAGAAAGAAGAGCCGTCTTTACGATGGTACATCCATTCATTTTCAATATCCCGACCGTGTAATAAGAGAATATCGGCATCTGAAAGATTTTTTAAATTCAATTGTTCAAGATGCTGTTTCCGAAGCTGGAATTCTTCCGAATCGTGAAGATGGACGGGAGTCATTTTATGAAGAAACTCCGAAGGATCGAATCCGAACAATGAGCCGGCAGTTTCATTGACCGCAGTCACAATAAAATCTTCATCAGTTACAAATAAGGCAGCATCAATATTTGAGTCCAACACTTGATCAAGATCAAGAGACTGGATGGTCACTAGAAATAACTCTGTTTGCTCCACGGGAGAAAGTGTCAACGTATAGGGTGGGGAGACGACTTGAACCCGGCTTGAAATCGGAAAGAGTGTGTCTTCCACCAAAAAGAACGATGAGAGAGACAATCCGGTAGACGAAAGTGAAAATTGCTTCTGGAAGGCTGGATTCGCAAAGTCGATTAAACCCAGTCGATCAACCAGTACGACAGGTTCTTCGAGCGCGCGTAACGTTGCGTGGATGACTTTGCTGGAAGAAGGAGATGAATGTTCTGCCATGAGCTGCCTCCTTAAAAAGAAATGAGCATTAACCATACGATAAGATTAGGAAAGTCTCGTTTTGAGACGTAGTCTCTTAATAGTATTCTCCATCCTTTCCGCTGTTCCTTTTTGTAGGCGCGGGACCCGTTTAAATTTAGTATGATGAAATCAAAGAATGACCGGCTGGAGGAGGAAGGTACAAAGGATGCAGAAACAAATACGTAGGAGAATGACAGCCTTGCTTTTTGCAGGAGTCGGAGCCATCGCGGTTTATTTTTTTTCGAGTTCATGGGAACCTTTAATATTGATTATCAGTATAGTAGGGTGTATACTCTTTTTAATCCTTTCTTTCCTGACACCAACGCTTGAAAATCGACTGGATCGGATGGAAGGCAGAGAGTTTGAAGAATGGTTGGTCGAGCTTTTTGAAAAAGCCGGGTATCGTGTCGAATTGACACCGGCCTCACGTGATTTCGGAGCAGATTTGTTGATTGAAGATGCACAAGGGTATAGGATTGCGATTCAAGCGAAACGATACAGTTCAGCAGTTGGTTTGGAAGCTGTTCAGCAAGTGGCTGCGGCTGTCCCGTTTTATGACATGGATGAAGGGTGGGTCGTCACGAATTCAACTTATACGGAAGCTGCGTATCAGTTGGCGGAACCGAACCGGATTCGATTGATTGACCGAAAAGAATTACTGGAATTTGCCCATGAGATTGGCTTTCGCTAAGGTTGTCGAATGATTGTCGACAAAAGGGGGTTGTCAATTTGTTCAAACGGTGCAATAATCATTTTCGTTAACGAAATATCAGTCAGATAAAGAAAATCAAATTATTCGGAATGTCTAAATATACTGGGGACGAAATACCAGCACTTTTTAGCAGTGAGAGGAGAATTTCTGTTGCGCAAAGTTGTCTATGTGCAGGGTTGCGTTTTTTCGCAAGGTCATGCCGCGATTTATGATGAATCGCACCAAATGATTGGTGCAGTTCAACACGACGAAACCGGTCGTGTCGAAGTAATGAATGGTGAAGGTAGAGGGGTAGCGTTTGGTAAGTTCATCCCGACATGTAAAAAATGGGTCGTGATGAACCACGATGGTCAAGAAGTAGGTCAAATGCGTGAGAAATTTTCACTCTTCTCGAAGAAATGTGAGTATAACGTGTATGAACGTGGCACGTATACAATTTCCTTCGACCTGACAAAAGGAAAATTCTCGGTTCGGAGTTCAGCGGGCGAAGTCGTCGCAGAATTGTTGCAGGACGGTGATGAGTACCGCCTTGTCAAAGATGCGGATAAACTGTCGATGTATGAACTGCTCTCTGTTTTAAAAAGTCTGACGAATCACGTCAACTACAAATCACTTACAGCAGTCTAAAAAAAGATGTCCCCCGATGAGTCGGGCGGACATCTTTTTTTGTTAAGTGTGTAAGACCTGTTGCAGGCGTTGCTTCGCTTCGTGCGTCAGATGCGATATACGGCGTGCATAGAGACAAAGTTGGAGGACATGGACCGTTTCAGGGCGGTATGCATGGATGCGTTCCAATGAGCGTCTGAGACGTTTTTCCGTCAATTCGATCGGACCACTTGTTTCGGCATGTTGCGTATAGATAAGATAAAAATCGAGTGGACTGATCAAGTCATCTTCATCGATATTCGGGTTTTTAAAGACAATCGTCAATAACTCCCGTGTTTCTTCTAATGAAAAGAGGTGCTTCAAATCATCGAGCAAGTAGATGATGGCAGCTTGGTTGATTGAATATTTTTTACCGCGGTGCGGGACACCAATGATGTCTCGGACTTCCCGTTTCGTCCAGTTTTGAATCGTCGTTGCCGACATATGTTCCCCGATCAATGCATTGGCCAAATGGACAATTTCATTAATGGACAAGCCATTTTTCGTTGGATCAAACTGTTTGAGGCGTGTTATGACTTTTGGAAGCTCAGCTTCCTCTTCAGAAACGAGTGTACCGATTCCTTTGCCTTCTTTTAAACGAAACAGGCAGCCGGACAACGTTTGAACTGCTTGAGCATCATACATGAAGAATACTTCCTCTCTAGAACGTCATTTGACCTTATGTTAACAAATGGAGGTTCGAAAGAGCAAACGTCAATCGAACAAAGTACAATGAAACTATCAGAAAAAGGGGGATTCGTATGGAGTGGATTGCTGCAATTGGAACAATCGTCATCGTTGGAATCGTGTTAGCCCTGATTGAATGGACGGGCGGAAAAATGCAGGTATCACCGGAAACCGTCCGCAAGTGGATTCATATTGCTGTCGGCCATTGGGTCTTTTTGGCACTTGCTTGGATGGAGCATTGGTATGTCGCCGTCACGCCGTTATTGTTCTTTACACTAGTCAATCTAATCACCTTAAAACGAGGGAAGGGGAAAATGAATCAGGTCGACCGGCGTTCGTACGGTACCGTTTATTATCCGATTTCTTTAGCCGTGCTGGTCGTCTTCTTTTTCGAACAGGAACCGATGGCACTCGTTGCGGGAAGTATGGTACTTGCCTGGGGAGACGGATTAGCCGCTCTCGTCGGAAAACGATTCGGAAAAACATTCTACACCCGCGGAAAAATCCAGCGTTCGTTTGAGGGGAGTATTGCGATGTTTTTAGCTTCGTTCCTGGTACTGACAGTGACGTTCCTGTTTTACGAGGAACCGACTTGGCTTGCTGTCAGCTACGGATTTTTACTGGCCAATATCGCCACATTGATTGAAGCGGTTTCGTACCGGGACACCGATAACCTGTTGATTCCATTGACGATTGGTGCCCTCGTCGCCTTCGCCCTCTAAGTCATCCGCGGTGCAGCAAGCGATTGATCCAGTACCGTGATCGGATGGACAGATACAACGGAACGGATCGTAGTCCGGCATGACGAAACGTTAAGTCGCGGCACATATCGGTGAAAATCTTGCGGTACATCCGTTCGTCGGATTGATCATGGATGGCTGCCCACATACTATGTTCGACCATCAGAGACAGAAGCGAATCGAGCCGCGCAGTGGTTGCTTCGTCTGGTTCACCGTCAAGTGTCTTACAAAAGGCGTCATATTGCATTTCAGCGTTATTAGCGGCAATGGCATGAAACACCATATCGTGCCGATGTTCAGGAATTTCGAGCAGTAATGCATAGAGCGATTCCAAGACATAGTCGTCATGATCCGGCATCGACTGCATCATATCGATCATCATCAGTGTCCCTTCTCTGTCAGGACCGATCTTTTTCAAATACTGGAGAGCGTGATGTGCAGCCTCCCCATGAAATGTACGGTCATAATAATGAACGGCAAGGTAACGATGGACGATCGGTTCGCCCGGGAAAAGCTTGAGGGCAGTCAAGAAATGTTGTTCCGCCTCATGTTGAAATTGCTCCACTTCGCTCATCAAACCGAGAAGCAGATGAGCCCGGACATGATCTCCTATCTTATCACGTGCTAACTCGATTTGTTGACGTGCTGCTGAAAAATCTTTCGCATGGAACAAACCATAGGCATGTGCGATGCTGGGAAGGGGATGGGTCGGTGCTAACTTCTGAAGGTATTGGATTTTTTCATGCAGTTGCTCCACTTCGATTTCAGAAGTCAGGTGGTTCAGGAGATCAAGTTCCGCAAAGGGAATCGTGATGTCGTTTGAATGTGCGTGTAACGTATGTGTCATATCTAATCCACCTTATGTCATGTTATCTGTTCATCATATAGGATATCTGAGACAAGAAACAGTCCGTTGCGCAAAGCAACGGACTGTTTCTTATTTGCATGTTATGCGATTAAGCGTGCAAGTGCAGAACATCCTCAACGGATTTATACGTGTAACCTAAGTCACGTGCTACAGCTTCGTACGTGACGAATCCTTGTGCAACGTTCAGCCCTTTTTCAAGCGCAACATTCTCAGCGAGTGCGCGGTGTGTGCCTTTGTTTGCGAGTTCTAACACATAAGGAAGCGTCGCATTCGTCAAAGCAAGCGTTGATGTGCGTGGAACCGCACCCGGCATATTAGCAACAGCATAGTGGACAACACCAAACTTTTCATACGTCGGATCATCGTGTGTTGAAATCCGATCGACAGTTTCGAAGATTCCACCTTGGTCAATCGCAACGTCAACGATGACAGAGCCTGGTTTCATCCGCTCGACCATTTCCGCTGTAACAAGTTTCGGAGCTTTTGCTCCCGGAATCAAGACGGCACCGACGACAAGATCACTTTCAGCGACAGCTTCTGCAATCGTGTACGGATTTGAGATCAATGTGTTGATGGAATTTCCGAAGATGTCATCGAGTTGACGGAGACGTTCCGGACTGACATCGATGATGGTGACATCTGCACCAAGACCAACCGCAAGTTTTGCTGCGTTTGTTCCAACGACACCGCCGCCGATGACCGTGACTTTACCGCGACGAACGCCAGGAACACCTGCTAACAGGATGCCCATGCCGCCGTGTGGTTTTTCGAGGAACTGAGCTCCGATTTGTGACGCCATCCGACCAGCCACTTCACTCATCGGTGTTAAGAGTGGTAACGTCCGGTTTTTCTCAACCGTTTCGTAAGCAATGGCTGTAATGTTTGAATCAACGAGTGCACGTGTCAATTCAGGTTCTGCTGCGAGGTGCAAGTACGTGAACAATGTCAGTTCCGGACGGAAGTATTGGTATTCCGAAGCAACCGGTTCTTTTACTTTGAGTGCAAGCTCAGCAGTGGCCCAAACTTCAGCAGCTGTTTCGATGATTTGTGCACCGGCCTGCGTATATTCTTCGTTCGTAAAGCCACTCCCCATACCGGCTTTTGTTTCGACGATGACCGTATGTCCTTGACCCGTTAAGGCTGCTACCCCAGCAGGCGTTAACGCAACACGGTTTTCGTTATTTTTAATTTCCTTTAATACTCCGATGATCATAAATGCGATCCCCTTTCGCGAATAAACAAACAGTGTTTCACTTCCCCTTCAGTATACGAGAAATGAAAGCGTTCTACTTTATCGGCGATTTCAAAAATACAGACAATCCTTTGTGAGAAATCACAAAGGATAACGGTCTGCTTTTAAATACAAGTAAAGGAGTGCACGTTCCGGGAGTGACTCCATCCGGATGCCGGCTTCTTCTTCAATCCGGCGCATCCGGTAGAGGATTGTATTTGGGTGGACGTGCAGATGGGAAGCCACCTGCTTGACGTTCCCATCATAGTGAAGGAACCACTCCAACGTTTCACATAAGGAGGCGGCATGTTTGCCGTCATACGCACGCAACCGTTCAATTTCTTCAAGCCGGACGGTCCGTCGGCGCAAACGCTCGGAAAAGATCGGCAACAGTTGGAATAACCCGAGCCGTTCATAGCGGGTCAC
Source organism: Exiguobacterium sp. S22-S28 (assembly GCF_043359615.1). Lineage (NCBI taxonomy): Bacteria > Bacillati > Bacillota > Bacilli > Caryophanales > Exiguobacterium > Exiguobacterium sp. S22-S28. The sequence continues at coordinate 69,742 of NZ_JBHFFC010000031.1, read as the reverse complement.
TGCATCCAACTCAAAGGGAAAGGCATCCTTTAACCGTAAGACGATTCCCGTCTCTTCGTAGCGGTCCGGAATGGATTGGACACCGGTGAACACTTCACTGCTGGCAGAAATGAAGTTCGTATAATTGAACCGTTCCGCGAGCATTTGTCGAAAGGATTGGATGAAGGCGTCAAATTGAAGCCGTTCGTGTTGGGCATCTTGATCGTTTGTGCTGATCCACAAAATAAAATCCGTTTCATCATACGCATACAGGAGCGGGCGAACGGTTTGCTGAATCGTCAGCAAGTAACGCAATCGATCCGCAAGACGGGGCGTGATGGCCTCTGAGAAGCGTATCACCATCAACCGACTGATGCCGGGTGGAGCCAAGTGTAATTTCGAAAAGGTCTTCAGGATTTCCGATTCGGGCATATCTTCATGAAGCAATTCAAAAAAGAATTGTTCCGATTTTTCTTCCTGCCGTTTCTTTTGCATGTCAATCGCAAGTAGCTGACGTTGGGCAAGCAGGGCACCTTTTTTTAAATCTGCTAATTCCATTGTTGAAAAAGGCGTGGTCCGAGCGATCGACCAAATATAGCCGAGAATTTCTGTATCCTGTTTAATGGCGATTGCCACCCGGTCATTCAGACCGACACCGGTCCGAGCCGAAATGATGAGAGGTTCATCTTGGGTAGCCAGATTTTGAATGACTTCATCTTTCCAAAGTTGATCGATGACGGATTCAGGAACCCGTCGACCGATGATGGTTGCGATCCGGGCTGGGTCTGTATCGGCAGTGTGGGTACTATAAGCCAGTAATCGATGATTTCGATCCTCAATCGTGATCGGTGCGTTTAAGGCGATCCCAATGGCTTCCGCCAAATCATCGAGCGAATGATAGGTCGCTTCTAACATAAAGTCATTCCTTCTTTCTCTCTAAATGTGCTGATGTAATCAGTATATCTTGATTTGTGTAAAATCACAAAAATTTTCGTAATGGATTGTAATATTAAACAAACTTGTGCTAAGGTGGGCGACAGAGTATAGGTTAAAGAGAGAGAGAGGACCAACGAATATGGATGTGTTACAACAGATTTCATCATGGATTTGGGGAATCCCCAGTATGGTCTTGTTGGTCGGGACAGGACTGTACTTTACGATTCGTTTACGCGGCTTACAATTTCGGCGCTTAAAACAAGCGTTTCGTCTGGCATTGACGAAATCCGAGCATGGCAAAGGGGAAATCAGCAGTTTTCAAATGCTGATGACATCACTTGCTGCGACGATCGGGAACGGCAATATTGCGGGTATTGCTGTCGCTCTGACGATGGGTGGACCGGGTGCTGTCTTTTGGATGTGGGTCATCGGATTGATTGGAATGGCGACGAAATACGCCGAAAGTTTACTTGCGATTCTTTACCGCGAACGAAATGATCGTGGGGAAGTGGTCAGTGGACCGATGTATTACATTGAAAAAGGACTTGGAAAAGGGTTTAAACCGTTAGCGGTTGCCTTTGCCCTTTTCGGATTGATTGCATCGTTCGGTGTCGGAAATACGGTGCAGGCGAATGCGATGTCAACGGTATTGAATCAAACCTTTAACGTCCCGTTACTTGTGTTTGGAGTAATTTTAGCAGTTGCCGTTTATTTTTCGATTCGCGGAGGATTGGAACGCGTCAGTTCGATCTCGACGATTTTTGTACCATTGATGAGTCTGCTCTACATTTGTGCAGCACTCTTGATTTTAGTCATTCAGGCGGATCAAGTTATACCGGCACTTGGATTGATTGTGCAATATGCGTTTGAACCGCTTGCGCCGGCGGGGGCGTTCACGGGTATTTCCATCATGGTCGCAATGCAAGTTGGGGTCGCACGCGGAATCTTCACGAACGAAGCAGGGCTTGGAACGGCTGCTTTGATTGCAGGTTCGGCTAAAAGTGAACGTCCGGCGGAACAAGGGTTGATTTCGATGACCAGTACGTTCATCGTGACCATCATCGTCTGTACGATGACAGCGCTCGTGTTGATGACGACCGGTTTTTGGGATCCGACGGGTGGAGAATTATCAGGTGTTGCCCACGATGCATCGCTGTCTGGCGCAGCATTGACTTCAGCCGCCTTTACAAGTGTCCTCGGTTCAAGCGGAGCCTGGATTGTTGCTTTTTCGGTGTTCTTTTTCGGCTATTCGACGATTATCGGATGGTACGTCTACGGAGAAAAATGTTTGGAGTATTTGAGTGGTGCGACACGTTTTAATGAAGCGTACCGGATCGTTTTTGCGGTTGCTGCATGTTACGGTGCGGTGGCGAATCTGGAGCCGCTTTGGCTGGTTGCGGATATCGCGAATGGGCTGATGATGATACCAAACTTAATCGGTATGTTGTTGCTGTCAAAAATCGTCATCGATCATACGAAACAATATGAGGCGGGAACGATTCGACGGGTAGCATGATAAAATCAGATGAAACGAGAAACGTGGCTGACTCAAAAAAAGAATCACTCGTCTTTTTACGCCCTTTCCTCAGGCGAGACACAAGCCAGTTTTCCTGCCTCATTCAGGCAGGAAAGCGGGTCTTGTTTGTCTCTGACAGCGCAAAAATGCGCTTTTTCCTGTAGGAGTTGCGTGTAACGAGTAATTCTTTTTTTACGAGATGAGGGTGGCAGATTATCATTCTGCCACCCTTATCTTTGTGGAGACTGACTTTGGAGTCAGCCCCGTTTTTTTTTTTGCAATTGATGTTGTGTGCAGACTGCTGCACGTAAGAAAAATAAGTTACCGTTTCGCAGAACGTCTTCGACCATAGACGACCAGAGTCAATAAAAAGACGAGACTGAGGGCAATCAGCACAATCAAGGAAGCGACGTTGAAATGAAGCACTTCAAGAAGTACGCTCAGTGCAACCGTCAAATAGAAAATCCCCAAATATTTTTTGACAAAGGCACTCTCAAAATGCGCCAATTGCTTGGCACCGATCGGCGCACCGAGCAAAGCGCCGATGATCAGCATGATACCGACGACGAGGTCAACATCGGTACTCGCGACCGTATAGTTGACGAGACCGGATAACACAATCAATAATGCGGAGGCGATACTTGTTCCGACGGCACGCTTGAGTTCATAACCGGCAATTCCGACTAACAACGGTGTGATGATGAATCCACCGCTGACCCCGAGTAAAGACGAGATGAAACCGGCGAATAATCCGATGAAAGCAAGGGCAAGATAGCGGTTTTTCCAACCTGTCTGAGGACCGGTCGTTGATTTGGGACGCAAGAATTTATTGGCGAAGTACAATAACAGACCGATGTAGACAATCGAGATGACCATATGTGCCCCGTTCACTTCCTCCAATCGAAGGACGAGAGGTGTAGCGATGGTGGAGCCGATGATACCGACTAAACCGACAACCAGACTGTCACGCCAAACGACGTTTTTTAAACGGAGATGGGACAGCGTACCGGAGACCGTTGAGCCCAATGTCAGCATCAAACTCGTCGCGATGGCAACGCTTGGTGCAAAACCGAGAATCAACAACAACGGAGTCAGAATGATTCCGCCGCCGATTCCGAAAAAACCAGAGATGATGCCAATGAAAAATCCGAGAGGTAAAAAATAATAAAAGTCCATCTATGCCATTCCTTTCACGATCTATAATACGGTAAGTATGGCAATCTACCTGCAAAATGTAAAAGGGAACGGCTCCTTCAAGGGGGTTGAAGGAGCCGTCGAGGGGATTATTCTTTGGATGCAGCGACTTCGGTCGCTGTATCAATGCCGGTATTGGCTTTGACGAGAATCCGTTCGAAGTTACCGGCAACCTCGTCGGATTTTGTAACAAGCGTCCCGATGATCGCACCTAGAAAACCAAGTGGAATCGAGACGATTCCTGGATTCGCCAGTGGGAATAGGGCTTCCCCGACGAACAAGGCTGAACCGTCGACTGCCCAGATATTCGGACTGAGCGCAACGAGAATCAGAGAAGAAAAAAGTCCAACGATCATTCCGGTGACGGCTCCGCCAGTACTGAAACGGCGCCAGAAAATCGTAAGCAGAATGACCGGCAAATTGGCACTTGCCGCAACAGCAAAGGCAAGCGACACCAAGAAGGCGACGTTCATGGATTGGGCAAACAGGGCCAAGACCATCGAAACGAGCGCAACGGCAATCGAGGCCAACCGAGCAGCCGTCATCTGTTCTTTTTCCGTCGCCTGTCCTTTACGTAAAATGTGACTGTAGAAGTCATGGGCAAAGGCGGAAGCGGCAGACAGGACCAGTCCGGCAACTACGGCGAGGATCGCCGCCGAGTGCTTGAGCAAGCAAGGGGGCTGCCATATTTCCGGCAGCGTTTGCGGCAATGATGTCCTCTGAACCGACAAAGGCGGCAGCTCCAAAACCAAGGAAAATCGTTAAGATATAAAACGCACCGATGATCCATGTCGCATACACAACGGATTTACGGGCAGTTGGTGCATCCTTGACGGTAAAAAAACGAATTAAGATATGCGGCAGTCCGGCTGTTCCAAGGACAAGCGCCAAGTTCAAGGAAATCGTATCGAGCGGCAGCTTAAACTTATTCCCTGGATTTAAGAACGAATCGCCGAGTGGTGTTGCTTGTTTGACTTCGGAAAACATCTTCATGATTGAAAAATCAAACTTCGCAAATACCATAAAGGAAATGACGGCTGTTCCGGCCATCAAGAGTACGGCTTTGATAATTTGCACCCATGACGTTGCGGTCATGCCACCGAAGACAACGTAGACCGTCATCAGGATACCGACGATGATGACACTCGTTGTATACGGGATACCTAGCAACAGTTCAATCAAGGCACCGGCTCCGACGAGCTGGGCGATCATATAAAAAATCGAGATGACAATCGAATTCATCGCGGCGACACCACGAACTTTTGAAGCGTTAAAGCGAGCAGCAATCATATCCGCCATTGTGTATTTCCCTAAATTTCGCAACGGTTCTGCGACGAGATACAGCACCACGAGATAAGCGACGAGGAAACCAATCGAATAAAAAAATCCATCAAATCCGGCTAAGGCAATCATGCCGGCAATTCCTAAAAAGGAAGCAGCCGACATATAATCACCAGCGATGGCCATTCCGTTTTGGGCTCCGGTCAGCCCGCCGTCCGCTGTGTAAAAATCATTGGCTGTTTTGGTCTTACGGGCAGCAAAATATGTAATGACGAGTGTCAACCCCACAATCGCCGCAAACAGAGCGACAGCTGTATAATTCATCGTGACTCCTCCTTGATCTGTTCGACCAAACGATCAAACGAACGGGCTTTTTTGTTATAGAGGGTACAGAACGTCCATGTCATGATGAATTGAAGGAAAGCAAATAACCAAGCACCCGTGATATCTCCAATCAATGGTTGATTTAAAAATGTAAAATAGCTTGTCATGATGGGAAGGGCGAAATAAAAGATAAGACAAAACAGGATCGCCGGGAGGATAAAGGTGTTTTTTTCATGCATCAGTTGTTTAAATGAAGCACTTTCGACGATTGTCTGCGCGGAGCGTGTCGTCTCCGTCTTCGTCGATTCCGATACTTGGTGCATAGGGACGCCTCCTTCAAAAATGAATTTAAATTCATTATAGAGACACTGTTGTTGGAAAATCTATCCTAATTTAATGAAGGTAAAATCTGAAATTATACTAGTATTGGTCTTACCAATTTAATGTAAGCGTTTTCAATGTTGAACAAAGTGTGAACGATATTTTCATATAATAGTCAGTTGCGAAAATGATTCAAAAGTCCTGTGTCTAAAAGGACTCGAAAATCTGACAAAAAAAGAAGAAATCAAAAAGCGACAGATCTCTTGATGGATGAAAGAGGTCTGTCGCTTTGGCGGATAAGTTATTTATTATTGTGTTCGATGTCTTGTTCAATCTCGCGGAGCACTTTTGAACGACGGGAAAGGGCACGCCGTTTAATGATTTCTTCCACTCCACGGCTGACTCCCCAGATGGCGAGTAAAATCAGGAACAGAAAGACAAGTCGAATCGGTCGTTCCAAAAAAGTCGACCATTCTTTACCGATTAAGGAAAAGATGATGACGACAATCAATCGACCGGCTCCGGCAGCAATCAAATATGTCCGAAGTGACAGCTGAATCATCGCCGAAATGGATGTAATGATGAATGCCGGCATGAACGGAAGTGAGAAAAAGAAGCCGAGCGAAATCGGACTCATATGGCGAACCCGTTCAATCCATTGTTGTGCGCCTTTATGTTGTTCAAGCCACCGTGTGACGGGGCGGCGAAATAAATAACGAATACAAGCGAAAACGACAAGTGAACCAAGCATACTTCCGACCCACGAGACTAACACACCCATCCAAAAACCATAGGTCGCTGCGTTAGCGGAAATGATGAGAACAAGTGGGAGGAACGGAAAAAGTGATTCCAAAAAAGGAGCAATCAATCCGGTCGAAGCACCACCCGGAAGATCCTGAAGAAACGTAATCATTTGTTCAATCCATTGACGGACGGTTTGGAGCATTCGAAATCCTCCTTACAAAATAAACTGCTATCTTCTATTTTAACTCTTTCGTCGTCAGAAAGGGAGAGACATTATGTAATCGTGATCCGTAACATAGCAATTGTACAATTCAAACGAAGTTGGTATCATACTTAAATGGGTGCGTTTTGCAGGCGTTCCCAGCTAGCTAATAGCTATGACGCTTCGTTCGCCAACGTTCGTTTTACTGCAAAAAACTGACATGGGGGCCAATGAGGATTATGAAACCTTATCGCGTACTATTATTTTATAAGTATGTTCCAATCGACAATGCGGAACAAGTAACAAAGGAGCACCTTGCGTATTGCAAAGAGCTCGGCATCAAAGGAAGAATCTTGATTGCACCGGAAGGAATCAACGGAACGTTGTCCGGAACGGTCGACCAGACAGAACAGTACATGCAAGACTTGCTTGCCGATCCACGGTTTAGTGACATCGAGTTCAAAATCGATGAGGTCGACGAGCATGCCTTCAAAAAAATCTTTGTCCGTTACAAGAGTGAGCTCGTGACATGGCGTTTTGAAGATGAATTCAACGTGCCGGAAGAACATGCAGCCTATCTCGAACCGGCTGAGTGGAAAAACATGATGCAAAATGAAGATGTCGTCATCTTAGATGTCCGGAACAACTATGAATACGATCTCGGTCATTTTAAAAATGCCGTCAAAGTCGACGTGGACGCATCACGGGAATTCCCACAATGGCTCGATGAAAATGAGCACCTGTTTGAAGGGAAAAAAGTCCTGACGTATTGTACGGGCGGTGTCCGCTGTGAAAAATTCACGGCCTACTTCCGGAAACGTCAAAACAGTGATGATATCTTCCACCTTAAGGGCGGCGTCGTCATGTATGGAAAAGATGAAGCGACGCGTGGAGAAGATTGGGAAGGCGAATTGTATGTGTTTGATGAACGTGTACAAGTACCTGTCAATGAAGTCAACCCGACCGTCGTCTCGACCTGTTACTACTGCGGGAAAGACGAGACACGTTATGTGAATTGTGCGAACCCGGAATGTAATCGTCAACACTTCTGTTGCGAGGACTGCGAACCGAAAGTGATGCGGTCTTGTTCAGACGAATGCCGTGAGCATCCGCGGAATCGTTATGTTAAAGAACAGGCGGAAGCACTCGTCAAGTAAACACAACCAATCAAAACAGGCTGACGGCATCCTCACGGGGAATGCGGTCAGCCTGTTTTTTAGGACGAAAACAAGAAACGGAGAATATCCGGCATCCGTTTGGCCCATTCCGTTTCGTGGTGAACGGCGTTTGGAATGACAGTATAGGTCGCGCTGTCGACTTTTTTCTGTACCGCTTTGGCGAGCACATCATTCGTGTGCAAATAATCATTTTCGGTCATCGGTCCACTGACTTCTTTTGTGCCGACATCCATGTAGCAACGATGCTGTTCTGATAGACGGGGACTACGTTCGATGAACTCCAGTAAGGAGGAGAAGTTGGCCCAGCCGGCGGTCGACAAGGCGGCGACGCGTGTGATGATTTCAGGATAGGCGAACAATCCATAAAGTGAAATCACGCCGCCCATCGAACTCCCGATCATGGTCGTGTCGGTCGGGATCGTCGCGTAATGTGTATCGATGTGCGGTTTTAATTCGTGGACGATCCAGTCCATATACAGCTTGCCGTTTCCACCAATCGTTGTCCGGTGGGAAGGATAGGCAGTGCGCATGAGCAGAGCTTCATCCGTCCAAGGAGCATATTCGTCATATCGATCCATTCCGTCGTCCGGACTGTCGATGGCGACAATCATCGCATGCAACTTGACCGCATGTAACGCATGATGGACTTCCCAGCCTTTTCCGAAGGACGCGGTTTCGCCGCTGAACACATTTTGCCCGTCGTGCATATAGATGACAGGAAGTGCTTCTTCGGCTGACAGTTCCGTCGGGCGGTAAATCCGGATGGTCCGAGGTGATTTCAGCATCGGGATGATGTGTTCGATTTCAATAATGGACAAAGTAGTCACGACCTTTCAAAGGTTAGCGTAATGGGCGGTACAGTTTCGACCGTTATGTTTGCCGCCGACATAAAGGGCATGATCGGCTTGACGAAGCGACTCTTCAAAGGTCCGTTCACCCGGATGTTCGACGGTATCGACACCGAGACTGATTGTGATCGATAAGCGGTGTCCGTCGACCAAAAAAGGGCGGTCCAAAACAGCATGACGAATCGTCTCTGCGAAATCAATCGCTTGGTTCTGCGGACACTGGCGGAGCAAGAGGACAAACTCCTCTCCACCGTAACGGGCGGCAAACACATCTTGCCGTGTTTGCTGCAAGGACCGGATACGGCGTCCGAGTTCACGAAGGACGAGATCGCCGACTTTATGACCATACGTGTCATTGACATGCTTAAAATGATCGATATCGAACAGGACGATCGACAACGGATAACGGTCGGAGTTGAATTGATAGGCTCCTTCTTCATAAAAAGCACGGCTATTGGACAGTTCCGTCAACGCATCGGTTCGACTTTCGGCATAGAGTTGATGCGTTTCCTGGGAACGATGCAACGAACGGCAAAAAATCCGGAGTAAACGTGACAACTCATCCGCCTTTGCCTCATCGTAGGCATCAGCTGTTTGATGGAACAGCACAATCGATACATCGACGTCTTCATTCGTGATCGAGGGAATGGCGAGCATCGAATGCCGATCGACCGGTAAATCGATTTGAATGTCTTTCCCCCAATCAAACCGGAGACCGTGGAGGATGGGCGTCTGAAGTTGCTCAGCGGATAATGAATGAAACAAGGGTAGGACATCGATGACCGTCTTCGTCCGAATATTATAGATGAGTTGTTTCCGTTGCTGTTGAATCGAAATCCAGCCTTCCGAGAAGTCAATCAGGTGGGGCAAATCAATCAATAACGAGTCGATCGTCTCGCGTTCGAAACGTGAGATCAAGAGGTGTTCTTTCGCATCATCAAACCGTTTGGCATTTTCATTGGCTTCAATCGTCACGCCCCGTTGTTGAAGCAACCGTTTGAACAAAAGTAAGATCAGGGCCGAGACGGAAGCGGCGATGAGCGGATTCTCATCATAAAACCAGATGCCGAGAAACGCACACAGCATACTCGTCCCGTAAACCAGTGTCTGAAGGCGGACAAGACGGATCCAATCGTATTTCAGATACAAGACACGATTGACGAAACGGCACTGCACGTAAGAGACGAGCATGACCGCCGTCAAATATCCTAAAAAAGGAATGATCGCTTCCGAGTACGTGAATCCGGTACCGATGGGTCCACCGAGCGCCAAGTAAACGAGTGAGGGACAGGCGAGATAAAATAAATCAAATAAGACGTTGATCGGATACAAGTATAAAAATCGTTTGAGGCGGATTTCTTTTTTATGAGAAAAAATTTGAAAGATGATGATGCCGATTTGACTGAGCAGAATCGACGGCAACAAACCGTAGTTGAGAAAGATAAACAAGATGATGCCTTCTTGAAACGTATAATAGATCCCGCCACGACGAACGTTATCGAATTGGAATAAAATGATGAGTGCCAGAAGATAGATGGCATTACCAAATGAAAGTGGAAAGTCGATCAGAGTCGGACGTGCGAGTAAAGCAAAGGTGAACAGACCGGCAACGAGACACAACACAAGCCAACTCGTCCGTGCCACTTTTTGATAGTAGACCATAATGCGTCCCCTCCTTTAACAGTCCTTCCCTAACTTATACCCGTTTTGTGGAAATTATGATGAGCGATTGACAAAAAAATAAGGTTGAGAGAATGAAGCAGATTGCGTATAATGTGGAAGATATCAAACAATCAATGACGAAGAAAGTAACGGGATCATTTGATCGACCAGCGAATCAGGGAATGGTGGAAGCCTGAATAGATTGAAAAACCGTGAAACGCACTTCCGAGATGCTATCCGAATCAACCTGATCAGGCGTAGCCGGGGGTCCCCCGTTATCCCCAGTTAAAGTGGGTGTCGAACCGTCGACACCAAGAAGAGTGGTACCGCGGTCATTCCGTCTCTTTGCGCGTTGCGCAAAGGGCGTTTTTTATTGGAAAAAATAAACTGTTGGAGGGAATAATATGAGTTATAAGCAACAATATGCGGAAGTATTGCACGGTGTGATCGGTGATGCTTTGTCGCAGCAAGAGATTGAACAACTGATCGAACAACCGAAACATGAGGACCACGGAGATTTAGCCTTCCCTTGTTTCCAACTCGCGAAAGCATTCCGGAAAGCACCGATGATGATTGCGACGGAACTGGCTGAAAAAATCGATAATCCACTTTTTTCAAACGTTCAGGCGGCTGGACCGTATGTTAACGTCTTCTTAAACCGGGAAGTCGTTTCGCGTGAGATCATCAAACGTGTGTTAGACGAACAACAGGCATACGGCTCAAGTGAGCCGACCGGAAAAACGATCGTCACCGACTTCTCATCACCGAACATCGCGAAGCCGTTTTCGATGGGTCACCTCCGTTCAACGGTTATCGGAAACGCATTGAACCAGATTTCACGGAAAAAAGGTTACGAAGTCGTCGGCATCAATCATCTCGGAGACTGGGGTACACAGTTCGGCAAGTTGATGGTTGCTTACAACATGTGGGGCAAGGAAGAAGATGTCCGTGCTGAGCCGATCAAAGAATTACTCAAACTGTACGTTCGTTTCCATGAAGAGGCGGAAGAAAACCCGGGCTTGGAAGATGAAGGTCGTGCTTGGTTCAAAAAACTGGAACAGGGTGACGAGCAGGCGACGGCACTTTGGACATGGTTCCGCGAAGTATCGCTCGTTGAATTCAACCGTGTGTATGAAATGCTGGGTGTCAGCTTCGACAGCTTGAACGGGGAAGCATTCTACAATGACAAGATGCAACACGTCATCGATCTGCTCGAAGAAAAAGAGTTGCTGGTCGAGTCGGAAGGTGCGATGGTCGTCGATCTCGAAGCAGAAGGAATGCCTCCTGCCTTGATCAAGAAAAAAGACGGAGCGACGTTGTATGCGACACGTGATTTGGCGGCTGCCGTGTATCGTCTTGAGACATACGGTTTCGAGCAAGCCTTTTATGTTGTCGGCGGTGAACAAGCGTTGCACTTCAAGCAATTGTTTGCGGTCTTGAAAAAACTTGGCTTTGAAAATGTCGACGGTATGCACCATGTACCGTTTGGTCTGATCATGAAAGACGGCAAAAAGATGTCGACACGTAAAGGCCGGATCGTTCTCTTAGAAGAAGTCCTTCAAGATGCGATCAATGTTGCAAAACAGAACATTGCCGAGAAAAATCCTAACCTGGCGAATGCGGAGCAGACGGCACGTGAAGTCGGTGTCGGTGCAGTCATCTTCCATGATTTGAAAAATGAGCGGATGAACAACATTGAATTTGATCTCGAACAAATGCTGAAGTTTGAAGGAGAAACGGGTCCGTACGTCCAATATACGAATGCACGGGCAAATTCATTATTGCGTAAAGGTGAATACGACGGTTCAGCGTTTGCCGGAAGTGCGGACGATTACTCATGGGGCGTCGTGTCGATGCTGAATCAATTCTCGACCGTGATTGACCGTGCGTTTACACGCCGCGAGCCTTCGATCATCAGCCGGTACGTGCTGGACTTAGCACAAAGTTTCAACAAATATTACGGACAAGTCCGTGTTTTAGAAGACGACGCAGAAAAACAATCTCGCCTTGCACTCGTAAAATCGGTTACGATTGTATTGACGGAAGGATTACGCCTGCTTGGTGTCGGTGCTCCAGAAGAAATGTAATGTAAGTAAATCAGATTAAAGATGGGGTTATTATATGAACAAAGAGACAATGGAACGGTTGCAACACGCTTCTACACAAATGAACGAGGAAGATTTGTCAGCATCAGTTGCCTTCCTTGCAGACTTCCACGGGAAAGTCGCAGCATGGCTTCCGGGAGAATCGGTCGATTTCGTATTGGATTTCGTTACAGCACCCGGAGCGGATCAAATTGCGCCGATCAGCGGTGATGCACTCGAAACAAAAGGAAATTTCGAATTCTTTATGGTGAAAAAACAGACACGTAAAAAATTAGGTGAGCTGTTGGCACTTTGGAAAGCACCACGCACAAAAGAAACATTAAACCAAATCGATGCGATTGGTCTGAAGAAATGGTTGGCACGAAATGAGTTCCGCTCGGAAGATAAGCCGTGGGATTACTTGAACCGCCTGCATATCTTGTTATTCCTCGATCAAATGACGACGGTCATCGATGATCATCAATTGACGACGTTGTATGAGCAACTCGTCCGGAAAACACCGGTGCCGACAAGCTTCGTCCGTCGCCAAGGTGAAGTCCGTCGTGTCGTGAATCAGTTTGCGGATAAAACGGAGTTCACACAAGTCGATTTAGTCCGTGCGTCACTCGTCCGTTACTTGTAAAAACATACGAAAACGCAGAACCCCCCGTCTCCTCACGGTACAGTGAATGGAGGCGGGGGGTTGTTTAGTTAGCGGACCCGATGGAAAGTGATCGTCTCGGCAGTCGTATCATAGAGCATCCACTCACGTTCGACGAGAACGGGTCCGACGTTGATCGCGTAACGTCCACGCTTGATTGAAATCGGGATACCGGGATGGACGACCAATCGTTTTCCATCTTTGAACAATCCCCGAACATGACTGTGTCCAAAAAACAACAGCCGGTCCGAATACTCGGATGTGTCGGGCGTTAAGTCGTAACTCCACTTCAATTGGTCGCCGTGGATGAAGCGTGCAGACGCCAGTTGTTTTGTCCGAGCGGATAAGCGGAGTTGGTCGAGAACACGCGACACTCCGACCGGAATCAAGGAAAACAACCGCTCTTCCTGATTTCCGAGTAAGGTTTCAAAAAAAACCAGCTTCAAAAAATCCGGATCAAGTGTCACGACATGTTCGATTTCTTCAAATACATATCGTTTTGCCCGTTTTTTACCGACATGGCACTCATGGACATCACCGAGTGAAAAAACGACCGCTTGTGGCGCGGTCGTCTGAATGTCTTTTAGGACAGCTCGGGTATCGGACAATGAACTGTGCAAATCCGTGATGAGTGCATACTGCATATGGCATCGCTCCCTTGTACTAAGAGTATACCCTGCGTCGCATGCGGCTCATCCTCTTTTAATTAAGCCGGATCAACGATAACGCCACGTTCGGCAAAAACGACTTTGGCGACTTCGAGTGCATTCAGGACACGTGGGAATCCTGTGTAGGGAACGAGGTGCATGATGGCTTCAACGATCTCGTTGCCTGTTAATCCAGCCGTTAATCCGGTATTGATATGAAGGGCAAGCTGCGGTTCAGTTCCTTGCGTGACAAGGGAAGCAATCGTGACGATCGCCCGGTCGCGGTTAACAAGTCCGTTCCGGCTGTAAACTTCACCGTAAGCAAAATCCGTGATCCATTCACCGACGGCGGGTGCAATGTCTTTTAATGATTCAGCGATTTTTTCGTGAGTCGACTGTGCCGAATTGACATCTGTGAACTCGTTTAATTTTTTAAGTCCAACTTCGTGTCGATTGTTTAGGTGTGTAGCCATGAGTAATAACTTCCTTTCTGTTATGAACGATACAATTTATCTTAAAGGAAGAATAATCATGCTACAAATACATGGTTTTTATACTTGTTATTCATTTTTAGAATAGATCTCTTGGACGAATCGGATCCACTCGCGTGTTACGTAAGACTGATAACGTCCGGTTGGTACGGCGACACCGAGTTTCCAAGGCACCCGGGTGTCGAGCGGTATCGTCTTAACACCTTTGATGGTCATCTGTTGGGCCAAAGAACGCGGAAGAACGGTTACGGCATTACCTTCAGCGACCAGTAAACATAGAAAGTCCCACTGTGAACTGACATGGGTGACGGTCGGTTGGAAACCGGCTGTTCCACAGGCTTGTAACACGACGTCATGAAGTGAGAAGGTTTCATTAAAAAGAACAAAAGGCAGGTCAGCGACTTCTTCCAAGGCAATTGAAGACCGGTCAGCGAACGGATGATGTTCCGGTAAAAACAGATGTAATTCTTCTTCAATGAAAGGATAAACCGTTAAATGTTCATCGGCCGGAAAGACCGTCGCAATCAAATCAACTTCGCCGGCAACGACAGCCTTTTCAAGTGCGTGCCCACCGGCTTCCGTGATTTCCATCGTAATCATCGGGTACCGTTCACGGAACAGACGAAGCAGACGCGGGAAAAACAAGGAACCAATCAGAGGTGGGATACCGATTCGGATCGTTCCCTTCGTCAAATGCATGACGTCGTAGAGATGAGACGGCAGATCGGCAAGTTGATTTAATATTTTTTCGCCTTCTGCAAGCAATGTTTCACCGGCATCCGTTAAGACGATCTGCCGTTTGCTTCGATCAAATAGTTCGATCTCAAGTTCTTCCTCCAAATGACGGACCATTTTACTGAGTGTCGGTTGCGTGACATGGAGATGATCGGCAGCCCGGGTGAAGCTTTTGAAGCGGGCGACTTCCGTAAAATATTCCAATTGACGAAAATCCATCTGATTCACTCCTATTCCTTTTTGTTATATCTATCATAACAAGTATTCATTTTTATTATTCATTGTCTAAGCGTACAGTAAAAGAAACAAACGAGTAAAGAGGAGTAGATGAAGATGAAACAATTGGAAGGAAAAGTCGCATTGATCACTGGAGCAGCAAGTGGGATCGGTCTTGAAATCGCGGAAGAGTTTGCCCAAGAAGGTGCGAAAGTCGTCATCGTTGATTTGCAGGAAAATGCGGCAAAACAAGCAGCGGAAACACTTCAAAGTAAAGGATTTGAAGCTTTTGCAGTGGCGGGGGACGTCACGAGTGAAGCAGCCATCCAGTCAAGTATCGAGCAGACGATGAGTCATTATGGACGAATCGATATCGTCATCAACAACGCCGGTATGCAACACGTCTCACCCATTGAAGAGTTCTCGACTGAAAAATTCGATTTACTCCAAAGCATCATGTTACGAGCACCGTTCCTGTATACAAAATATGTTTTCCCAATCATGAAAAAACAAGGTTTCGGCCGTATTTTAAACATGTCGTCGATCAACGGATTGATCGGATTTGCCGGGAAAGCTGCATACAACAGTGCGAAACACGGTGTCATCGGTTTGACGAAAGTCGCGGCTCTGGAAGGGGCGACGTCCGGTATTACCGTCAATGCAATTTGCCCGGGCTATGTGGATACACCGCTCGTCCAAAAACAGTTGTCTTCGCTTGCCGAAACACGGAATGTACCACTCGACCGGGTACTCGAAGAAGTCATCTATCCATTAGTACCGCAACATCGTTTGCTTCAAGTCAAAGAGATTGCCGACTACGCCATTTTCCTCGCGAGTGACAAAGCAGCCGGTGTAACCGGACAAGCAGTTGTACTCGATGGCGGCTATACCGCTCAATAATAAGTAGGAATGAAAAAAATCCCTTACTCCGGTCGGAGAAAGGGATTTTTTTGTGCTTAACGGAAATTGATGAACTGAACGTCGACGGATAGTGGCAACTCACGCACGATTTGCATGACTTGTTGCAAGTCATCGCGCGATTTTCCCGTGACCCGGATTTGATCGTCTTGAATCTGCGTCTTCACTTTGAGTTTGGATTCTTTGACCGCATTGTTGATTTTTTTAGCATCATCACGGTCGATTCCGCTTTTCAGAATGACACGTTGACGGACCGTGTTTCCGGCTGCCTGCTCGACTTTTTCATACTGTAGGTTTTTCGTCGGGACTTCCCGCTTAATCAGTTTAGCGGTCAGGACGTCTTTGACTTGATCGAGTTTAAAATCGTCATCTGAGATCAGAATCAAGTCTTCTTTCTCCAATTTCATGTCGCTCTTAGAACCTTTGAAATCAAAGCGGTTCGTGATTTCCTTTAAAGCGACCTGCATCGCATTTTTGACTTCCTCGATGTTGATCTGTGACACGATGTCGAATGAATTATCTTTTGCTGCCATGTAAATCTCCCCTTTCGTTCCACAATCATTTTAGCATATTTGTCCGTAAATGCTTTGACTTCGGATTGAAGTTTTGGGAAAAGAAAAACGAAGACAGACAGTCGAATCGTTCATCTGTTTAAAATTTTGTTATAATGAAAACCATGAAATGAAAGGGGTGCATGGCTTTGAAACAAACAGCAGATATGTTGACGCTCACACCAGAGGAACTGGACGAGCGGTATGCTTATAGAGGATCGGATTTAGGAGCGACGTTTGATGAACGGACGATACGCGTCCGCTTGTGGGCACCGACCGCAGAACGTGTTGTCATTCGATTGTATCGGACCTTGCGCGCAAGAAAAGTCGAAGAACTCGAATTGATGTCAGATCAACAGGGGACTTTCCTTGTCGAACTCGATCGTGCTGTGTATGAAGGTTACTTTTATACGTTTCAAGCCAGCATCAACGGACAAAAGGTCGAAGCAGTGGATCCCTATGCGAAAGCAGTCGGAACGAACGGCAAGCGGGGAGCCTTAATCGATCCGTCCGCCATTCAACCGGATCGTTGGATTGAAGAACGTCCACTGTTCCATTCGTCACAAGAGGCAGTCATTTATGAGTTACATGTACGCGACGCGACGAGCCATCCGGCGAGTGGGGTCATTGAACGGGGGACTTTCCGTGGATTGACGGAAGCAGGGACACGAACACCGACCGGAGGGTTGACAGGACTTGATTATTTGACGGATCTTGGGGTGACACATGTTCAACTGCTCCCGATCTATGATTTTGGTTCAGTCAATGAGGCGGCACCGAATGATCCGGATAATTACAACTGGGGATATGATCCCGTCAATTATTTTGCGCCGGAAGGTTCGTATGCATCGAATCCGGATGACCCGGCAGCGCGGATTCGGGAATTAAAAGCCTTGATTCAAGCGTTACATGATCGGGGCATCCGTGTGGTGATGGACGTCGTCTTTAACCATGTCTATGACGCGGAAACAGCACCACTCGGACAATTCGTTCCGGGCTACTTTTACCGGCAGGAGGCAGACGGGACACTCTCAAACGGTAGTTTTTGTGGAAACGATACAGCATCAGAACGCTTCATGATGCGTAAATTCATTCTTGATTGCGTAACATACTGGGCAAAAGAGTATCATCTGGACGGATTCCGGTTCGATTTGATGGGATTACATGATGTCGAAACGATGAACCAAGTCCGTCATGCACTTGACCGGATTGATCCATCCATCTTGATCATCGGTGAAGGGTGGGATCTCGATACGCCACTGGCGGTCGATCAAAAAGCCAACTACTTTAATGTGCCGCAGATGCCGGGAATCGCCCACTTTAACAACGGATTGCGCGATGGTCTGAAAGGCGATGTTCAGACGCCGGCTGACCGAGGATTCGTCAGCGGAGCTTTTGATCGGACGAACGAAGTCAAACGCGGAATTGCCGGGAACGTCTCTTCTCAAGGATTTGCGGATGAACCGAATCAAGTCGTTTCTTATGTCGAAGCACATGATGATTTGACGATTTGGGACAAATTGTCCGTGTCACGACCGGAAGATACGGATGAAATCCGGCGGAAGCGACAAATGTTGGCCAATGCGATTATTTTGACCGGACAAGGCATTCCGTTTTTGCATGCGGGTCAAGAATTTTTCCGGACGAAAAACGGCATCCGTGATAGTTTTGACGCCGGAGAGGTCGTGAATCGACTGGATTATGAGCGGGCAGAAGAATTCCGTTTCGGCGTCGAGTATGTCAAAGGATTGATTGCTTTGCGCCGTCAGTATCCAATGTTCCGTCTCGAAAACACAGCAATGATCCGGAAACATCTCCGCTTCCTGGAAGAAGGAGAAGGAATCATCGCCTATGAACTAAAGCGGACGTATGAAGGATATGTTGAACGGCAGCGGATCTATCACAATGCGACGGAACAGGATGTGACAATCGAATTACCGGGCAGTGAGTTTGAAATTCTTGTCGAAGAAGGGGTCGTAAAAATCCATGCCCCTCGTCTGCATGAAGAAAAACAGCTGGTCGTTAAAGCATTATCGACGACAGTCATTGCAGAACGAAAAGCAGATTATAAAAAATATGCTGTGGCAGGCGGTGCCGCGCTGACTATTCTTGGTTTGCTGTATGCTGCAAACAAAAAACGTAAGCAGAACAAATGATGAGTTTCATCTAACAGGACACACAGAAAAATCGGAGTTCACGGATGTGGACTGCGATTTTTTTTGTGTGTCCTGACTGTCGACAACGTGACAGTCGTGTTGCAGTGTCATCGGAATGACTTGATGATTTTTTAGTTTTGCTGTTTCAATTCAATGCTTTTGGGAACATACTATAAGTAGTATTTAGAGTGCTGGTTTTTTGAAAGGATGTTTTACATGTTTGGCTTCAATGATATCTGGAAATTCTTCTTTTCGTTCTTTTTGTTGTTACCGGTCGTTACGTTAATTCATGAGATGGGTCATTACTTTTTTGCGCGTCTGTTTGGCGGCAATATGGAAATCAATATCGGATCGGGAAAATCGTTGTTACGCGTTGGTCCGATTCGTTTAAACCGCGTCTATTTCTGGGACGGTTGGTGTCAGTATGAGGCACTTCGTCATGAAAATAAATTTACGAACATCACGGTCTACGCCGGTGGAGCCATCTTTAATCTGGCGAGCATCTTGATTGTGAACGGTTTGATTTATGCAGGCGTTTTTGAAACTTCAATTTTTACGTATCAATTCGCTTATTTCTCGTTCTACTTCATTTTCTTCTCCTTATTTCCGATCGATCATCCGAACGGTTATCCGAGTGATGGAAAAGCCATCGTGAATGTCTTTCGTTACGGAAAGTCCGAATACAATCCACAAGCTTGACTATATGTAGAAAAATGCCCTTCCTCCAAAGCAATCAGCGCAAGAGAGAAGGGCATCTTTTCATTATTTGTCTTGTGAAGATGTATCCTCTGCAGATGAAGACTTGGATTGTTCGCTTTCTAACTCAACTAGTTTTTGAATTAAAATATGCCGTGGCATGTGCATTAACTGTTCGAGTGGCACATTGAGACGTTTCGAAAGTTCAACAGCTGTATCAGCAGACAGTTGTAAGGGTTTCATGGCTTGCATACCTCCTTTTTGTTTAGTTCCAGTATACAGGACGTGCTGCATGAGCGCATCGACAGTAGCTAGAAATGACGAAGGTTGATACCGTAGGAAGTAGGAAGTGATGCATATGTATAAACCAGCCGCTGAGCTGTTACTCCATGAATCTGTTTCACTGTTCGATCGATTCGGTGATGATCTGATTTTATATCGGGATCACAGCGGATTTACGAAATGTGATTTGGATTTAAGAATACGATGGGAAACAGCATGTGCGTATATTCCGTTTACTTGGTACTTTGAGCCGGACGGACACCGTGTGTTCATCGTTTTTGAAAAAACCTCGATTTTTGGATTACTTGATTTGACCGACGGACGTCTTCAGTATATGAACCGCCCCACCCTTTTTGCGGATGCATGGTTCAGTAACCTTTATGAATGGCAAGACAATCGGATCTTCATGTATTCAGCGGAGACCGATGTCGTTTGCTATGATTTTGAAAAACAAGCAGGGACTTTTTCTGATTATGACGAAGCTCCTTTATTAGGACGTCTGATTGAACGGGGCTATCACCCGCAGTACGCATTTGAACGGCTTCTGGCGCCGGCGACCATGATTTCCTATGATGTAACACAGTCCCGTTATGTCATTTGGGATGCGTTGACGGAACATGAACAATTGATTCCGTTTTCCGAGTATGACGATTATTTGCTAGTCGACAGCCGGCAACATCTGTTTTCAATTACAGATGCCAACCGATTTTATCTCTACGAAAAAGACCAACTGAAATTCAAATTTGACGGGTGCCAGTCGTCCGTCCTGTTAAAGACGGTTTTACTGGATGAAGCGGCACAGCGTCTTGCCATCGTGTCGACATCTTCAAATTTCGGAAATACGTGGCTCCAAATTTTTCGAAAAACGTAAACACATCCTTTGTCTTAGCAGGCGAAGGATGTGTTTCTTGTATACAGGGGGGGAGATGACAGATGGAACGTTTTGGTCAATACGTCGTCCGTTTTCGAAAAGGTATCAGTATTATTTGGGTGATCCTATTGCTTGTGCTTGGTTATTTTGCGGTGCAGCTCCCGGATCAGCTCAAAGGAAACGGATTTACCCGAGACGGAGAGTTTCAACAAGTCGAACGCACGTTGGAACAAGAATTTAAGCAGGATCCACATCAAATCATCGTCTTGTTTGAAGGAGAAAAGGAAGATATCCGGCAGGAGATGGAACGCCACGCGACCGCTTTCCGGACCATTAAAGGAGTAGGACAGGTCGTCGGCGTACAGGAAAATCCGGAAGCCTTAAAAGGCGATAAAGGATATATTTCAATCGGGATACCAAATATTGAACCTTCTTGGGTGGAGGCGGTCCGGGAAAAGCTGGATCCGCAAGACGGGAATACGATTCGGCTGACAGGAGAACCGTTAATCGTCGATGATTTGAATACAGCGTCGAAAAATGACTTGGTCCGGGCAGAATTGATCGGTGTACCGGCAGCATTACTTGTTTTATTTCTCGTGTTTGGAACCCCGCTCGCGGCTGTTCTACCACTCGTCATGGGACTCGTCACGTTCATCTTCGGGGCCGGGACATTGTATTTCATTGCCGATCAACAAGAATTATCGATTTTTGTCTTGAATGCCGTGGCGATGATTTCACTCGCCCTCGGAATCGATTTTTCCTTGTTGTACGTCAATCGTTTCCGGGAAGAACGAACAGCCGGACGGTCAATTACAGCAGCTGCGGAAGTATCGGTGGCGACAGCCGGACGATCGATTTTATTTTCTGGGATTTGTGTGTTTGTCGGATTGGCGGGTCTGCTCGTCATTGATGTGGATGTGTTTCAAGCGGTCGCAATCGGCACATTAGTCTCAGTGCTGGGAGCAGTCATCAGCGCCGTCACGTTGCTCCCGGCCCTGCTGGCACTGCTGGGTGGCAGTCTCGAAAAAGGGCGGATTTTTAAGGCAGACTCAGAGCAGGGTGAAGTCCGGTGGCGCAAGCTGGCACGTTTTGTCATGAAGCGTCCCGTTGCCATCACGTTATTTTCTTTGCTGTTGCTGTTGCCGTGTTTACTTCCGCTGCGCGATTTGGAACTGAACATTCCGCAAGCAAGCGCTTTGCCGGAGGATTATGAATCACGTCTCGCCTTTGAAGCGTGGGAAAAAACCTTCGGCGACGATGGTACCGATGCCGTCGTCTTGCTGAAAGCTGATTTTCAGACGGAACAGGGTGTTGAGAAACTGGAGGCATTGACGACACGCCTCGAAGCGGACGAAGGAGTCCGAGGAGTGGTTTCCGCAAGCTCGCTCGCTGAAGCGAACAAACTCGATATCACGCAGGTCGCGGCAACGGAGCAGGGGAAACAACAACTGGCCTCCCTGATCGCGTTTGAGAATGGGATTGCCCGGTTGAATGTGAATTTGACCGGGGATCCCGGCGATAAGGTGTCACAAGAATGGGTCCGTGAAATCCGGGAGCAGGGATATCAAGTCGGAGGACCTGCTGCGTTTAACCAGGAAATCTATGATGAAATCTACTCGAAAATGCCGCTTGCGTTAGGTCTTGTCTTACTGGCGACGTTTATTATCCTGTTATTTGCCTTCCAGTCGATCTTGATTCCGATCAAAGCCATCCTGATGAACCTGCTCAGCCTTGGCGCAACGTTTGGTCTGCTTGTCATTTTATTTGAATCGGGCTGGGTCTTTCCGGCGGAGACGATCGGCATCTTAACACCGGTCTTCATTTTCTCGCTCGTATTTGGATTGTCGATGGATTACGAAGTGTTCCTCGTCTCACGGATGGAAGAATACTACGATGAGACCGGAGATAATGATCTTGCGACGGAAATGGGACTGGCGAAGACCAGTAAAATCATCACCTCAGCCGCTCTAATCATGATTGTCGTCACCGGGGCGTTTGCTTTTACAGGAGTCAGTCCAATTAAACAACTCGGCGTCGGAATTGCCTTGGCGATTTTCATTGATGCGACCATCGTCCGGATGTTCCTCGTTCCGGCACTGATGAAGCTGTTCGGACATTGGAACTGGTGGTGGCCGGGCGGGCGGCGCAAACGGAAATACCGGATTGGATAAGCGGTCAGAACATCAGTGAAGCACATCATTAGTCATTTAAAGCAGAGCGGGCGTATACTGACGATATTCAAGTTAAGATTTCAGAGGAGGATATGCTTCAATGGCTAATGAAAAGATGTTTGATACGTTTACACTTCCAAACGGAGTAACATTAAAAAACCGGATTATGATGGCGCCGATGACAAATTACGCGGCAGAAGAAAACGGTGAAGTGTCGGAAGCAGAACTTGCTTATTACGCAGAACGGTCGGGTGGTGTTGGTGCAGTCATCACAGCCTGTGCCAACGTCACAGCTGACGGGCAAGGATTCCCGAATGAATTCGGAGCAGAGCGCGACGAATTGGTACCGAGCTTAAAACGTCTTGCGACAACGATTCAAGATCAAGGTGCAAAAGCGATTCTACAAATTTTCCATGCGGGTCGTATGGCACCGCCGGAACTCGTCGGCGGACAAACCGTCAGTGCGAGTGCAGTAGCTCCGGAACGTGAAGGTGCCATGACACCACGCGCTCTCGAGGCAGAAGAAGTGGACGCAATCATCGAGGCGTTTGGTCAAGCAACACGCCGGGCGATGGAAGCTGGATTTGACGGAGTAGAGATTCACGGTGCGAACACGTACTTAATTCAACAGTTCGTCTCGCCGCACTCAAACCGTCGCGATGATAAATGGGGCGGCAGTCTCGAAAAACGTTTGGCATTCCCGCTTGCGGTCGTTGATGCGGTCGAAGCAGTCGCAAAACAAGACCCGTCGTTCATCGTCGGTTACCGCTTCTCACCGGAAGAAGTCGAAAACCCGGGAATCACTCTCGATGATACGATGCAACTTGTCGACGCTCTTGCGAAAAAAGACCTCGACTACTTGCACGTTTCCGTCATGGACTTCTTTGCAGGATCGATTCGTGATCAAAACGAAACACGTTCGCCGATCAGTTTGGTGCAAGAACGTGTTGGACAACACGTTCCGGTCATCGGTGTCGGATCACTCCACACACCGGAAGAAGTCGAGCGTTCGCTTGAAGTGGTTCCACTCGTCGCGCTTGGTCGTGAACTGATCATGGAACCAAAATGGGTCGAAAAAGTTGAAGCAGGCGATACGGCTTCGATTCGGACTGAACTTGATCCGTCGGCACAAGCAGAACTTGTTGTACCGGATGCTTTATGGCAAGGAATCACAAGCCGTCCGGGCTGGTTCCCAATCAAACAAACAACGAAATAAGCAACAAACAGATAGAAAAGGAGCGGCTCACATTCTGAGCTGCTCCTTTTTCATATGAAGGGAGTTAATAAGCGACTTCACCCATCCGGACACCACAAAAACGGTGCAGTTCGACCGGATGTTCGATGTTCGTCCGGTCCAACATATCCTGCAGCAACAAGGCACAGATATAGGCATCTTCTTTCGCATCGTGGTGTTTAAAGGAAACCCCCAAAAATTCTGCCATCGTATTTAACTTGTGGTTCGGCAACCAGGGGTAGAGTTTACGTGACAACTTGACCGTACAGCCATACTGAAAAGACGGCATTTGATACAAATCATATTTTTGAATCGCTTTTTGAAGTGCGCCCATATCGAAAGAAGCGTTGTGCGCGACAATGAGTTCCGCGTTTTCAATCAGCTCGAATAAGCCGTGTGTTGCCATCGCTTCGGGTAGCGCCGGCGCATCCCAGACGTCGCTCGGACGAATGCCGTGGACACGAATGTTGCCGGCATCAAAGTCTTCCTCCGGATTGATCAAAACTTGTTGGCTTGTGATGACTTTCCCCTCAGATAAAACCGACCATCCGAAGGCACAGATGCTGCGACTGTTCCGGTTGGCTGTTTCAAAATCAATCGCCAGTGTGTAAGGTGACATATCAGCACTCCTTTTTTTAACAGCATACCGTATTTTGATTTAGAATACATGTTCGTCTTTTCTTTTCATGAAAAAAGCCCGTCTGCCGAGCGGCAGGACGGACTATCGATTATTTGGCCTGTGCAGCTTTTGTTTCCGGTTCGGCGTACTCATTGGGTTTGAAGAGCATGATCCGGTCCCGGTAGGCAAAGACGACGGCTGTCAAGACGGCCATCAAATCGGCGATCGGGAAGGCGAACCAGACCCCTTGCACCCCGAAGAAAATCGGTAAAATCAGGACGAGTGGAATCGTATACAACGTTTGTCTGGACAAAGACAGGAACAAGGCGATCCGTGCCTTTGCCAGTGATTGATACATCCCGTTGATGATCATCTGAACGCCGTAGACAAATGAGATCGCAAACAGAATCCGCATCGCCGTGGAACCATCATCCAGTAAGGTGGCATCTTCGGTAAACATCCCGACCCAGAAACGAGGGAACAGTTGAATCAACAGCCAAAGCGTGATGGATAACGTCAAACCATAACGAATCGCCAGTTTGATGGCTTGCGACATCCGGTCAAACTGTTTTGAACCGAAATTGTAGCCGACAATCGGTTGCATCCCTTGGACGATTCCCATGATCGGCATCCCGACGAGCGCCATGAATTTGTTGATGACGGCAAATGTCGCCAGTTCCGTCGTCCCACCGTACCGGACGAGCATGTGGTTGACGGTAATGAACAAAACGGATTGTGAGACTTGCATGATGAAGGAGGAAGATCCGATTTGTCCCATCCGAACAACGAGTTTCGGATCAAAGCGGAACGCTTCCCGATTAAGTACTAAACTCGTTTTTTTGGCTTTCGTAAAAAAGAATCGGAAAATCAGGATTGAACCGACGATTTGAGCGACGACCGTTCCGAGTGCCGCTCCTTGAATTCCCCAGTCGAGTCCGAAAATGAACAACGGGGTTAAGACAATGTTGATCGCGACCGTCGTCAGCATGACACGCATCTGGTAGCTTGCACGGCCTTCCGCCCGCAACATGGCGCTCGAGGCCATCGTCAGCATGAAGAACGGGGAGCCGAGCAGCAGGACACGTAAGAAATCAATACTGTACGGCATGATTTCCGGTGTCGCCCCGAATACGCGCAACAACGGTTCAACAAAGATGAACGCTGCCACGATGGCGAGCATACTGACAACAAAGACGACCATTAAAACATTCGCATACGCCCGACTGGCCCCGGCTAGATTTTTTTGACCGAGTCGTTGGGAAGCAATTGCTGCCCCGCCGATCCCAACGGAGTTGGAGATTGCCATCAAGACGAGCTGGACGGGAAACGCGATTCCGACGGCAGCAACAGCCGCCGTCCCGATGCCTTGCGCAACAAAAATCGTGTCGACGATATTGTAAAGCGCAGTCACGAGCATACCGATCATTGCCGGGAGCGACAGACCGATCAGGAGTTTATTGATGGGTGCTTCTCCCAATCGAGCCGTATTTTTATTCATCATCAGGAGAGCCTCCTTTTTTTAAAACAGGTAGATTGATTTTCATTCAGATTAGTCGCTTCGACAACCGGATGCAAGCAATCGAATCAGGCAATGTGCAAAATGAGATGTTCTCATCGAAAAAGGCATCCCGCACGTGAACAGCGGAATGCCTTTTTTTGCTTATCGATTAAGACGGAGTCGGAAGATATCCTTTAGAGTATTCGAAGGCGATAAAGAGAATCGCACCAAGTGCCAAGTAGGCAAACAATGTAATCGTCTGTTGTTTTTTCGGCATCTGATGATACTCGACCGACTTTTCCGCTTCGATCAACGGTTCGATCCGCTGGTCCAACCGACGTAACAACGCATCATAGTCATTGGCGGAGTCATATTGATAACGCAACATGTCGTCCGCATCTTTTTTTGCATCTTCGGGACTGGCACTGCGTAAATCTTGGAGATCTTGGCGGAGTGACCAGGCGATTGGATCATACGTCGCAACCGGCGTGTCGTCGGCTTCGTCGCTTGTCGATATAACGGTCTCCGTGGCCGACAACTGCTCCTGCTCGAGTTTGGCCTGAAGCACACGGCTGCGGGCTGCCCGGTAAAACATCAGGACGGATTTATTGTCCTCGTATTGTTTTGCGAACCGGTATCGTTTCCAAACGGCACTGCCGCCGAGGAACGCGATTAATAACAAAATGATGCTGAAATGCGTGATGCCGTATGCAATCAAGGCAGCAAGACCAGCGACCCAGACGACAATCGGCAGACCGGCTAAAATCCGTCCGCCGTCAAGCGGACTGACCGGCAGCAAGTTGAACAGATTCAACAAAGCACCCAAGTGGAAAATGACGAGCCAAAAATCATTTCCGGTCACGGCGTATCCAATCAAAAGCGGGATGAGGGAGAATAGTCCGGCGAGCGGACCCCCGTAAGCTAAAATCGCTTCTTGTTTCGGCGTCCGGAATGTATCCTTAATCCCGATGACAGCCCCCATGAACGGAACAAAAATCGCCGGCCCCGTTTTGAAACCAAGCCGTTTGGCAGCCGCTAAATGCCCCATCTCATGAATGAACAAAAGGTAGAGCAAACCGACGCCAAACCAGACACCAAAAATTTGCGCATAAAACAATAACGAAATGCCGAACGAGATTAACGTCCCGCCGAATTTAGAGAACTTCAAGAGAGCGAGCACGACTTTACCTTTTGAGAGCAAAAATGCTCCGGCGACGGCTAAGCCTCCCCAACGTTTTTTATCCATCGTTCATAACCTTCCTTCATCATCTGACTACTGTCTCTAGTGTACGCTAAAAGACGATGGAAAGTTTCATTTCAGGTGTCAGCCGAATGTGATGAAAAAGCAACTTCCGCCACCGGGACGGGCTTCACTGCCGACGGACAGATGATGATGTTCCGCCAATGCAGCAGCGATGGAAAGACCCAGCCCGCTGCCGGACCGATCGCGTGCTTCGTCAAGCCGGTAAAACCGATCGAACAGACGGGCGCGCTGCTCCGCCGATAAGCTGGTTCCACGATCAAGAACTTCGAGTCGGTCCGGTCGAAGACGGATTTCCGGATCTTTCGCGTATTTGATCGCATTATCGATGAAAATCGTCAAGATCCGGACAAGTGCTTCATGATTCGCTGTGACGGTACCGGTGGCATCCACCGGAATAAGGACATCGTAAGCATGGTGCATCCGGTCCGCAACTTCTGTCCCGAGCTGCTTCAAGTCGACCGTTTCCGTCGTCGTCTCGCCATATCCGAGACGGGATAACTCGAGCATCGGTTCAATCAGTCCACTCCGCATCGTATGCGTTTCGTTCAGGATATTACTGATGGATTCTTCGAGGACATCAGGATTCGTCTTGCCCCAACGTTTCAACAGTTTCGCATACCCTTCGATGACGGTCAGCGGCGTCTTCATCTCATGCGAGACATCGGCGACGAACTGTCGTTGCTGTTCCATTGTTTGATCAACCCGTCCGATCATCCGGTTAAAGACTTTTCCGAGCTGGCCGATCTCGTCATTTTGTTGTTCCGGAACGGTCTCAAGTGTGCCGGAGTCGGAAATCCGTTCCATCGTCTGACCAAGCTGGCGAAGGGGACGTAACGTCTGATAGGCGATGAAGAAACTGCTGAGAAAGGCAATGATGACTGCGACGAGCAAAACGATTGAGAAGGCAAAAATCAAGGTTGAAATCGTATCATCAACCGTATCATCTTCAAATAGATACGCTTGATCTTGGTGGACAACACCAAACCAATTACCGGATTTAAACGGTTCGTCTCTTGTCGTTGGAATGCCCGGGAGATCGCGTGCCCGGACATCGCCGTTGACGCTGGCGGAATCATCATCTTCTTCATCGTTCGCGATGACCCAGCGTCCGTCGTCACGAGACAAGACGACGGAATCTTCATGCAACGTCAACAAGGCGCGAGTCGAGGAATCATCTTCCATCAGTTCTTCTGCTTGCTCGAGCTGTGTGAAACGGGATTCAATCAAATGATCACGTACGGTATAGGTGACGACTAAAAAGGATAAGAGTAATAAAAGTGTCGTAAACAACGTCACCGATAACGCCAATTTTGTCCGTAACTTCATCCCTTCTCCTCCCTTAAGACATAACCGATCCCACGAACCGTCTGGATCAAAGGCGATTGACTACGATCGATTTTTTTACGTAAATACCGAATGTAGACGTCGACAATGTTCGTTTCGCCGAAATAGTCATATCCCCAGACCCGGTTCAGAATTTGTTCGCGCGTCAGAACGTGTTCCTTGTTCTCCATCAAGTAGGATAACAAATCGAATTCGCGTGGCGTCAAATCAAGCGGGACGTCGTTGCGAAACGCTTCATGCCGGTCCAAATCCAGTAAGACATCGGCATAATGAAGCCGATTGGTTTCGACGGTGGCACGTGTCGTCAAGCGGAGTAAGGCCCGGATACGTGCCAACAATTCTTCGATTTCAAACGGCTTCGTCACATAATCATTGGCGCCGAGATCAAGCCCTGCGACCTTGTCATAGACTTCGCCTCGTGCCGTCAATAAGATGACGGGAACCGGATCACCTTTTCCGCGAAGCCGCCGAAGCACCTCGAAGCCGCTGAGCTCCGGCATCATCACGTCGAGTAAGACGAGATCGATGTCGTTCTCAGCAGCTACTAAGCCATCTTTACCGTTGAAGGCGACCTGCGTCGCGTATCCAGCGTGGTTTAATTCCAGTTCAAGTAGGCGGGCGATTTTCGAATCGTCCTCGACGATTAAGATGGTCGGTGCCATAGAGTTCCTCCTTACGACTGTTCGTCGATTTCTGTCACTTGCTTCGATCCGTTCAACTCAAGTTCGACTTGTGAACCAACCTGTACATCATTATCCTGTTCCATGTTTTGCGCCCGTTCAAACGTTACGTTTTTACCGTTTTGTTTAATGACGACTTCTGTGTCCGTCACACGGACCAATGCACCACGGATGTCTTGATCTTCCGTTGCATCGTCTTCTTGACGGTCATCGTTCCGGTCGTCCCGATCATCCGCATCTTCCCGGTCGAGTTCCCGGACGAGACCAGCTGCTGTCAGTTCAAGTTTGACGCTGTCGCCGGCTTGCGCTTGGTCGATCTCTGCGCGCTCGATGAAGCGGTACGTTTGATCCGAACCATTCTGAGTCAAAATGATTTGTGAATTGGACAGTTCTTTGACGACACCGGTGACTTCATTGCGGTCATCGTCGGATGAATCGTCATCTCGACCATCCCGATCATCTTCACGTTCGAGTTCCCGGACAAGACCATCTTGCGTGAAATCAAGTGTAATCCAATCACCTGCCTGAGCCGGTTCGATGTAAGCTGCTGAGGCAAACGAATACGATTGATCCGAACCATTTTGTGTGAGTGTCACCGATGTGTCGGATATTTCTTTTAACGTTCCTTCCATTTCTTGATCGTCATCCCGAAATGCACTCGGAAGCGATTGCTTGACGTTACTTGAAACTTTTGTCGAAGCCGCTTCGACTTTTTGTTCAACTTGTTCTGAAGTCGTGACCGTTGAATTGACGAGAGAATGTCCCGGACCGGTGAAAAGTAAGAAGGCGCCGGCCCCCGTCAAAACGGTTCCTGTGATGGCGATTGAAGTGAGACCGCGTTTTACAAAATTCTTTTTTGGCTTATCCGTACGTTTTTCGTTTGTCATAATGATTTCCTCCTCAGTAGTGGTAGCTGCTTTTCTTATTCTTAGAATAGCGCCCGCAAGTGAGAGGAGACTGAGGATTAGATTAAAATTTGATGAGAAATCAAATCGGTTTGATGAAACGGGCCGGATTCCCGCCGACGACAGTGTTTGGGGCGACATCTTTGACGACGACACTTCCGGCCGCGATGACGGCATTGTCCCCGATTGTCACACCCGGAGTGATGACGGCACGTCCACCGATCCAGACGTTGTCCCCGATGACAACCGGTTTCCCGAATTCATAACCGCTGTTGCGTTCGACGGGATCTAACGGATGCGTCGCTGTATAAATGTGGACGCCCGGAGCGAGCATACAGTTGTCGCCGATTGTAATCGGACAAATGTCGAGCAACACACAATCGTAATTGGCATAAAACCGGGCACCAAGCATGATGTTGTAGCCATAATCACATTTAAAAGACGGTTCGATGTAAAAATCCGTTTGTTCGGTCCGTAAAAGTTGCTGCAGGAGAGATTTTCGGGCAGGCAGCTCTTCGATGCTGAGTTGGTTGAATTGATGACAAAGCATCTGCGCCCGTTTTCGGTCTGCCACGAGCTCCGCATCCCCGGCTAAATACAACTGACCTTGAATCATCTTTTCTTTTTCTGTCACATGAATCATCTCCTAAGGGTATGTATATCTTCATTAGACTAAATCGGACGGGGAGAAGCAACTGATACCAAAAAAAGCGATTTTGATGTCGCCATCAAAATCGCTTTTTACTCTAGCATTCAATTAAGCGAGTTCAATTCCGCCTGTGACACCATAAATTTGTGCCGTGACATAACTGGCATCATCTGAAGCGAGGAAGACATAGACGCTCGAAAGTTCGACCGGTTGACCACTCCGTTTAAGCGGTGTTTCTTGTCCGAATTCCGGAATGTTTTCGCTTGGTTGACCACCTGAGATTTGCAATGGTGTCCAGATTGGACCCGGTGCAACAGAATTGACGCGGATGCCTTTTGGCGCGACTTGTTTCGCAAGTCCCCGTGTAAAGCCGTTGATGGCAAATTTCGTTGACGCGTAATCAAGCAGGTTCGCACTTGGGTTGTAGCCTTGAACCGAAGTCGTCGTGATAATCGAAGCCCCTTCTTTTAACAACGGAAGGGCAGCTTTGACGACCCAGAACAGAGAAAAGACATTGATTTCATATGTTTTGCGAAGTTGTTCCGTCGACAGGTCCATGATGTCCTCGACGGCTTGCTGTTTGCCGGCGACGAGTGCCAGAATATCGATTCCGCCAAGTGATTCGTGTGCTTCTTTGACGAGTTGTTGACAGAACGTTTCATCACTGAGGTCGCCCGCCAGTAAGTGCGCTTTTTGTCCGGCAGCTTCGACAAGTGCTTTAACTTCTTCAGCGTCTTGTTGTTCTTCCGGTAGATAGTTGAGGAAAACATCTGCACCTTCACGTGCATAAGCAATGGCAGCGGCACGACCGATTCCAGAATCGCCTCCTGTGATCAAGGCCTTTTTCCCGATCAGTTTACCGGAACCTTTATAACTTTCTTCGCCACAATCCGGGATTGGCTCCATTTTTGCCTGGACAGCCGGTGCATCCTGATATTGTTTTGGGAAGTCATCATTAAAATATTGTGTAAGTGGATTGTTAGACTGGGACATGAATTGATTCCTCCTAGGTAGTGGTTTGATTTGCATAAGAAGTATGTTCCCTGTCACTTCACGTCTAAACGTCAATTGATTAATCAAGTGAAGTTTTCGTTAAGTGGAAAAGGGCACTCAATAAGGCTGTAGCAACAACTAACCGTATCGTATGAAGAACAAATAAAAAATCGAAGTCCACAAGTGTGAACTCCGATTTTGATTAAAGATAGGGTAGATGACCGATCAGACACGTGCCGATGTCAGTTCTTTCATTCCTTGTAAAGCCGCTTGATTCAGTAAGTTCCACGGTTTGTTGTAGTGCGGTTGGAAGAAGAAGTCGACGAAAGCCAGTTCTTCGAGCGTCATCTCATTTTGAATCGCCACCGACAAGGTGTTCATCGCCTGGGTGAGGTCAACTTTTGAGATGATTTGCGCACCGACGAGGCGGTGTGTCGCAGTTTCGTAGACAAGTTTCAACTGGACGTTTTCAGCTGTCGGCATGAACTCGGGACGGTAAGCATCTTGGACCGTCGTACTTGTCACTTCTAAACCGAAAAACGGGGCAGCATCTTCTGTCAGACCGGTCGAAGCAATGTTCAAGTCATACAACCGGAGACCGGACGTTCCTTGTGTGCCTTGATAGCGGATCGTCGGAGCGAGTAAGTTTTTCCCGACGAGTGTTCCCATTCGGACAGCATTTGTCGCGAGCGGAATATACGCGTGTGTCCGGGCCGGATTGTAGTAGACGGCACAGCTGTCACCGGCAGCAAAGATGTTCGGATTGCTGGTCCGCATATAGTCGTCGACGATGATGGCTCCGTTCGGCAACATATCGATTTGTCCTTTTAACAATTCCGTACTTGGTCGGAAACCGACACAGAGAATGACGAGATCCGTTTCGAACGTTCCTTTATCTGTGACGACTTGTGTGACATTACCGTCCACACCGGTAAAGCTTTGAACGGTCTGGTTCAACTCGAGGTGAATCCCGCGGTCTGTCAATTCACTTTCAATGATATCCGTGAATGAACGATCCAAGTATTTATTTAAAATCCGGTCGGCACTGTCGATGAACGTGACATCTTTGCCGTATGCTTCGAATGCTTCAACCAATTCAGCACCGATATAACCGGCACCGACAACGGTAATCCGCTGGGCATCCGTTGCTTTTTTGATGATGGTTTGCGCGTGGTGATAGTTTTTGCAGAGCTCAATTTGATTCAGTTCAATCCCAGGAAGCATCGGGATGATCGGCCATGAACCAGTCGTCATAATCAATTTATCGTACGTATCATGAACGGTTTCACCCGTTACGAGATTTTTTGCAAGAATTGTTTGGTTCGTACTGTCGATTTCCAGGACGTCATGTTTTAAGCGCATCTCGGCACCGAGTTCAGTCAGTTCATCCGGCGAAGAATAAAACAGCGACTCCGCATGCTCGACGACGCCACCGACATGAAGCGCGATTCCGCAAGAAAGGAATGAGACGTTATCGTTTCGTTCGTAAACGGTGATATCCAGTTGTTCGTGCTGTGAAGCCAACTCTTTAACTGCTGCTGTTCCTGCGTGTGTACAACCGATGACTGCTACTTTCATGAGTAAAGTCCCCTTTTCGTTTTTGTTTGTGATAAAAATCACATTCATTTGATATCCTTAGTGTATTACTTCACAATGTTGTTTTCAAGTACTTTGTTCACTGTTGAGCATAATAATGTCTAAATTGTGAATGAGTGAGCAAAAGGTGGATATCGGAATCGAGGTATCCGTTCATCTGTATCGTTTCTGTTAAAAACGTGTAAAACTGTTTTAGTTTCTGAAGTTCGGGTTATAATGAAGAAGACAACAAAACGAAAGGGTGGAAACCGATGGATACCGAGAGGATCGATCATCTATTCAGCTTACCTGATTTTTAGCAGTGCCAATCTTCATTGAACAGGAAGGTAATGGCTTGAAAAAAATCAGGGAGAGCGAAAATAGATGAATACCCAAACGGGACAACTACACCCTCTCCCATGGAAGATACGGGAGAGGACAATAACACATGAAACGAATTATAACCATCTTGGCCGGAACGCTCATTATGGCGTTTGGCTATTACACCTTGAATGAACAATTTGGATTGGCAGAAGGCGGATTTATCGGTCTGTCTTTACTCGGACGTTACTTTTTTGACATTAATCCATCGATTTCGATGATCGTACTCGACATTCCGTTTTTTATCGGAGCGTTATACTTTAAAGGAAAACGTTTTGTCAGTGAAGCACTCGTATCGGCAGGCGCATTGTCGCTGTTTTACGAAATGTGGTACCGACTGGATCTGTTTCATTTTCCGGAACAGGCATGGCCGGCAACACTGATCGCTGCTGTCGCCAGTGGAATCGTGACCGGCTATGGTCTCGGTCTCGTTCTGAAAAGTGGCGCGGCAACAGGAGGAGATGATTTGTTGTCGATGGGCCTCAGTAAGCTGACCGGCTTATCAATCGGGACAATTTTATTTGGTCTTGATGCCATCGTCCTCGTCATCTCACTCGTCTATCTGCCGTTGAGTCTAACGTTGTATACGTTGCTTGCAGTCGCGATTGCGGGACGTGTCGTCTCGGTCATGACACGCGAACCGGTCGTTGCACCGATTCCGGTAGCTGAACTGAAATGAACAAATCCCTCCTGACATCAGGAGGGATTTTGTTTTACGATAAAAGAGAGTAGAAGAAAGGGGACACATATATGATTAGACAAGCAACTGCCAATGACGCGGATCAAATCGCACCATTGATTGAACAGGCGATTCATGAAATTGCCGAGACACTGACCGGAACACAGGAGAAGGAATTGATTTTGGAGCGGCTCGCGCTGTTTGTTACGCAAACGGGAAACCGGTTAAGTCATGAAAACATTCTCGTCAAGGAGCTCGACAGGCATGTCGTCGGCATCGTCATCGCATACGCGGGCGTAGATGCGGCACAGTTGGATGAACCGATTAAACGTCAGCTGCTCAAGTGGACAGGACAAGAGGTACAGATTGATCAAGAGACGGAAGGAAACGTCTTTTACCTGGATACGTTGTCGGTGGATGCGGCATACGGTGGAAAAGGAATTGGGTCTGAGCTGTTGCAGGCAGCGGCGGACGAAGGGGAGCGACGTGGATTACGGGCGTTTACGTTAAATGCGGATCAGACGAATGCTGGTGCGCAACGCCTGTATCGGCGTCTTGGATTCGTCCCGGTCAAGACGATTGAAATCAGTGGTGGACAATTTGATTATATGGAACGACCGTATTCAACTTGAATGACGAAGCAAGTACTTCGAATTCGTTTCAAGATTCGTTGATACGCAGACAAGACTTCGCTTTCCGCGGGCGAAACGTGAGCCTCCGCGTCGCCCGCGCGACTTACGGGGTCTCACCTGTTCCGCTTTTCCCGCAGGAGTCTTCGTCTTGTCTGCTTCTCAACGACGTTTTATTAAGCTGTTAAGATCGATACACTAAGAATCTGGATTCAAAAAATCACTCGCCTCATGCGACTCCTACAGGAAAACGCGTGAAGCGAGTGATTTTTTTACGTTCAGCTTAATTAGGTGGCGATGATTTGTGATTCGTTGGAGTCGACCGGATCCATCACTTTAAAAAACGTTGTAACAGAACGGATTCGACAGGCGTAATCTGCTCTTTCAAACGAAAAGCTGCACACAACCGTAAACAAGCCTCGAATCCGGTGACTTTTCTGATGCGCTTAAAGTAACAGGCACGGTACAAATGACTGAGGATGAAGCGGGAAACGCGTTCTGCCGGATTTCGTAAAGACATACGTCCTCCGTAGCGAATCAATAAAAAAGTACGGGCGACGTCCATCAGTGGATTGCCGATGGAGGCATCCATCCAATCGATGACATAGACGTCTTCTTTGACAAGCAACAGATTATACGGGTGAAAATCACCATGACATAAAGTATGTCCCGCTACAAGTGCACTGTGAGCAGGATATCGTTCTTGAAGAAGAGGTAATCCGTCGACGGATAACGTATGAAGATACCTTTGTAAGGCGACCATGGTCGTCATGTAGCGGAGAATCCGAACGGGATGACGTTTCATCAAATCTCCGAGCGATTCCCCTTTCAAGTACTCCATGCGAATGGAATGATCAACTTGATTATAGACACGAGGTGTCATCGAAAAGTGGTTCTGGATGGACAGATGATTTTGAAATTCCTGCTGGACCGCTGCATGCGGAACATGTGCGTGAAACTGCTTTCGAACAATCGTCGCAGTTTCTTGTTGAATCGTTGCCGTGTTGCCGGTTTCGATGATATTCATCCAAATCCGCTCCTTATCGTAAGATCATCCGGTACAACCGCGCTTCCGCATCTTCCGGTTCGAACCGGGGATCACTCGTAAAGCGGAAAACTTCCGTCACTTCGATTGGTACATCTTCCGCCCGTAACCGTTTGAGCAATCGTCCGGTCAGATAGACCTCCTGTGATTTTGGTTCCGCCCGCCATTTGCTGACGGATCCAATCGGGACAATCGTAGCGTCAGGACGTGCCATCAAAAACTGACGTTCTTCTTCATCCGTAAAGATGGTCGCGGACGCCGGTAAACCGGTAATGGCTTCCGCCAGCTGAATCGTAGCCGGTTTACTAGTCGCTTGTTGATACAAGGCGATACTTCCGATCAGCAATTGAATACATAAAAACGGAACGAGCCAACGGACCGACAGACGGCGGACGAGTAAAATCACAAGCAGTAAGACGAGTGGTAAGACATGCCGCGGTTTATCGATGTTTTGGGCAAACCAGACCCAGAGAAAATAACCGGTTCCGGTAACACTCCACCAGAGAGGGAACGAACGGAAACGTTGGCAAAACAAGAACAGTCCCGATCCGAGACCAATCCAAGTGGCAAATCCAAGACCATGCCAAATCATTTGTTTGATTGTCAATCCAAGTCGTTCCAGCAGGGTGGCGTCATCCGTTTGCGCCGTGCCTCCCCAGTCCGAGAAATGACCCGTAACGAAGCTGAGTGACAACTGGGCAAAGGAAGCCGGTCCACCGACAGAGAAGGCGACCGGTAACAGCCAGGCGAGTTGAGCGAGGAGCAGAACTGCCATCTCTGACACGACTTGCCAAGCATCACGCCGTGCTTGCCACAGTAAAAATAAGAGGATGATTCCAAACGGTGCATAGGATAACCGGGTCGCCATCAACAGGCTAAACAATAGGTACGGTAAAAGACGGAACTGCCCCTGCCGTGCGCGTTCGACACTCCAGACGAACCAACAGAGAACACCAAGGGCGAGACCATCCGACATCCCGGTTGCGGACAAGACGACAAGGGAAGCCGTCGACACGACTGTAAAAGCAGCCAGCAGACGAACCGCATCGAATCGTCGGCGTTTGAACAGCAGGTACAGCGGAATCAGTCCGCTCGTGAAGCCAAGCATCGAGACAATTCCAAGGGCACGGACAGGTTCAAGCCCGAGTCGTGCGAGACCGGTCGCGAGTAAGATGAAAAACGGATACCCGGGGAAATGTGGCTGTAAATTCGCCAAGTCATACTGTCCGACCGCTAACGTGAAGTTGGCGATATCGTAGCTTGCTACAAACGGGCTGACCAGATAAAGGCGTCCGGCGGTGCACACGAGGATCAGAACGACAACCATGAAAAAAAGCGATCGTCCACGTTGTGGATGACCGCTTCGAACCGTCACGAGACCTCCTTCAGTTTCTTGACGGTTTTGGGTGCGCGATTTTGACGCATCAACATGAAGCCGGCGAAAGCGAAGTATCCCCACCAAGCGATAACTTGTTCGATGGACGGATTATGGCTGTAGCCGAACATCGCCCCCATGAACGTTCCGATTTGACCGCTGATCAATGTCGTATTGCCCGTATCACGTAAATATTGAATCTGATCGATATAGTGTTCCGGCATGAAAGCCACGATGTTATAAAGGGCGGCCGGTGTGCCGTCTGCATTCGTCAACAGACTGCCGAGCAATCCAAGATCCTGGAATCGGCCAATCGTTTGGACGAGCATGCCGGCAGCAATGAACAAGATCAAGACGCCGGTCACTTGGAAAAAGCGTTTGACGGGAATCTTCATCGTTCCGGAAACGAATAAGTAGCCGAAGATCAAGGCGAGCAGGAGACCGGAGACAGCACCGTAGCTGGTCAGAACCTTCTCGATTTCACCACCCGAAATCGCAGCGAAGAAGAAGACCGTTTCAATCCCTTCCCGGACGATGACGAGGAACGAATGGACGATCATCGTAATCGCACTGCCGGTCGAGACGGCGGCAGCGACTTTCGCTTGCGAGGCCTGCTGGTTTTCCTTTGCCTCCTTGCCCATCCAAAGCACCATATGGGTTAAGAGGAAAACAGAGATGATCATGATCCCAAGACGTAAATACGTATCGCTGCCGAAGCTTGCGAAACTCGTAAAGACGACTTGGAACAAGAAGGCGACACCTAAACTCGCGAGTAAGGCAAGTCCAACACCGGCGTAGACCCATTTTTTATATTGTGGTGCATTGAGCCGATCGAGATAACCGAGAATCAAGCCGACGATCAAGACGGCTTCGAGACATTCGCGAAGGGTGATTAAAAACGCCTGAAAATCCATGTGTCTTCCTCCTTATTGAGCGCGTCGTTTCTTACGCTGACCGATGATGACGATGACGATTAAGATGATGACAAGACTGATGGCGACCGTTTTCCAAATGTCGTCCGTCCCAAAGGATTGACCGAAAATCGAGTCCTCTTCATCAAAGACACCTGTCTTCTCTTCACCTGGCAAAACGAACAGCGGGGTGACGGTATCTTCAATCTGTTTAATGTTTTGATCAAATGTTTTTCGATCGCTCGCTTTTTTCCCGACTCCAAACAAACCGGGGTTTCCAAGCGCCGCAAGTGAATCATCAAAAGCAGTATACAATGAATCACTTGTCTTTGCACCCTCACTTTCTTTGACGTAAGGAGCGAGCACATCGTACGTGCCGCGTGCTTTAGCGAGCAACAACTTGGCCTGTCCGAAATCATCGAATTGTTCCTGTGCAAAGTGCAGACGACGTTCGATGTTTTGACGCAAAGCGACCCGGTAGGCTTGCTTGGCAGCATCAGCATCTTCCTTTTCTAACGACGCATCGATTTTTTCTTTTGCTTCCGGGAAGTAGAGTGTGAACTCCTTATCGTAGGCATCGATGGTTTCTTTGGCTAACGTGTAATCGTTTTGGTCAAGCTGTTCCTCAAACTGTTTATAAGCTTCCGCAAAAGCTTCCTTTCCTGGATCCCCGTAGCTGTAGGCGAATGCCGGCAACGGTGTAGTGAGCAGGAACAAGAAGGCGATAACGGTGATGAAAAGCGGTTTCCTCATCCGAGATGCTCCTTTCGTTCAAAACGTTCTTCAGACGACAATGGGACGATCGGGCGGCGCCATTCCCGGTAAATTGCAGGCAGGACGCGCTGGATATAGTTAAAGCGGATAAAGGACTTTCCGGCTTCCCGCACACGGTAACGAATCGGGACTTCGTGCAGCCGGAACCCTTTCCGAACAAGATTCAGTGTCAGCACTTGGGCGTAGTTATAGTCGTGGATGATTTCCGCATGTTTACACGCCGCGCGGGAAAAGGCGCGCATCCCGCTTTGTCCATCGTGAATCCGACGCTTTAATAAGAGGCACTGCAACCAAGTAAAAACGTGATTGCCGATGTACCGATATAAGCGCATCCCGTCGACCGTTCCGAGAAAACGGGAACCAAATACGTAGTCGGCCTCATCGAGAAGAATCGGTCGGACAATGTCCGGAATCTGATCCGCCGGATATTCGTTATCGGCGTCAATCATGACGGCAACAGTCGCACCATGGGCATAGGACCGGAGCAGTCCTTCCCGAACGGCAGCTCCGAGCCCGCGATTTTTAGAAAAACGATAGACATGGGCTCCGTGTTGTCGGGCAATCTCGGACGTCGCATCAGTGGATCCGTCGTCGATGACGATCGTTTCGACAGGCAGTCCATCGATTTCAGCCGGAATGCGTTTTAAGACAAGTGGCAAGGAGACTTCTTCGTTATGGGCCGGAAGAAAGACGACGATTTTTTTCATGAGAATTCCTCCTTAAAGGCTTCCGTCAGTAAGACCCCCCGGCTGTCGTGCGGGATATCGGCATCAAGCAGCTTCGTAATCGTTGGTCCAAGCGACAGGATATGCCGGTGCGTATCAACTTTCAGACCGGCATGGACGTGTTTGCCGTACATCCAAAACGGAACAAACCGTTCTCCTTCATCGAGATGACCATGACCGCCGATCCCATCGGCTTGCCCATGATCCGCCATGACGATCAGTGTTGCATCGTCGAGCTTACCGAGCCGGTCCAGTTCTTCACAAAATTCAGCCAGTAAGGCATCGGCCTCTTCAATTTTCTGGATGTATTCGGAATACAGGGTGCCGCGGCTGTGACCGGTCTGATCGGTGCCAATCAATTGAATCGCGAGTAAATCCGGATCTTCTTGCTGGACGATTTGTTTGGCGCGATCGATGATGTTGCGGTCTGCGACATCGTTATGCATGACGGCTGTCACGGTATGGACGTCTTTGGCACCGAAGGCATCGACGAGATGGGCGATTCCAAGAATCTTACCGGTTTTCCCGACGTCACGCAACCGGTCAAAGACCGTATCGGTTTTGACCCCCGTCGTATTCCAGACCATGTTCGAATGGATACCGTGTTCTTCCGGACGGGCTCCGGTGAACATGGAACTGAAACAGACGACCGTTCGAGCCGGGTAGACGGTCTCCATGTTCGTATACTCCGTTCCTTCTTGGCGGAGACGTTCGAGAAACGGCGTGTTCGCCGCCATGTAGCGATCTTTCCGCATGCCGTCGACGATCAGGACATAGACTTTCTGTGATGTCGGAATCGGTGCATCGACGGTTGACTCGGTCGGTAGTTTCGGCTTCCAGTCGAACAGGTAGTGATGCAGGATCCAGGCGAATAGGAACAGCCCAAGCGGAAACCAAAGATAGGACCAATCGAGTGTCTGTTCGATTGAAGCGGTTTGCCAATACGCGAGTAAAAGTCCGACTTTCGGCAGTTGTTCCTGGGCATTTCCGCTCGTCGAGTCACTATTTTTAAGGACCAGTTTCCAAAAACGTGTGAAGTTGAGCCAGTTGGTCCCGATCCGGAGATGGTAATAGATCGTTCCCCAGAAGAAGACGGTGAAGAAGAAATAAAGACCGGTTCCATACGCAAACAGCGGCAGGAGACGCGTGTCCGTTCCTTCGATGAACAACCAGACGATCAATGGAAGCCAAAGATAATTCCGTAAGAACAACGGAAAATCAAACTTCCAATATAAGACGAGCAGCGGCAGAGTCATCAAAAAGCCAAAGCCGACACCGCTGAGTGAGCCTTGTGTCAAAATCAGATAGCTGAGAAACACACCAATCGTAAAAATCGGTGTGAAGGGTTTGCCTTCATTCAATAAGTTCCACATCCGTGCGGCAACTTTTTCAAAACGGGAAGCACTTTTCATGCAGGTCATCCTTTCATATCGTGCTTCTTAAACTGGGTGAACAGTAATGTAACGATCGGAAAATGGCGGATAAGCACATAAACCGGCGCTAAAAATGCAAACGCATATTTAAAGAGGTGTGTCATCAAGGCGAGCTCGTACGGGTTGGAAACACCCGCAAGTTGCAAGACCGTGCCCATCGCAAGTTCATACGTTCCGAGTCCACCTGGGGTAAACTGGGCGATTCCGGACAAGACTCCGGCACTCATCGCGACGAGGACAAGCGGAAAGGTGATGTCGGCATCCGCACCTTGCAAGAGACAAAAAACAGCCACTGCTTCAAACAGCCACGCCGTCGCCCCGTATCCGATCAAGGGATATATCGTCTTGATCCATCGCCGGACCAGAAACAAGGCGAGTAGACCACCGGCAAACGCAAGCCCGGCGACCCAGACCGTCTGTCCTAATAATAACCCGGCAGCGACGAAAAGACCGAGTACGGATAGGTCGATACCGCGTTGGGCGACAAAAATCGCCGTTGTCCGCTTCATCGGACTGCCGATCGCTCGCGCCGTCAGCAGGCGAACCGCTTCTCCTACTTTGACAGGAGAGAGGTGATTAATTGCCAGACCAAGGTACAGACTCGTCAGGTAAACCGCAGTAGACGCATTTTTTTCGTCCGCCGTCCGCCAAGCGCGTGCGCGTAAATAAAAAGCGAAGGCGTAAGTGACGGTAGCGGGCACTATCCAGGGCGACGTCACCAGGGTTTGGAGATAGTCATACACAACAGGCAGTTCCAGACCGAAACGGACGAGTAAAAAAAGAGCTGCCAACGTCAGAACGACGCCCGCAGCTCCACGTATCACAGACGATCGCGATGCCATGTGATCATCCGTTCCATTCCATCAGCGAGCGTGACGGAGGGAACATAACCGAACGTCTGCCTTGCCGCATCAGTGTTACTCCATGTCATTGAGACATCTCCTGCCCGTGCGGGAGCAAATGCCACCGCTACGTCAAACCGTTTACTAAGCATCGCCGCGACGTCGCGCACCGACTCCGGACGGTTGGCACCAAGATTGAAAATACCGGTTGCCTGTACCTGCAGGGCTTGTTCCATTCCCCGTGTAATGTCGTCAATATACGTGAAGTCCCGAATCGGATCACCGAAAACGGTCAATGATTGACCGTGTAATGCCTGTTCAATGAATCGATACAAGGCCATGTCAGGTCGGCCGGCAGGACCGTAGACAGTAAAGAAGCGGAAGATCCCGATTTGTAGACCATACAGATTCTGATAAGCCTGGCAAAAGGTTTCCGCACTGTACTTGGCTGCGGCATAGGGACTCATCACTTGTCCGGTTGCTTGATGTTCCAACAATGCACCCGTTTGTTCCCCGTAGACGGAGGAGGAAGAAGCGAAGAACAGATGCGGAATGGCATATGTGCGCGCCGCTTCGAGGACGGTCACCGTCATCGCGATATCATCCTCGATGTACCGATGCGGTTCCTGTAACGAACCGGGGACACCGGGCAAGGCGGCGAGATGAAATACGGCGGCGAAGGAGTGACTGCCGAACCAAGTCGGCAAATCTTCATGCACGTTTCCTTCAAACACCTCGATCCCGTTCTGTTGCAAAAGGCGAGCCCGCTCCAGTTTCAGTTCGACGTCATAATAATCCGTGAAGGCATCGATGACACTTACGGTATGACCGCTGGCGTGAAGACGAAGCGCAAGGGCGGATCCGATGAAACCCGCGCCTCCTGTAATTCCAATCTGCATGTCGCGTTCCTCCGATTCCAATCAATTAGTTGAGTGGCTCTAACGCGTCAACGATTTTATCACCTGTCGTTTCGGCTTTCAGGTCACCTTTTTCGACAAGGGCATACCAAGCGTTGGCGTCAGACAACACCGTGCTGGCTTGTTCTTTACCGAGACGGCTCTCAAGTGTCGGTTTCATTGCGATGACGAACATGTTTGCTTCCATCGCCTCGACCCGTGCTGTATCAACATCTTTTTTCTCAAGTGCTTCTTGTGTTTCTTCGTGGTAGCCGTCAATTTTTTCCGTTAAGGCTTTGGCGAATAAGCTTTCCACTTCTTTGAACTGAACACCTTCTGGTTTTGTTTTTGAGAAGTCATAGAGGTCTTTTAATTTCGCAACCGCTTCTTCATCTCCACCGGCAAGTGATTCCTCGATGGCAAGTAAGAAACCGTATCCTTCCGCTTGCTCCATCTGTAACTCTTTTTCATCCGTTCCGGCTTTGACGCCATCTTCGATTTTTTGAGCATATCC
Source organism: Exiguobacterium sp. S22-S28 (assembly GCF_043359615.1). Classification (NCBI taxonomy): domain Bacteria; kingdom Bacillati; phylum Bacillota; class Bacilli; order Caryophanales; genus Exiguobacterium; species Exiguobacterium sp. S22-S28. The sequence goes on along the minus strand of NZ_JBHFFC010000031.1, from coordinate 26,113 downwards.
GAGAGCAGCAAGGTAGAACGAACGGTAGATGGATTTATCCGTCAACTGTTTCGCGACATTGAAGTCCGCGACGTTCTTCGCGGTAATCGCTTCTTCTTGTGCCGTTAAGCCGGACGAGATCGCTTGGGCAATTGCATCTTCATTTTTAAAGCCGTAACTCGCGTCACGTTTTTCTGCCGTCGGGATGAAGACGGTCTCGGACATGTCTTTAATGTCTGTCAGAGCAGCTGTCGCTTCATCCGTTTTTCCGGCCGCAACGGCTTCTTCCGCTGTTGCTTGTGTCGATTTTTGGAGTTTATAGAAGTAAGACTGAATGCCTTTGTCCACGAGTTGACGGGCAACGTTCTCATCCAGTTCTTTTGATTCGACACCCGCTAATGCGGAACTGATGACTTCTTCAATTTCAGGAGCAGCCGTCGTGACGCCGCCTTTTAATTTTGAGTCATAACTCGTCGTGACCATTTTCCAGTCGATGGCTTGGCCTTCTTTTGCTTTGTCGAGCTCCGCCTTGATAGAACTGAAGATTGTCAGTTCATCTTTTAAGGTTGTCGCTGCGATCCCCGCATCTGTTTTTGTTTCAGATGTTTGCTCCGTTTTTTCTTTTTTTGGAGCTGTTGTTTCGTTATCGTTTGTCCCACAAGCAGCAAGTAACCCTGCTGTAATGAAAAGTGATGCTACCTTAATTCGCTTTTTCATAATCGATTCCCCCAGAATATATAATACGTTGATAAAAAAATGATGTCGTTTTCACAAATCTAACTATAGCGAGAATAATTCTCATTGTCAATTGAACTTCAAAATGAAAAAAATGGCTTCCGAGGTATCCCGGAAGCCATTTTAAGGTGATATTTTACTGAACTTGGTCATACAGTTTCGTGAGGTAGCTGAAGACTTCATCCGATGCTTGGAACATCATGACCGAGTGTCCGAAAATTGCTGCTGGATTAAAGCCGTGATCCAAGTCAATCGTCGAAGCGATTGTGACGTCACGATCGCTGTCGAGGACAACGCGGAAGTATTTGAATTCTTGGTTAAAGTCGTTGATGGCATTTAAGATCGGGAGATCCTCAACACCGTCTGGTACGTGTGTAATCGTCCGCGCAAACAGTTCAACGTCGGTCGCTGTTTTACTGAAGACGATCATCATCATCGGTTCAGCGCCCGCCGGCGTTTTTTCCTGTGTCATGAAGAAGACGTGTGTTTCATTCTCACGTGCTTCCATCGGAATACCTTTTTCGACTAAGAATGCTTGGAATTCTTCGAGATATTGTTGTTGCACAGCCGTTACCCCGTTTTCATTTGTTTCCGGCTGACTGTTTTGGTTGATCGGTGTGACTTTGTTATCGTTCGTGTCTTTTGAGTTACGATCCTGGTCCATGATTAAATCCCCCTTATAAATACTGTAATCTCAGTTTCAAGCATTTTAGATCGAATTGCAACTAATGTCCGTTATCCTCAAAGGAACATTTTGATTTTAAAGGAAGACATCTTTGTGAATGAACGAACAGATAACTTGAAAAGGTATACCTGAACGGGTATATTGGTACACATAGACCATAATGGATTCTACTCAAGGAGGAAGACGGAATGAAAACGATCATTGTAGGTGGAGTAGCTGGTGGGGCGACGGCGGCAGCACGGTTGCGCCGATTGGATGAAACGGCGGAAATCATCCTGTTGGAACGGGGAAAGGAAATTTCTTTTGCGAACTGCGGTCTACCGTATTACATCGGTGACATCATTAAAGACCGAAATAAACTGTTGGTTCAGACTCCTGAAGGAATGAACGCCCGGTTTAATCTGGATGTCCGAAACCTGTCTGAAGCGATTCAAATCAATCGTGAGCAGAAAACCGTGATCATTCGGAAAGTCGATACCGGAGAAGAATATGAAGAAACATACGATCAGTTGATTTTGTCACCAGGAGCAAAACCAATCCGACCGGGCATTCCGGGGCTGGAGGAAGCGGAAAACGTCTTTACGCTACGGAACATCCCGGATACCGACAAGATGCGTCAGTATGTCGATGAAGCCCGTCCGTCTCATGCAACCGTCATCGGCGGAGGATTCATCGGTCTTGAGATGGCGGAAAACTTAGTCGAGCGTGGAGCACAAGTGACACTGATTGAGATGGCGGACCAAGTCATGGCACCGGTGGATCCGGAAATGGCAGCAATCGTTCATGAGCACCTCCGGGCGAAAGGGGTCGACTTGATCTTGTCGGACGGCGTGGCCCGCTTCGAAGAGGCCGGTACACGTGTCGTGCTGACGAGTGGAAAAGTAATTCAGACGGACATGAATATCCTGTCAATCGGCGTCATGCCGGAAAGTAATCTAGCGGCAGATGCCGGACTTAAGCTCGGAATCAAACAAACGATCCAAGTCGATGAGACATTGCGGACATCGGATCCTTCGATCTTTGCGATCGGGGATGCCATCGAGGTCAAAGATTACATTACAGGCGAACCGGTCCACGTTCCGCTGGCTTGGCCGGCCAACCGTCAAGGGCGCCTCGTCGCCGATATCATCAATGGGCGAGACGTTCGGTATACAGGAACACTTGGCACGGCAGTCGCAAAAGTGTTTGATTTGACGGTCGCTGCAACCGGCGTCAATGAAAAACGTCTTCGTCAGTCCGGACGCCGGTATGAAGCGATTCATCTGCATCCCGGTTCACACGCCGGATATTATCCGGGCGCAAGTCCGATCTCGATGAAGCTGTTGTTTGATCCGGTCGATGGAACGATTTTCGGAGCACAGGCGATCGGGATGACCGGTGTCGAAAAACGAATCGATGTTTTGGCGACAGCGATCAAAGGTGGTCTGACGGTGCTCGATCTCCCGGATTTGGAATTGTCCTACGCGCCTCCGTACAGTTCAGCCAAAGATCCGGTCAACATGGCCGGTTACATTGCCTCAAATATCGTACTGGGCGACAGTGAGAACGTCCATTGGCATGAGATTGACCAGATTGTCGCGAACGGTGGTTTATTGCTGGACGTCCGGGAACCGTCTGAGAATGAACTCGGTTCGATTCCGGGATCCGTCAATATCTCCTTACCGACGTTACGTCAGTCGCTGGATGAACTGCCGAAAGATCAACCGATTTACGTGACGTGCCAAGTCGGATTACGTGGATATGTCGCGGGTCAACTGCTCAAACAGAATGGATTTACTGTCAAAAATTTGAGTGGCGGCTATAAAACATGGTCTACGGTCAACCGTGACCGTGAAGCGAGAAGCCAAGTACGGGAGGAAACAGCAGTGACGATTACGAAAAGTGAGCCGAAACGAGCAACAAAAGAGCAGATTACGTTACTGGATACATGCGGTCTCCAATGCCCGGGCCCGATTGTGGAATTAAAAACGAAGATGGATCAATTGCAAGACGGCGATCAAGTTTTCATTAAAGCATCGGATCCCGGATTCCTGCCGGATGTTCAAGCGTGGGCACATAAGCTCGGTCATACCGTCCATACGGCGGAAATGAACAAGGGAATCGTCGAAGTCTTACTTGAAAAAGGAACGGCAACAGCCGCGCCGGTCCAGTCTGATGTCACGAAAGCGGACGATGCGACGATGGTCGTCTTCAGCGGAGACCTCGATAAAGCACTGGCATCGTTTGTCATCGCGCAAGGTGCTCAGGCGATGGGCAAACAAGTAACGATGTTCTTTACGTTCTGGGGATTGAATGTCATTCGGAAACCGGACGCACCATCTGTTGAGAAGGCACCGATGGAACGGATGATGGGCATGATGATGCCGAAACATGCCGGTGATCTGCCGCTCTCGAACATGAATATGGGCGGGGCTGGTCAAAAAATGATGAAAAAAGTCATGAAGGACAAACAAGTGGATGCGCTTGAGACGATGATGGCGAAAGCGCAGACCGCAGGAGTTCGGATGATCGCCTGCACGATGTCGATGGACATCATGGGAATCAAAAAAGAAGAACTGTTGGATGGCATCGATTATGGCGGTGTCGCAAGTTATCTTGGAGCGACGGATGACGCCAACCTCAATTTGTTCATCTGATGTATTCGATTGTTAAATAAGAGAGATGTCCTCAACAAGCCTCCCCTCTGCGGAGGCTTGTTTTTTTACGTTAAACCTCACATCCAATGTGAGGTTTTGTAATCTTTTGTGCACTTGAACGACTTAAAAGAAGAAAATGAATTTGATTTTCTGAAATTATTTTCGTATCATAGAACACATGTGAAAAAAGGTTACATGATGGAACGTTTAATGAGGAGGAAGACACGTGGAAAAACAATTCATGGAGTTAGTCAGTAATATCAACGATGTATTATGGTCGAGCGTTCTCATCATTCTATTAGTCGGGTTAGGCATTTACTTTACGATTCGGATGGGATTCGTCCAATTTCGGATGATTCCGGAAATGCTTCGTCTGTTGTTCCAAGGAACAGATAAAGGAAAAGACGGTGTTTCGCCGTTCCAAGCGTTCGCCATCAGTACGGCAGCGCGCGTCGGAACCGGAAACATCGCCGGTGTCGCGACAGCGATCGCGCTTGGTGGACCCGGTGCCGTCTTCTGGATGTGGTTGATTGCTTTAATCGGATCGGCCTCTGCCTTCGTCGAAAGTACGTTGGCGCAGATCTATAAAGTGCGCGATGATAAAGCATGGCGTGGTGGTCCGGCCTATTACATGGAAAAAGCACTCGGACAACGTTGGCTCGGAGTTGTCTTCAGCGTCTTGATCACAATCGCTTTTGGATTTGTCTTTAACTCGGTGCAGTCGAATACGATTTCACTGTCACTTCAAAGTCAGTATGGCATCGATAAAACATGGATCACGGTAGGGCTTGTCGTATTGACGGCACTTGTCATCTTCGGTGGTGTTCGTAGCATCGCGACGGTCTCGGCATTTCTCGTCCCGATCATGGCGGGCGGATACATTTTAATTGCCTTGTACATCATGGTAACGAACCTTGAAGTCTTACCAAGCGTCTTCGGTTTGATTTTCCAAGAAGGGTTGCTTGAATTCAAAACGCTTGCAGGTGGAGCGATTGGAGCAGCGGTCTTAAACGGAATTCGTCGTGGTCTCTTCTCGAACGAAGCAGGGATGGGGTCAGCCCCTAACGCCGCTGCGACGGCAGAAGTATCGCACCCGGTCAAACAGGGTTTGATCCAATCGTTTGCGGTATTCGTCGACACGTTGCTGGTCTGTTCGGCAACCGCGATGATCGTCTTAGTCAGTGGTGTTGCGACAAAAGATGCGAGTGGAGAACCGGTTGCCGGAATCGATTTGGCACAAGGAGCACTTGCTTCTCAAGTGGGTACACTTGCGACGGCATTCATGGCTTTGGCTATTTTCTTGTTTGCATTCAGCTCGATTGTCGGAAATTATTACTATGGTGAGTCCAACATCAGATTCATCAATGGTGATAAAAAAATCATGACGATTTACCGTGTCATCGTTCTCGGTATGGTTGTGTTTGGTTCGCTGGTTCAAACGGCAAGTCTTGTCTGGGCTCTGGCTGACATCTTTATGGGGCTGATGGCAGTTGTCAATCTGTATGCGATTTTCCGGTTATCGAAAGTTGCTAAATTGGCACTGGATGATTACCTCGTCCAACGTCGAAACGGTCAAGATCCTCGTTTCCATAAAGATTCGATTCCGAATCTTCCGGGGAAAGAAACGCTTGAAGCGTGGCAAGAGGACGATACAAAAGAAAAAGCGATGTAACGAACTGAGGGTCAGAGCAATCTGATCCTCTTTTTTGACTTTGGATTTCAGGAATCATCATTAAACAGGTGAGAAAATGGGAATACTAAAAAAAACGGTCGGAAGGAGGGGGAGGATGGAAAATGTTCATTATGTCCGAGTCGCAGATGCCGTTTGGGATTCTTTTGGTGATGATCCGCACATCATCATGGACTGGATTTTGTTCATCCATGAAACACAGCCCGACCATGAACAGTTGTTTGCGCTCGAAGAAACAACACCGTTGTACCAATTGATGAGTCAAATCGATATCTTTATCGATCAGGAAACCCATTATAATCTCGGTCGGGCAATTGTCGGGGAAGAACTGATTGTCAATGAAGATCACGCATCCATCGTCGGTATCCTTCCCTTACCGCTCTTAATCATTTCTTCCGAGGTCATGCGGAATTTTGACCGACAGGCGCTCGAAGTGATTTATCGGGAAGCGGGGCGTCAAGGAGAGTTCGATACGATTTGGGAGCAGTTCGGTGATTTGCGCGCCTATTTCCGTCGGGCAGAAGAAGCGGAAGAGACGATTCTTGTCTATTATGTATAGCGCGGTAATGAGCGCGAAAAAAAGGAATCACTCGTTCTTTCACGCACGTTCCTCAAACGAGACATCGTGTAGGAGTTGCGTGAAGCGAGTGATTCCTGATTAACGAGAAGAGGGGTGGCAGATAAGTCTGCCACCCCTCTTCATAAAAGCAATCGTTCTAAAGCGTCAGCCTATTTTTTAACGGCAGTGCTTAAAAGTCGATTTCATCCGGATCTGGTCCAAGACGGACATCTGTTGCCAAACGATCAATCTTCTCGAGATCATCCGCATCGAGTTGGAAATCAAACACATCAAAGTTTTCCGCAATCCGTTCAGGCGTGACCGATTTCGGAAGAGCGACAATGCCGTTATCCAAATGCCAACGCAAGACGACTTGTGAAGGAGATTTACCGTGTTTTTCGGCAATTTCCTTAAAGTCATTGATTTCAAGGAATTTCCCTTGCATGAGCGGGCTCCACGCCTCGACTTGGATGCTGTGGTCCTGTAGATATTCATGCAGTTCATGTTGCGGAAGTTGCGGATGAAGTTCCACCTGGTTGATCATCGGTGTCATCAATCCTTCTTCAGCCAGTATATCGAGGTGATGTTCCTTGAAGTTCGAAACACCAATCGCTTTGATTTTTCCAGCTTCGTAAAGCTCAACCATCGCTTTCCATGCTTCAATGTACCCTTCAACCGGCCAGTGAATCAAATAGAGGTCCAGATAATCGGTCTCTAATCGCTCGAGTGACTCAGCGAAAGCTTCTTTAGTGCGTCCGGCACGAATATCATCGTTCCATACTTTAGACGTTAAGAAGAGATCTTCACGGTTCACGCCGCTTTCTTTGATTCCTTTGGCGACACCACGTTCGTTTTTGTAAACGGCAGCCGTATCAATATGACGGTAACCGACACGAATCGCTTCTGCGACGGCAGCCGGTGCTTCCGTCTCTTCGTCGACTTGCCAGACTCCGAATCCGATCTGTGGAATCGTGACACCATTTGAAAGTTTTGCGTATTGCATGTATATACTCCTCCTTCAATGAAACTAGAATATGGAATTGCTCGTTTAGTTTAGCATGAACGGACAACTACGTCCGTTTCGATGCTCAAGGAGGAAGTAAGCGGTTAGAGTGTAAAGAGATGCGGGTATCTCTATCAAAATTAGGCGAGAGTACTCCCACTTCTAAACGAAGTGAAAGTGGGAGGTGAATCGCCCCCCTCCCTTTCGGGTATAAACCTTTCAAGGAGGTGAAAATCATGTTGAAGCATAAGGCCTACAAATTCAGGATATACCCGACAAAAGAGCAGGAAATCCTGATCGCGAAGACCATGGGTTGTTCGCGCTTCGTCTTCAACTACTTCTTAGCGAAGTGGGATGAGACGTATAAAGCGACAGGCAAAGGACTGTCTTACGGTTCTTGTTCAAAAGAAATCCCGATGCTGAAGCAAGAGTTCGACTGGCTGAAAGAAGTCGATAGCCATTCGCTTCAATCGAGTGTCAAACACCTGACCGATGCGTATGACCGCTTCTTCAAGAAGCAGAACGAACGGCCTCGATTCAAATCGAAGCGCCATCCCGTCCAATCCTACAAGACCAATATCGAGAAGAAGAACCAACTTCCCGAAGTTTCAATCGTCGGCAGCAAGCTCAAACTTCCTAGGCTGAAGTGGGTGCGTTTCGCTAACTCGAGGCAGGTAGCAGGACGAATCTTGAACGCAACCATCCGGCGTAACGCTTCAGGAAAATACTTCGTCTCCCTGCTCGTCGAGCAGGAGATCCACGAACGGCCGAAGACTGGTTCATCCATCGGCGTCGATGTCGGGTTGAAGAACTTTGCCATCTTGTCGGACGGCATGGTCTACCAAAACGACCGCTACTTCCGTTCGCTCGAGAAGAAGCTGGCAAGAGAGCAACGCAAGCTCTCTCGACGTCAGCGCATGGCCTTGGACAAGAAAGTGAAACTTGTCGAGGCAAAGAACTACCAGAAGCAGAAGCGAAATGTCGCCCGCATCCACGAGAAGATTGCCAACAAGCGAACCGATTTCCTGCACAAAGTATCGACCGAGATCGTCAAAAACCACGACGTCATCGGCGTCGAGACCTTGCAAGTGAAGAACATGCAGAAGAACCGCAAGTTGAGCAAGTCCATCTCGGACGTCAGTTGGTCGACGTTCTTCCGTATGCTCGAATATAAGGCGGACTGGTGCGGGAAGACCGTCGTGAAGGTCGGGAAGACCTTTGCTTCCAGCCAACTGTGCTCCAGTTGCGGACATCAACACAAAGACGTGAAGCATCTTGGCTTGCGTGAATGGACATGCCCGAATTGCGGGATCCACCACGACCGTGATGTGAACGCAGGACTGAATCTTAAGCGAGAAGCTGAACGCATCTTGGCTTCTTCAACCGTCGGGACGACGGGGCTAGCCTGATCAGGTTTCGACCGTCCGGTCGGATAACTCAGGAATCCCCCACCTCTAAGCAAGGCGTAGGTGGGGGTAGTTCAAAGTGTCACAAGAAGCGAGGGGAGAAATCATGGCACAATCCGTCAAACAGTTGCCAAAAGGAATCTGGGTTGGTATTACGATACTGCTGACTAGCCAAGCCGTGTTACTTTTTCGCGATGCTAAAAAAACAGGTCGTAATCCGTGGGTTTGGGGCGGAGCAGGACTGGTCCAGTTTCCGCTTCCGGCGATCGCATATTTCATCTTGAACCGTCGGAATCAGAAAAAATGAAGACAAATAAGTCCGGTCGCGCTGCAGGCGGCCGGACTTATTTGTTTTACGAAATATTTTCTTTGCGGACAGCAGCGGTTTTACGGCGCGGGAATCCGAAAAGGATCGCAAGGGATCCACACACGAACAATAAAAACGGATAAAACAGATACGGAATCAGCTCGGGAGAAGCCGTTTTCGTCAACTCCGCTGCAATCAGCAACTGGGCACCGTACGGGATGACTCCCTGGATGCCGCATGAGAAGATATCGAGAATACTGGCTGATTTCTTCCGATCAATATCATACGTATCGGCGATTTCGGCTGCGAGTGGACCGGCCACGAGAATCGAAATCGTATTATTCGCTGTTGCGAGATTTGTCGCACTGACGAGTGCTGCCATACTGAACTCAGCACCGCGGCGTTGTGAGATTCGTCGCGTTAAAGTTTCTTTCAGAAAAGCGATGCCACCGTTAAAGGTGATCAGGCTGACAAGACCACCCATCAGTAATGTCAAAATCGAAATTTCCGCCATGCCCATCAATCCTTCAGACATTGACAGCACGAAGCCGCTTAAACCAAAGCTGCCGTCGAGCATACCGATGATTCCTGTCAAGGCGGTTCCGCCGATCAAGACGAGAATGACATTGACACCGAACAGGGCCAAGACGATGACCGACAGATACGGGATCAATTTATAAAACTCGAAGGTCTTCGCGTCGACGACATCTCCTGTACCCGAGACAAATGCCAAGATGATGATCGTCAGGATGGCTGCCGGAAGAACAATCAAGAAGTTCGTTCTGAATTTATCACGCATGTTAGTTTTTTGCGTCCGGACCGCTGCGATCGTCGTATCAGAAATGAACGACAAGTTGTCCCCGAACATTGCGCCCCCAACGACGGCGGCAGCTGCGATGGCAACATTGACCCCAGTCGCTTCATGAATACCAAGCGCGATCGGGGCGAGTGCCGCAATCGTACCGGTTGAAGTTCCCATCGCCATCGAGATGAAGGCAGCGATGATGAACAATCCGCTCATCAAGAGGGAAGGCGGTAAAAATGTCAGCGAAGCGTTGACGGTTGCTTCGATGGCGCCGATCGCATCCGCTGTTCCAGAAAACGCACCGGCAAGTAAGAAAATAAAGACCATGATCATGATGTCCGGGTTTCCGGCACCCGTCGCAATCCGTTCAACGGTTTGATTGATACTGCCCTTGGTCGTCACGGCAGCAAAAATCAAGGCAATCAATGCGGCAATCAGAATCGGGAACTTATAAAAGTCGTCATAAAAGATGCCGGCACCGATAAAGAGAACCAAAAAGACCAGTAATGGTAGAAGGGCCCACTTGTTTGGTGTAATCGTCTCGTTCATAAAATCACTCCATTTCTGCATGTACAAAAAAAGACTCCTTCGCAAGAAAGAAGGAGGTCTTTACTGAAAAAGACGCTCTTCTTATCTCTCAAGCCGTAGCTTGCTGGATTTGGCACAGTACGATTCAATCGTCCGCTGCCGAAACATCATTGGGCCAGTCCCTCCGTCTCTCGCGATAAAAAGAAGTCATTTAATTGTCTGAAATACGTTTTCTACCGTAACGTATCTTTTAATGCATGTCAACACTACTTCACTGCAGTGCTTTTTTGAGTGTCGTGACATTTTCATTCATCAAGTCAAAATAAGAAGCGTCCTGTTGTTCTTTTGTGACCGATTCCAAGTTATGAATCGTGATCGCTTCGGCCCCGATTTCTTGTTGGATGACCCGTGCGACTTTTGGGGAAACCGTCTCTTCAAATGCAATATATTTCAAATCGTGCAGCTTGGCTTCTTTGACGAGGGCAGCCAGTTGTTTTTGCGAAGGCTCGTCAGACGGAGAGATGCCGGCGATCGGCAGTTGAGAAAAACCGTATCGTTCCGCTAAATACCCGTAAGCGGCATGTGTCACGAGCAGTTCTTTTTTGGATCCGTCAGCAACAGCTTGCTGCAAGTTTTGATCGAGCTCATCTGCCTGCGTATTAAATTCAGCGAGTTTCTTTTCGAACGTCGCTTTTTTGTCCGGCACTTCTTTTGCCAACGCCGTCGAAATCGATTGGGCCATCAATTTGGCATTGTTCGGATCAAGCCAGACGTGCGGATCGTACTTGCCGTGATCGTGTCCTTCTTCTGCGTGCTCGTCTTCTGTGTGCTCGTCTTCATGAGCATGCTCTTCGTCGTGTGCGTCTGACTCTCCGTGAACATGCACCGTAGCACTCGCTTCAAGCAAATCGATGCCTTTGCTTGTCTCGATGAACCGGACATCGTTCCCTTTGAGACTGGCTTTAATTTTTTCTGAATACGGCTCAAGTGTGGTTCCGGTCAAGAGGAACAGATCACCTTGTGCGATTTCTGTCAGTTGTTTTGAGGTCGGCTCATACGAATGGGGATCGGCACCCGGAGGAACGATCATCTTGACATCAACATCAGCGCCGCCGATTTCTTTGGCAATCGCCGCTGTGGCGAACGTCGATGTATAGACATTGAGTTTTTGGTCGGCCGCGTCTTGATTCGAACCTGAATCAGCTGATCCGCAGGCAGCGAGGAAAGTGGCGCTGGCGAAAGCGACCGTTAAAGCGGGAATTAACTTTTTCATATGTGTAAACCTCCAAGAAGTATTAAAACGTAATTATTCCGATTTGAACCTTTTCACTATAACGAATCCAAAACAAAGCGTCAAGCACAAGAGCGGGAAGAAGTTCGACTTCTAAAAAAATGGGGTAAAAGACTAATGAGATTAAAAATCGCGAGGATGCCCGGAGGTGATGAGGTGAGACGGGAAACAGCATGGTTGATGGGAGGGGCTGCCCTTTTGACGACGGCCGCTGCCGGTGCGAGTATTTGGAACAATTACGGTGCTCTTTTACGGTGGACGGAACCGGCGCTTCCGCTTGCGGAAACCCAACTGGCTCCACGGACCGTTTTGTATAAAACGATCGGCGAGAAGGAGCTCAAACTGGATCTGTATTATCCGGTCGGTGAAGGACCGTTTCCGGTGGCGATTTATGCACATGGTGGAGCATTTGTCAGAGGAGGGCGTGATGATCTCTTTTGTTTTGCCCCGATCGTCGACCGTTTGTTAGAGCTTGGCATCGCTGTTTGCAGTATCGATTACCGACTGTTTGAAGACGGCAGCTATTTTCCGGATAATTTGGAAGACGTACGCGACGCCCTCTGTTTTTTAAATCAGGAAGCAGATAATCTGCGGATTGCGCGGGGACGAATGGTCCTTTGGGGGGATTCGGCCGGTGCGGCGTTGATGTTGACGACCGCCCTTGCGCCGATGGAGTTCATCGGTGACCGAAAAGCGGAACAACTCCCGCTGATCAGCGGCGTCATCGCCTTGTATCCACCAACGAACTTCTTATTATTTAAGTTCATTCAAACTTGGATCGCCCACATCAAATTTTATGGGGGAGGACGGGAGGAATGGCGCGCACTCATGACACGTGTCTCACCTGCAACCCATTTGACCGCCGATTCACCACCGATTATGCTGTTGCACGGGAAAAAAGATCCGATTGTTCCCTTTACGCAAGCGCTGCACTTCATTGAAAAAGGAGCCGATGTCGGGGCGGATGTCCGGTTGTTTTCGTTTCCGAACGGAACCCATTCATTGGCCAGCTTTGCGCAGACGGAAAATCCGCTCAAAATTGAACGGTTGCTCGATCGGATTGAAGCCTTCAGCTGTCAAGTCCTTGTCTTGCCACCTCGTGAGCCTCTTCACTAAGTAAAGAAACATGATACAATCAGTCATATTTCTTTTTGAAGGAGACAATGAGATGACAGAAATTTGTTTAGTGCGCCATGGTCAGACTGATTGGAATTTAAACGAACGGATTCAGGGGCGGGAAGATATTCCGCTGAACGAAACAGGGCGGTGGCAAGCCGGCTTGAGTGCCACGTATCTCGCACAGGAGAAATGGGATGTCTTGATTTCCAGCCCGTTGTCCCGGGCGGTCGAAACGGCGGAAATCATCGGCCGTGCCGTAGGGCTTGAGGTGACGGAAACGGATGACCGGTTGGTCGAGCGCGAATTTGGTTTGGCATCGGGCAAGCCGATCGCCGGAATTTATGAAGCTGTCCAGGCGAATGATACGGACCGTGTCCCGGGTCTTGAGACGGAACAGGAAATTCAGGCACGAGTCTTCGCAGCTGTCGAAGAGTTGACACAAAAACATCGAGGAAAACGTCTGTTGATCGTCTGTCATTCGCATACGATCAAAGCCGCTTTATCCTCGATTGATGACACATTCAGTTACCGGACACCGCTTAAAAATGCATGTGCCAACTATATTCGTTTTTCCGACCGGTATGAAATCGACCAAATCAATGTCGCGGACCACATCCTGGACTGGACGAAACGTCCTTAACTGATTTTCGGATTTTCTTGTAAGTACTGTTTAAACGTTTCTTTGGCGATGCTTGTAATATGGGCACCGCGTTTGGAACGGCGGTCTTTATATTCCTGAATCAACGCTTCCCCTGTGAAATGGTCTTCGACGACTTCCCGTAAGATCGATTCGGATAAGTCATTTTTCATCATCACCATTTTTCCGGTGAACAAATAAGAGGTGCCTTCGTTTAACGGTGTACATTCGAGTGGTGTGACGATCATAGCAGCGGGATCGTTGTCCGGTCGGGAAATTGTGATTTCAATCAAGGCCCGTAAATTTTTTGCAAACAGTTCATCGATGATTGGTTGATCGTGCTTTAAGACGACGATTTCAGCCACCCACTGGGCTGTCTGATCGGTGCTGACAGTTAATCCGTCTTTGATCGTGACCGGAATCGTTGTATCCCGGCCGGATTCGTCCATCAAGATACGTAGTGTGCACAGTTTAAAGGTTTTCACGAAAACTCCTCCTTGCTTGAATGTACGCAGGTTTTCTTCAGTATAACGTGACGATACAGATGATGGGAAAGTTTTAACGAGGATTTTTAAGTGAACTATGTTTAAATGAAAGTAGAAATCAGAAACAGGAGGAACGTTCATTATGCCGCAAGCATTAATAGGAGTATTAGGAATCATTGGCATCATTTTACTTGCTCATAACGTCATTACGTATTGGCATGCTGAACCAACCGATCGTCCGACGCTTGCTTATCGTATAGCGCTCCTGATTGCCTGTTTGCTTCTCATCAGTGGAAGCGATCACTTAATCAGCATTTTTTATGCGGATTCATTGGCTGAGTTTGGCCAACGCATCACGTATATCGTCTTTATCGGAGGTGCGCTCGGTTTCGCGTGGTACTTTCGTCAACAAATGGAACAAGCGTCAATCCAAATGACGTCCACACCAAATGAAACAGCCTACTTCAGCTGAAGTAGGCTGTTTTTATACGCTTATTTTAAGCCGCTTGCAGTGCGGGTGTCGCGAATCATATCGAGTTTTAGTTTCCAGAGACGGTCACTGAACGTGATGGCGTACACTTCCGGCAGCCGCAGGCGCTTGTACTCTTCCCACAGACGACCGATTTGTTGTTCGTGGAAGTGACGACTCTCTTCAATCGTCGGTACCGTATAAACCAGTTCACCGTCTTTGAAGATAGGTCTGAGTAATCGTTCGACGTGGAAGTTCTCAATCCGGTTTCGGAAAGAAGGGTCCCGGACGTCGATTAAGTCAATCGACTCCAATGCAGTCGGATCTTCATCGAGCAACGTCACATAGTCACCTTTGAACTTGTTCGTGACACGATCGACGATCCGGTACACTTCCTTAATGTGCGGTGTCGTCGTTTTGGCTTTAGAAGAAGAAACCTTGATAACAGGAATGAGTTCACCATTGGATTCACGCGCGACCAGTTTGTAGACCATACCGAGCGCCGGTTGTTCGTACGCTGTGATACCACGTGTTCCGACGAGGAACGTATTCGCTTGCGCACCTTGAATGCGTAAGTCTTGAATGACGTATTCGTCGAGATCCCCGGACAAGACGATGTCGACATACGGGAAACCGGCTTCGTCGAGCATTGTCCGCGCCCGTTTTGATAAGTACGATAAATCGCCGGAATCAATCCGGATACCACGCAACTTATGCCCGTTTTCTTCGAGTTCCTTCGCGACGATGATGGCGTTCGGCAGACCGCTTTTCAGCGTGTCATACGTATCGACGAGTAACGTCGCCTGATCCGGATAATAAGCGGCAAATGTCCGGAAAGCCGTTAATTCGTCATCGTGGAACTGGATGTCAGCATGCTCCATCGTTCCGCCGCTTGGAATTCCGAAATCCCGTCCGGCAGAGGCGAGGCTCGTGACATCGAAACCGGCTAAGTAAGAAGCGCGGGTTCCGAAGTAGGCGGCATCGATTCCTTGCGCCCGGCGTGCTCCAGCTTCTAAGAACTTCGCACCCGGCGCCGACTGGCGGATTCGGGCATACTTTGTTGCGATGAGTGATTCGTGGTTCGCAATGTTGAGGATGGCGGTTTGCAACAGCTTCGCTTCAAAAATCCGCGCCTCGATGCGGATCAACGGTTCGTTCGGGAAGACGATTTCACCTTCTTTGACACTTGAAATCGAACCGGAAAACTTGAACTTCCGTAACTCTTCTTTGAACTCGTCCGGAAAACCAATCATTTTTTGAAGATACGTAATGTCCTCTTCCGTGAAATGTAATGTTTGGACATATTCAATGATATTTTCAAGACCGGCGAAGACGACATACCCGCCCTCAAACGGATTCGTTCGATAGTAGACATCAAAAACAGCCCGCTCGTTGTGACGCCCTTCTTGCCAGTAGATGTACATCCACCGCGGCAGATACAGATCGGTATGGAGTGCGAGATTACGTTGTAACATGAAGACAGATCCCTTCTTATTCGCCGACGACGTCTGCGCCGAGCGATTGCTTGAAATGTGTAAGTGCCCAGTCATGACCGGCGGCATTAAAGCTCGCGACAGCATCGGCATGGACGACGATTTTATATCCCAGATTGTAGGCATCGACAGCTGTATGCAGGACACAGATGTCTGTACAGACTCCGACTAAATGAACTTCGTGAATCGAACGTTCACGTAACCGTAAATCAAGATCCGTTCCGGCGAAAGCACTGTAACGTGTTTTATCGATGACATGATCCGCGACCCGTGCCATTTCCGCTACTTGTCCGAATAGATCCCTGCCGTGAGTGCCGCGTATGTTATGCGGCGGGAAGAGGACGGTTTCCGGATGGAAGGTATCTCCTTCTTCATGGATATCATTTGCGATGACGACATAATCCTTAGACGAAAACTCATCCATCAGCGAAGCGATTCGTCCTTCGATGACCTGTCCGGGTTTTCCGCACGTCAACTTTCCTTCATCGGCTACAAAATCAACCGTATAATCAATCACGATCAGTGCACGCATGAGCGTCTGCCCCTTTCTTTTTGGGAGATAGTGTTCTCTTTCACATTGTACTCTATCTGTTGCGAAAGACAAAAGGAAGAAATCCGTCGAGCAGAGGTATATGAAACTGGAAAAGTAGGGTATAAGGTATAGGACGAAAACAATGGTGGAGGAGGAAAATGGCATGAAGAGGTTGAATGAGTATGAAGTGGAAGAACGTCTGGAAGGGCTGTCTGAGTGGCGCGTTGTTGAGGGCGAGATTGTCCGGATGTATACATTGGAATCTTTCCCGTCGGCACTTGATTTTGTACAAGAGGTTGGTGCGGTGGCGGAACAGTTGAACCATCATCCACGGATCATCATCGATTACAAAAAAGTCACACTTGCCGTGACGACACATGATTCCGGCGGTCTGACGGAAAAAGACTTCGAACTCGCGGAGGCCTGTGATGCCATCTAAACTTTCCATTACATTCGGTAGCGGCAATTTTGTTGATAAGATTCGATCCCGTGATCCTCAAATCCGTGCGGCAGGTGGAAGCGGAGAAGCCTTGTTATTCATTGAAACAGAGGGGAAATCCCCATTCCAAAGCGGCAGCACCTATACGTTGCTTGAAACACGGGGAAATTTTAGCGAACAAGGCAGCCTGTTTTATTGGTCGATTCCAGCTGATCAAAACAGCGGCGATTTGTTTGTCCATCATGTCATGTCCGACCCGAAAGTGTTGGGGGCGGAATACGACAGTTTTCAAGCAGTCCGGATTGCCCGTGTCGAGCGGGGGACGGATTTGGTTTTACTGATTCAGTTTAATCATGAAGCAGACGCCTCGCGCTATGCGAAATCAGTTGAACGACTGACCGTTGACCAGTATGCTGAAGAGACAGGGAAGTCGTTTGCACCTTCTCCGGTTATGAAACGGTATCAGCTTTTACAACCACTTTAATAAACAGTTCAATTAGTCTAGGGGGAAAAACAGATGAAAAAGAATTATTTTTTAGCAGCAACACTCGGTGGCGCACTGGTTGGTGCGACATTATCAATGCTTCACAAAGATACGCGTCAAGCGCAGGTCGCATCGCTCAAGCGTACATTTGGCGGAGCCGGCACACAGCTCTCAGCTGTTAAACAAGATCCAAAAGGCCGCTTTGAAGAACTTCGTGCCCTATATACAGACAACCAAGAAACCATTCATAACTTAATTGATGATATCAAAGATCTTGCGGAATCATTACGCAAATAAACATCTAAAAAAGCGGGCCCTCCAGAATTCCGAAAGTCGGAAACCGGGGGACTCGCTTTTTTTGTTGGTCTTCAAATGAATCGTGCCAGTAGACCGAAGACGGCGAAGGCGACGATGACATAAAAGATGATCCGTCCGAGTTGTCCGGAACCGCTTGTATGAACAATCCGACCGCCTGACGCAGAGCGTCTTCCGGTGTTAAACGACCGTGTAAACGGTACCGTTCCTTTTCCGAAAATGAATCCGGCGAGGAACCCGAGAACAAAACCATACAAATGACCAAAAACGGAGACGTTTGATCCGAGTAAGGTGAAGATGGCTGTGATGGCACTGAAGATATAAACGAGACGTGCATCATCCGCAGAGATCACGGTCCGTTTGAAGCGTCCGAGGTAAACATAAAAACCAAGCAAGCCTAAAATGGCCCCTGAGGCTCCGGCTTGACCGTAAAACGGTTCATTGATTTTCGTGAAATACGTCAAGACATTGGCGAACGTACCGACGAGCAGATAAAAGGACGCAAACTTCGCATGACCAATCATGCGCTCTAATGCAGGTGCGAAAATGATCAAAGCAAACGTGTTGAAGGCGATATGCCAAAAATCATAATGCAGGAACGTCGCAGTCACGACACGCCACCATTCGCCGTTTCCGATGGACAGATTGATGGCCGCTCCGTAATTAAGCGGCGAAAAACCAAAGTTGAAAAAGGCATTCAACTGTTCGATGACAAACAAAGCGACTTGGATTAAAATGAACAACGACACGACCGGATAAGAACGTGTGAACGTTTGTAAGTTTTCCGTTCGACTAAACATGACAACACCTCGCTTCCTCTTCATTCTATATGAAGATGGCGAAGAATAGAACTGTGGAGGCGTCAAGAATGATTTTCGGAATAGGACTGGATCTCGTGGAACTGAAACAAATGCAACAGACGATGGAACGTCAGCCACGAATCGTCAAGCGAATCTTGACGGCAGAAGAACAAAAACGTTTTGACACTTTGTCATCCGGACGGCAGCTGGAGTATCTCGCAGGTCGATTTGCAGCAAAAGAAGCGTTCGTCAAAGCATTCGGAACGGGTATCGGTGCCGAAGTCTCCTGGCTTGATCTTGAAGTATTGAACGAAGCATCGGGACGACCTGTCATGACCGGACCGTTTGACGGGATGATTCATCTGTCGATCACGCATTCCGATCATTATGCAGCTGCGCAAGTCTTATTAGAAAAGAGGAGTTCAGATGTATCGACCAACTTGGATAGAAATTGACCGCGATGCAATCGCGCATAACGTACGGGAAATTAAAGCGCGGATAGGGCGACAGACGATGATGGCGGTCGTCAAAGCGGATGGATATGGACATGGTGCCGTCACCGTCGCAGAAATTGCTTTGGCAAACGGAGCAGATTTGCTGGCGGTCGCTTTGCTGGAAGAAGCGATTGAACTGCGGGAAGCGGGAATTCAGGCACCGATTTTAATGCTTGAAACGCTTTTGCCGGAACATGCGCCAATCGCTTCGAACTATGATGTCGCTGTACCTGTTTTTTCAGAAGAGTGGTTGCGTGAAGCGAAACAGCACTTAACAGACGTTGATCATTTACGGATCCATATCAAAGTCGACAGCGGGATGGGACGGCTTGGCTTACAGACCCTTGAAGAGTTGGATGCCGTCTTAAAAGAACTTGACGCAGATGTGATGGAACTAGAAGGGATCTATACCCACTTCGCGACAGCGGATGAATTAAACAGTCGTTTGTTTGATGCGCAACAAACCGTATTTCTGCGTTTTGTTGAACAGGTGCCCGATATTCGTTATATCCATGCTGCCAATTCGGCAGGTGCGATTCGTCTTGTCGGACAAGAACCGTTTAATGTCGTGCGGATCGGCATCGCATTATACGGGGCCATGCCGTCAGATGAAATGATTCCATATTATGATTTTTTGAAGCCGGCTTTCTCGTTAAAAAGTCGTCTGATGCAGGTCAAACGTGTTGAACCGGGTCAAACAATCAGTTACGGAGCGACGTATACGGCACCGACGGATGAATGGATTGGAACGGTACCGATCGGATACGCGGATGGTTGGTCCCGTAAGTTTCAAGGTTATTCGTTACTCGTTGACGGTTATCCGTGCGAAATCGTCGGGCGCGTCTGCATGGACCGCTTAATGATTCGTCTGCCGCGTGACTATCCGATCGGGACGGAAGTAACGTTGATCGGTCCGGGTGCCCCAATTGATGAGGCGGCCCACTGGCTTGGAACGATCAATTATGAGGTTCTCTGCCAATTCTCCAAACGAGTGCCCCGTGTTTAGTTTTTGAAAAGACATCAATATGATGGTAAAAAAATGTTATTTGTTTGAATTTTGATTGTATTTTCTGAATTCGACTGATATATTGAAGTAGAAAGTGAGTCGTTCGTTAAGGTTTCAGTGAATCTGGAGGTGCCATTATCTTGGTCCAACAACGGGAAAAGCAATTTGTTGAACGAAATGTAGCGAAGGAGACGATTGGGATGAAGTCGAACCATACGACCGAAGAACGCAAGCGTCAGCTACGTGAGGAATTGAAACGTGGTTACGAAGAGATGGCAGCGATCAATTTATCAATCGTTGGCGAAATGTTCCAGATTGAAACGGAGGCGGAGTTCTCGCTCCTACGTCAAGTAAGCGGGGTGTAAGCTTTGATAGTCAAACGTGGCGACGTGTTTTATGCAAATTTGTCACCTGTGGTCGGATCGGAACAAGGAGGCGTTCGTCCTGTCCTTGTCCTACAAAATGATATTGGTAACCGATTCAGCCCAACTGTAATCGTAGCTGCGATTACGGCACAAATCGACAAAGCCAAACTACCGACCCATGTGGAAGTATATCGAGAGCGACACGGATTAGAACGTGATTCGGTCATCCTACTTGAGCAGGTCCGTACAATCGACAAACGCCGTCTAACGGATAAAGTCACACATCTAGATCCGGACACAATGATGAAAGTAAACAGTGCCGTCGCGATCAGCCTAGGCTTGATTGATTTTTAGGCACTTACATAGAGAAGAGAGAAGAGTCGATACATCTGTATACGACTTTTTTTGAACATTTTTTTAAAAAGCGGTTTAAAAATGTTTGAATCCGGGAATTATGTCAGAGTGACCTTTTCTTTAAGAAGGGTCGTTCCGAAAAATAGATGAAATAGATAGAGAGAACACATAGCAGATTTTCCTTGAGGAGGAACTTGAAGATGGATTTAACAATTAAAACAGAGCAACTGGATGGTCAGACACATCTCTATATCGCAGGAGAGATTGATACGTATACAGCACCGAAACTTCGTCAAGAACTTGTACCAGCCGTTGAAGCCAATGATGTCGTCGTACATTTAGATGAAATTCATTACATGGATTCAACAGGTCTCGGCGTGTTTGTTGGTGCACTTAAGGCATCAAAGAAAAACGGAACATCGTTTACACTCGTCGGTGTATCGGAACGTATTCGCCGTCTGTTCGAAATCACAGGTCTTTCTAGCATCATTACAATCGACAGTGGTGTACGAGGTGGGACGCAATGAAGAACGAACAACTTGAAATGACACTCCCGGCAAAACCGGAATATGTTGCCATCGCACGATTGACAGTTTCAGGTGTCGCAAATCGAATGGGTTACACATACGATGATATCGAAGACATCAAAATTGCTGTTTCTGAAGCATGTGCAAATGCCGTGCAACACGCATATGAAGATGAGAAAGACGGATCGATGGCACTGACATGTAATGTCTACCCGGATGACCGCCTTGAAATCATCGTTAAAGACAACGGTGTGACGTTTGATAAAGACAGCGTCAAACGCCAAAGTGAACCGATTACAGAATCACATGATTTAGACTCTCTGCACGAGGGGGGACTAGGGATCTTAATGATTGAAGCACTCATGGATCAAGTCACGATCGAGAAAGCAAACGGCGTCACTGTCCATATGACAAAATATATGAATAGAGATGAGGTGGGTCAAAGTGCCAGCAAAGTCTCAACAACGCCATCACAGTGATGACGAAGTCCTTCGACTAATTGACCTATACCAACAAGATGACCAAGATGAAGAAGTCCATGCTGCTTTACTGGCCCGTTACTCGGATCTTGTCGAGGCACTGGCTCGTAAGTTCTCACGTGGCCGTCCGATTCATGATGATCTCGTTCAAGTCGGAATGATTGGGTTGCTTGCCGCCCTGCGCCGTTTTGATAAAGAGTTTGGTCGGAGTTTTGAATCATTTGCTGTGCCGACGATCATCGGAGAAATCAAACGATTTATCCGTGATAAGACATGGAGTGTTCACGTTCCGCGTCGTATTAAGGAACTTGGACCGAAAATCAAAAAAGCCGTCGAAGAATTGACGACAGAACTGCAACGTTCACCGCGTATTGATGAGATTGCAGCTCGATTGGAAGTATCGGAAGAGGAAGTCCTCGAGACACTGGAGATGGGGAAAAGTTACCAAGCTTTGTCAGTCGATAGTTCGATTGAAGCCGATCAAGAAGGCAGTACGGTTACGTTGCTTGACCTCGTCGGTAATCAGGAAAATGGATATGATTCCGTTGACCAAAAGCTGATTCTTGAAAAAGCGTTTGCTGTTTTGACGGATCGGGAACGTTCGATTTTGGAATGTGCGTATTACCGGAACATGAGTCAAAAGGAAACCGGGGAATTACTCGGTATTTCACAGATGCATGTCTCGCGTTTGCAGCGCCGCGCTCTTCAAAAATTACGGGAAGCGATTAAAGTCGAACCAAATGAAGTATTTTCAAAAGACTGATGCGGATGCATCGGTCTTTTTTTGTGTCCCGTCCATTCTTCGGTATAATGAAACAGAGGTGAGGAAAATGGAGAAGAGAATCGCAACTGAATTGAACATTAGACCGGCACAAGTCAAAGCCGTTTTACAATTGACGGAAGACGGAGGGACAATTCCGTTTATCGCCAGATACCGTAAAGAACAAACCGGTGAACTCGATGAGGTCGAAATCAAAGCGATCCTCGACCGCCATAAAAGTATCACGCAACTGGAAACCAAACGAGAAGATGTTCTCCGAAAAATCGAAGAGCAGGGTGTTTTGACGCCTGAATTGAGCCGGGGTTTACAAGAAGCGACGACGTTGCAACAAATCGAAGACTTATACTTACCGTTTCGTCCGAAGCGGAGAACAAAAGCAGAAATTGCCCGTGAAGCAGGACTGACACCCTTTGCTGACTTTTTACGTTCACCGAAGCCATACGATGAACAGCAATTTAACCAGTATGTCGCAGCGCACGGGGAAGGCGAAGCGATTGCCGGGGCACAGGCCATCATCGCGGAAGAATGGGGCGAACAGGCGAGCGTCCGGGAGCACATCCGGAAAACCGCCTATCGTTTTTCCGATATCGTCACGAAACTAAAAAAAGACGCGGTTGATGAAAAAAGTGTTTTTGCCCAGTACTACGAATACAGTGAACGGATCCGCCAAATCGTGCCGCACCGGATATTAGCCATCAATCGTGCAGAAGCCCTAAAAATCGTCTCGGTGAAGGTTGTGTTGGAAGAACAGCAAATTCTTCCGTATCTGCTCCGTCCATTTAACCGATTGGCGGAACAAAAACGCCGCTTAGTCGAGGAAGCCGTCCACACGGGTTACAAGAAATCAGTGTTTCCGGCAATCGAACGTGAACTACGGAATGAGTTGACGGAAAAGGCGGAAAACCAAGCGATTGAAGTGTTCGGGAAAAACTTACGGCAATTGTATATGCAGCCACCGATGAAAGGGAAGGTCATGCTCGGTCTTGATCCTGCGTACCGGACCGGTTGCAAGTGGGCGGTCATTGATCCAACCGGTGAAATGAAAGAAGTTGGTGTCGTCTATCTGACGATGTCGGAGCAAAAAGCGCAAGAGGCACGTCAAGTCTTAACGAAACTTGTCAACCGTTACGGGATTGAATTGATTGCGATCGGGAACGGGACGGCTTCCCGTGAGACGGAATCGTTTGTCGCCGACTGGATCAAGGGGCACGATCAAATTGCCTTTACGATCGTTGATGAAGCGGGAGCCAGTATTTATTCGGCATCTGAAATCGCACGCACCGAGTTTCCGGATTTGCAGGTCGAGCAACGTTCGGCAATCTCTATCGCACGACGACTGCAGGATCCATTGGCGGAGCTCGTCAAAGTTGATCCGCAATCTGTTGGTGTCGGACAGTACCAACATGATGTCACGCAGACAAAGTTAAAAGAGACGCTCGACTTTGTCGTTGAGACGGTCGTTAACCAGGTCGGGGTCGATGTGAATACGGCATCAGAGTCGTTACTCGGTTATGTGGCGGGGATTACAAAAGCGACGGCGAAGAAGATCGTCGAACGCCGATCAGAACTGGGGGCTTTCGAATCACGGAAGGAATTGTTGAAAGTCCCGCGTCTCGGGGCGAAAGCGTATGAACAGGCAGCAGGCTTCTTACGAATCCCGGAAGGCAGTCATCCGCTCGACCGGACACCGATTCATCCGGAGCAGTATAAAACCGTCGAATTATTATTCAAGCAACTTGATTTATCGTTACAGACAGTCGGAACAGACAGCTTGCGCTCTCGGCTGGGGGAACTTTCTGTATCTGAGACAGCTCAATTACTTGAAGTCGGTGAACCGACGTTGCGGGATATTATTGAAGCCTTACAGCGTCCGGAACGTGATCCGCGGGAAGCACTCGATAAACCGCTTCTTCGCCAAGATGTCTTATCACTTGATATGATTCAAGTCGGAATGGAATTTCAGGGAACAGTGCGGAATGTCCTCGACTTTGGTGCATTTGTCGACATCGGGGTCAAAGAGAGTGGTCTCGTTCATATTTCGAAGCTCAGTAAAAAACGGGTCAAGCATCCGCTTGATGTCATCGCTGTCGGAGACATCGTAACGGTGTGGGTGACGAGTGTTGAGCCGGAACGCGGACGTATCGGATTGACGATGGTGAGTCCTTCATGACGAATGAACAATTACAGCAATACGTCGAGCAGCTTTCGCTCGACGTGTTTGCTTTACCTTTTGAACACAAAGCCATTTTTAACGACCGTTTAAAGACAACCGGCGGGCGCTATTTTTTGGCGGATCATCATTTGGACTTCAATCGGCAGTACCTGATGGATTTAAAAATCTTTCGGGGAATCGTTATCCATGAGCTGTGTCACTATCATTTACACTTACGCGGAATGGGGCATCGGCACCAAGATTCGGATTTTAAGGAGTGGTTGAACCGGTACGGTGGGTTACGTTACAGTCCACGTTTAAAAGAAAATGAAAAAAAGATGTATGTATATGAATGCGAAAAATGCAGGACATTATATAGAAGGAAAAGACGGATGAATACGGAACGTTATCGTTGCGGACGATGTCATGGAAAGATTTTTTACAAAAGTAGTTGACGTTCATTTCGGAGCATGATAAATTATAGAAGTCGTCAAAACGACAGCAACTAAACAACTTCTCGTCACTAAAAACTTTTTTAAAAAAGCATTGACGAAGAGAAAGAAAGTTGCTAATATAGAAAAGTGTTCTGAAACGAACGTCACGTTCCGCAATAGCTCAGTGGTAGAGCAACCGGCTGTTAACCGGTAGGTCGTAGGTTCAAATCCTACTTGCGGAGCCATTATCTTTGGAGATGTACCCAAGTGGCTATAAGGGGCGCCCCTGCTAAGGGTGTAGGCCGGGAAACTGGTGCGAGGGTTCGAATCCCTCCATCTCCGCCAGACCTCTTATGTGAATTTGTTACTTGAGAATAATTATCAGTTTTAAATGGCCCGTTGGTCAAGCGGTTAAGACACCGCCCTTTCACGGCGGTATCACGGGTTCGATTCCCGTACGGGTCACCATTTTGGAGGATTAGCTCAGCTGGGAGAGCATCTGCCTTACAAGCAGAGGGTCGGCGGTTCGATCCCGTCATCCTCCACCATTTTTAATTTCATACTTAAGTTTCACAAAAATGTGGTCCTGTGGTGTAGCGGTTAACATGCCTGCCTGTCACGCAGGAGATCGCGGGTTCGAATCCCGTCAGGACCGCCATTTTTGGGCTGTGGCCAAGTGGTAAGGCACTGGATTTTGATTCCAGCATGCGAAGGTTCGATCCCTTCCAGCCCAGTTTTTCGTGTCATTAGCTCAGTTGGTAGAGCATCTGACTTTTAATCAGAGGGTCGCAGGTTCGAATCCTGCATGACACACCATTTTTTAATTTTAAATTAACTTTATATTTGCGGTCGTGGCGGAATGGTAGACGCGCTAGGTTGAGGGCCTAGTGGTGGCAACACTGTGGAGGTTCAAGTCCTCTCGACCGCACCATATCGCACCCTTAGCTCAGCTGGATAGAGTACTTGACTACGAATCAAGGGGTCGGGAGTTCGAATCTCTCAGGGTGCACCATATTTTGTTTGCTTTTGACGGGCCTATAGCTCAGCTGGTTAGAGCGCACGCCTGATAAGCGTGAGGTCGGTGGTTCGAGTCCACTTAGGCCCACCATTTTCAAAACAAACGA
>NZ_JBHFFC010000030.1:0-313554 GCF_043359615.1 Exiguobacterium sp. S22-S28 | reverse complement strand
CTTCCGACAGAATTCTCAGTGAAGCGTGACGTAGCTGGAAACAACCTTCCGACAGAATTCTCAGTGAAGCGTGACGTAGCAATCAACAACTTGCCGACAGAATTTTCGTTCAAAAATATCGTTTAAGAGTTGGGTTGTTCATTAAGTTGAATATAGTGCATTTTATCCGAGATAATAATTTCTTTGTATTCGTTCATCCCTAACAAATCAAAAAGTAAATAGGCTTTTGTATATGCCTCTTTTATATCTGAAAAGTCTGCATAACTGAACTCTAAAGCAGAAGCTTTTTGAAACAGTAATTGTCCAAGTAAGGACATGTCTTTAAATCTTAAGCTGTCGTGAATTCCTTCTTCAATGTAAATTAATGCTTCAGAAATCTTATCCATGTCGAGTAGGATTTTAGAAAAGTTGTATAAAATCCTAATTCGATCAATCATCAATTCGTCGTTATCAAAATTTAATTTAAGTAATTCCTGATAGACCGATATTCCGCGCTTAAAACTTTTATTTTCATAATACATCGTTGCAATTGCTGACTTTAATCGGATTAGCATTTTAGGAGAATAATAGGTTGTGGAATAGATATCTGATAGCTTTTGTAATTCGACGATGCAAGTCCGGAAATCGATTTTCTTTAACCGATATGAGGATAAGTGAAAATAGTATTGATAAAGCAGTGAAGCTTCTTCTGTAAGGCGTAAAGTTGTTAAAAGATGTCTAGTCTCATTATAGATTTCTTTATACTTTAAATTTCTGAATTTCATCAATAACGCATCGTCTATCGTCCGTAATGAATCGTATTGTTCTGTACGATCTAAAAAAACGGTCATTGGTACCTGTAGCCTTCTTGATAAAGCAAACAGCAAATCAACGGTTGGAGAATGTGTTCCACTTTCAATCTTACTGATTTCCGCTTGACTGCAAATCCCGTTCGCTAAATCCTTTTGTGTCAGATTGTGCTTCTTGCGAAGGCGGCGAAGGGCGAGACCAATCTGCGGTGACGTGAATTGATCCATCGGATTGTGTCCTTTCTGTCCACTGGATTTGAGAAAACGATACCCTTTCTTATTATAAGAGGGAACGGAATCGGATACCAATCTTTTCATTCAAAATGTCGTCAACGTGTTGTTCACCATCCAAACGAAAGAAAGGGGTACACCTATGAATCTCACCTTTAAAGAATCGCGACGTACGATGACATCTTACGGTTGGTGCTTGAATACTGCCAACGTATCGGTCGCACCCTTGGCAAGTCGTGAAATGGAACGTACTACACTGCAAACAAAACGTGAATTGAAAACTTCGAGATGACGTCACTTCACGACGTGGCTTCATTCCGTTCCCGGTATGAAGTCTTTTTTTGTAAACGGAAACCGAAAGGAGCACGATGATGATCGGACTGACGATTTTAGCTGAAAATGAAGGCTGGTTATACCAACTGGATCCGAACGATGCGCTGATTGCATTTTGTAAGCAACATCGATTTACGATGGATCGTTATGATTACGATCAGCATACGTTTTTGGATTTACTGGACTACATGGAATTTCAGGAATTCGAACATTATTTGTTTATCCTACATGGTGCAGGAGAACGCACATTGCGACTGGTCGCGTATCTGCAGCAACGAATGCTTCATGTTCAATTTCATTTGATGAATGATCAAGGAGACGTTCTGTTTGGCGATCCGTATTTCCTTGAAGGAAATGTACCACACGTCAAATCCGGTTTTTCTAAACAACCGATTGAATTACAAAATGCCTTGATGTCTTTATTTACCGGAGTCTATCCGAATGCGACATCCCGTCAACCGCAACCGTTGCGTCACGTCTACGTCGAAGAAACGGATTTATTGAATGCCATCGAACCGGAATTGTTCGATCAGATGACGATCAACAGTGTAGTGTACATCGATCAACCGACGCGCCATGACTTGCCAGTCATCGAGCTGATGAGTCGGACACCGGTCTTGATCGCCTTTTCCAATACCTTACCGTTTCACATCAAAGACCGGTTAGCGACTGTTGATCGTGAGTCGATTCAAAGGGCTTTTCAGGAGTGGCATGAGACGAGCATCGTCTCAAATCCGGAACGTCGGATGGGGATATTGGATTATGCAACACTTGTCGGGATGGGTATCTCCCACCGGTTGTTCCTTTTTCAAGACGGTGTATTCTCAGACTATGGAAAAACAAAACCGCTTCATGTAACGTCTGATTTTAATTTTTTTCAGATGCAGGAACAACAATGGATGAAATCGAATGCCTTGGCTCCGTTGCCAGAACTGGTCTTATATCCGATCTTGTTTCAACTGGCTTCCGTTTTTCAGGGGGAAAGCCGGTTCGTTACGCCGTACAATGAATATGAGCTTCCACGGACCAATGGAAAAATCGGACCGCTGGCGATGATCGGGATTCAAAATAACGAAGGTTGTTTTACTTTTGAACTGGTGACAAACCGACTGTTCGAGACAGATGAAATGTTCCTCGCGATTTTGGAGGCCGATCAAAAAGAACGCTTTGATATCTTGCCGGAACGGCTTGGTGCAGACTATGAATCTGCGGTTCAGGCGTATAAGGAGTTGATTTATCGTGGATAAGCCGCCGCTGTTTGGTCCGTTTTTACGAAAGGGAAGCTACTCCCGTGTACAAGTACTTGAAAATTTATTCGCGGATGATCACTTTGCGGCACTGTACCAAGAGACTTCGATTCTATCGGAAGTTGATGAGCTGATGTTGTACCGGCGTTATCTACGGAAGGAAGACCGTGTCTTGCTGTATGGAAATTTATCACCATATCTATTTAATACATTGTGTGAAGAAGGATATGATTTGTATCTCGTCGAACCAGAATTAAATCGAATTACAGGAATCGCTGAACCTTATTTATACCGGGTCTATGGTCTCAGCAATGACTTGATTGATGTGTTGGGAGACGGAGTTTTTCATAAAATCATCTTGCCCGGAACGACGATTTCCCGATACTCAAGGGGGGAACTGTTACTCTTTTTCCGGAATATCCGACAATTGTTGGCAGTCAACGGGCAATTACTCGTCACAATACACAATGCCGACTATTTGAAGCAACATGTCCAACCCATTGCTTCACGCCGTATGCAGGACTGCAACGTGTTTTATGGACAACGGGTCGAGAAGAGCCGACTGATCTTTAATTTATATTTGAAATCAAGACGTGAAGAGAAAGTCAGCTACTTGGTAGAGTATTTATACGAACCGGAAACGTTGTTTGAATTTGCTCAACTCTCCCGTTATAAAGGACGTACGTTGTACTCGGGGAAAAGTGTTAGTATTTTAGAACTAGATAAAATCGGCTGATTCGGGATCATATCAGAGAGTGGACTTACATCCATTCTCTGTTTTTTTATAAAGAAAAGATGAAATTCTAAGAATAAGAACAGGAATATTAAACAAGAGCGAGAATTCTTCTTCTTAGACAATTTCTTTAGAGATTCTGACGTACTAGTTTAACTAGGTCTAAAGATAGGGTATTGGAAAAGAGGTGCGTATTAGTCAGGTTTACGATATCATGATGAAATCGGAGGGCTATAAACGTTATGGATGAACATATGACCCGAGAAAAAGCCTTACAGGCCAGTTGTGAATCTTTTACTGAAACCTTGTTTCCGGAAGAGTCTTTTGAACTGCTGGATCATAGGATTCTTCCCGACGCCTTCGGTAAAAGCGGTACACATCTCACATTCAGATCGGACAGACGAGAGTTGAAGTTCAGCTTCGTCAGTCAGGCTCACAGTCGTTTTGAACGTGTATTTTTAGCTGAAAAAACAGCAGAATCGCCATTTTTCAGTCGAATATTGGAAGCCACATATGAAAATGGTCAGTTGTACATCCATCATATTTTAAAATCAGATTAACCGTATAACGGAAACACGATGAGACATGTGCAGGAAAAATCCTGCCCGCTTCTCATCGTGTTTTTTAGATTTCGATGGAGTGCAGTCCATGTTGAAGGGCTTGATCGATGGAGGTGGCCATATGGTTCCGGACTTCTTGAGTGAGAAGGCGGCCATTAAAGTAAACTTCCGGTGAAAGCGTCAAGTGGATAAGGATGTCTTCTAACACTGGTTTGATGTCCAGCGGTTGAGACGTCTTCGAGGATTGATCCATGAATTCTTGTAGAGATGGGTGTTGGACATACTGGGGGTCAACTAAATCAATCACGGTCGTGTTTAAAGCAAGGGCCAGCCGTTCCAGTGATTGGGCATTTGGCATACGTTGACCACGCTCATACGCAGAAATGGAAGTGACATTTTCTCCACATTGTTCTGCTAAATATTTTTGTGTGTACTTATGTTGTTTCCGCAACTTCATGATTTTCTTTCCGAGAGTTCGTTTCACAGGACTCAACTCCTATTCTTGCGTCTGGCTTAATAGTACTAAATAACCACTTTGATTATATTGCAAACCTTTGAAATGTAAAAAAAAGTTTTGCTTAAAAAATAATTGCATAATTATGTACAAGTTAGACGGGGTTATTCAGTTTTTTTACCGTAAGGCACAGGTGAGGGAGGAACTGAAAAAGAGACCATGCTATTCTAAAATGACCAGCTTGAAGGAGGAAAAGAAGAGTGAAGAAAATACCATGGTCCGGTTATGTCACGCTAGTCGTTTTACTTATTTTGTTTATATCCAGTTCAATGCCGTATGAAGAACAGTCGTTAAAACCCGGTTTATCCCGGTACGTGAATCTCAGCTTCGCCGATTACTTTCGGTTCATTTCGTTTGATTACAACGGGGAAGTCAGTGTCGCAGCGCTTGGTGCGTCAGGATTCGTCGAGTTTTTTATTCGCAAGGCGGCGCATGTTTCGACTTTTATCGTTCTTGGTGCAGCACTGTTTGATCTCATCGTCCGTTCGGTTCGTCCGTCTGTTCTCGCCGCACTGTTTGCCTATACGGTCGCCATTACGATTGCTGTCTTCGATGAGTTTCATCAAATCTTGACCGGTGGCCGGACCGGATTGATTCAGGACGTATTACTCGACGGGACAGGCGCGCTGATCGGGATTTTCATCTGTTTGTTATTTTGGAAGAAAAAGACAAATTACAAATTTTTTCGTAGGTGAGTCTTCTGTCCTAGAGAATTTCGAAAAGAAGCAGGTTTTTTAGAAATCAGGTCGAAACTTAAAGACTAATCGCATTTATTAAAAGGAGTGAATCGTATGCCATCCCCTCATCTATTAGTTACGAGTGCCGGGCGTCGTGCCAAACTCGTCGAGTACTTCGTGAAAACGTTCGAGTCAGGACGTGTCAGTACAGCGGATTGCAATCCGTTGGCTTCCGCCTTATACATGACAGAGCACCATCATATCGTACCGCGTATAGATGAGACGGATTACATCGATCACTTGCTGCGGCTGTGTCAGGAAGAAAGAGTGACCGCGATTTTGACATTGATTGATCCGGAGCTTGTCCTACTGGCTCAAGCGGCGGAGCGTTTTCAAGCAATCGGCGTGACGGTCGTCGTCTCACCGGAAGCAGCTTGTCAACTCTGCTTTGATAAATACATGATGTATGAATATTGTCTGGGCCAAGGAATTGCACATGCGAGAACATACGCCTCGTTCGAGACGTTCCAACACGCGCTCATCTCAGGAGAAGTCCGTCTGCCGGTTTTCGTCAAACCGCGTACCGGGAGTGCGAGCATCGAAGTCCGGCAAGTCGAAACCATGGAAGAAGTCGAACGATTATTTTTGAAAAATCAGGATTTGATTGTCCAAGAATTATTAGTCGGTCAAGAGCTCGGTGTTGATGCGTATGTCGATCTGATTTCCGGAAAAGTGACGTCGATCTTCATCAAAGAAAAATTGACGATGCGGGCAGGAGAGACGGATAAAAGCCGCTCCGTCGTCCGGGAGGAGGTCTTCGAACTGATTGAACACGTTTTGGAAGACTCCGGATTAACGGGTCCACTTGATTTTGATCTGTTTGACGTAGCGGGTACATTGTATTTATCAGAAATCAATCCACGCTTTGGGGGCGGATATCCACATGCTTACGAATGCGGCGTCGATTTTCCGAAACAGTTGCTTCGAAACTTGATGGGACAAGTCAATCCTCCGCAAATTGGCCAGTATGCAAGTGACGTCTACATGCTGAAACATGATACGGTCACGTTGATTTCAGCAACACAACTGCAGCAAATCAAGCGGTAGAATACACGAAAAAGAGGAATGGATTTCCGGTTGGAGTCCATTCCTCTTTTTTTGTGGAGTGCTGTTAAGAAATGGAGACCCGGGACCGCTTTAAGCATTGCACGGCAGACGTCCAGCTTCCGAATAAGGCATTGATGGTCGATGTGCTCGGAACAGATCGTCCCTCTGCCCACTTCCGGTAATGAATGATACTAAGTGAGGGAAGCTCGCGCTGTGCCTGTGTCAATGCCTCCAGTACATCTTCCTCGACCCATTTCCGGCGGGGGGGTGCGATATCGAGACAGGCTAGCGCATCGACCCAAGAACCATATTTTCGGGCAATCGTCGCGACCGTCGGATGTCCGTTTTCCTGCGCCCAAATCGAATAGGTTTGGGTCGTCAAGCGGGGCAGGACGTCCGATGCTTCGAGAAGCGCATTGATGATTCGTTCCTCTGTCATACAGATCGAACGTGTCAATTCAATCTTTGCTTCCTCAAGGGCCCGTGACCATGACCCGAATCGGAGGTTAATTAATGTCAACGAAGGTCCATGTTTTGCTTTGGCCCATTCCCGGTAACTGTTGCTGTGGAACGGATGAAGACGTTCTGAGGCTTCCTTGATGAAAGCGAGAATCTCCTCATCCGAATAGTACGGCCGGATGGAAGTAAGTCCTGCTGCCTGCAAGGCTTCACGCCACGAACCAAATACGTTGATAATCGTCGTGATGGACGGAATTTCTTTTCCGTTTGACCAACGGGCATAGGTTTTAGCGTCGAGAGCCGGATAAACGATACTCGCTTCAATGAGGCTGTCAATGACTTGTTGTTCTGTCCATTTCTTCATGATGTCATACCCCTTTCGTGTAGGTGTTCGTCTAGGTGTGGGTACTTTCTTGTGAGGTCGTGCGACGGCGTGTCGCATAAATCAAGAAACTGAGCCAGATGAAGTAAAAACCGCTGGGACGAATCAAAACACTTTCTGTGAATTGTAACAACAGCAACCAGAGACTAAGCAACAACAAGATGACGGATAACGGATCGTCGTACCGGTAATCCCGAATGAACCGGACAAGTATCAACAGGAAAGAGGCTGAATAAAGCAACAGTCCTAAGAATCCGAGTTCATACAGATAGACGATGGGTGTACTGTGAAACGTATAAAGAGTACTTGAGCCAAGTTGCTGCTCAAGACCAACAGCAGAAGAACCGAGACCGTGTCCGAACCAAAACCGATCAGTGGAAGCAGTCAGACCAGCCTGCCACAATTCGCTCCGTCCATTCAAACTAATCAATTTTGTCAACAAAGGACGATTGAAGGATAACGAAACCATCAAGATAAAGGCACCAAGCAAATATAATCCGGTCACTTGAAAGCGTAAACGACGTTTTGGGATCAATAGCACAGTCATCAATAAAGCAAGAAAACAAAACGAATAGATTCCTGTTTGTGAAGCACTCCGTAACAATCCTGCGAAAATGACGAGCAGTCCTGTTGCGGATAAGATAAATTCACGACCGGTCCGACGAGCGATAGACCGGAGGACAAACAGCCAAATGACGAGACCGCCGGGAACAAGCCATGCAGCCAGCGTATTTGGATTATTGGTCAGACCAGCTGATCGGAGAAAATTTCCCTGCTCTCCGACGTAGAGTTGGGACAGCGTAACCGGACCAATTCGCAACGACTGGATGTTCTCAACCGGAACATAGTGTCGTCCAAATGAAACGAGTAAGGCATAAGCAGAAAGAAATAAGGCCTGATACAGAAGAATGAGATTCAGCAACTGAAACCAACGGATGAAAGGATCAAGTGTGAGTGACAGGACAATGATGACGAAAAGCCATGTCGTAAACAGAAGGAGTAAAGACAGCGAAGAATCGGTAGCTGGACGAAAAAAGAAGGCGATGCCGTGAAACGTGACATATAGTAAAAACGAAGTGACTAGTCGTTGCGTCAAAGCACGGGACGGGAAATACAAAGGACGGGTAACGAGATAAAAACCAATAAAGAAGACGAGATACATGAGTATAAACCAGACATTCCAGTGATGGGGCAGAACTTCGTCCGTAAAGGAAAGAGGACGTGTCCATAAATCGATAGCAATCCAAAGGGTTAGGATGAATAAGCCAAACGATTCGGGTATATTGACGGATTTTAACATCATTACTAATACCTATCCACCCTTCTTATAGGACTTATTACCGATTTTGACGATTTTTAATCATTAAATCTGTATTTACCCTTAATTTAATGGAAATCATGCAGATGAA
The DNA here is from genome assembly GCF_043359615.1 of Exiguobacterium sp. S22-S28. Classification (NCBI taxonomy): domain Bacteria; kingdom Bacillati; phylum Bacillota; class Bacilli; order Caryophanales; genus Exiguobacterium; species Exiguobacterium sp. S22-S28. The sequence goes on along the minus strand of NZ_JBHFFC010000030.1, from coordinate 305,114 downwards.
ACGAATGATTTTGAAGAAGTGACGATTATTTTTTTGTGAATGGTCTTTTTTTCGTGAAGCAATCTTCTGCGATGAACTAACAATACGCAAACATGATGAGTCGTCAAAAAAAGATAATCATTTCCATCAAGCTCTAATTGTTTTGCCAGTCGTTTGGAAATAAGGTGAAAGCATAACCAGTGTCCATCCAACATGTCAGGTAGCGAGAAAGAGGTGAACCATATGAACTCCATTCATCAAAAAAAGACATTCGGTGACCATGTGATGACATTAAAGAAAGGGTGGTGGGTGCTCTGCTTACTCGCTCTTCTCCTAGCGGGTGCCGGATACGCCGTCAGCACCTACGTGATTCCTCCGACGTATGAAGCCACTGCTTATATTTTGGCTGTTCCTGAATCGAATGCGGAAGCGGCATCGACGACGACTCTTGTCAGTACCTACCAAGATATTTTAAGAAGTCCGGAAGTCATCGATCAGGTCGCGAAAAAGATGGATGTAACAGACAAACGGATTTTCGATTTGACAGACCGTTTGACGGTTTCGAGTAATCTGGATTCTCAAGTTATCGCCTTATCGGTCACGGATCGATCGGCGGAACAAGCCGCGATTCAAGCGAATACGATGACCGAAGTGTTCCAGGACTATGTGCCGCAACTGATTAAAACAAGTAGTACGGAAGTGTTCTCGACGGCACGGATTCCGACGAAACCGGTCTCGCCCAACATCTTGATGAACACAGCGATTGGTGGAATTCTCGGACTGTTGTTCGGACTGTTGATCGTCTATTCCCGGGCACTCGGAAAAAAGTCGGTCACTGAAGCAACAAAAGAGACGCCTTATCCGCAAGCTGTCAGTCGTCCCAGCCGTTCTTGATTTGAGAAAGGAGGAGCCCATCGTGCCAACCCCGCCGTTTCATCAGTACCGCCGACATGTCAAAATCGGTCTGTTGCGACTGATTGACGCTGCTGTGATCATCGTATCGACAGTCGTTACGTTTTACTTTTTTAATCCGCTTAATCTGACTGCCCACTTCGAGTTGGTGGATGCTATCGAAATTGCCGCCATTCAATGGGTCGCTTTGACACTCGTCGCCCAGTGGATGCGATTTTATCAAATCATTTGGCGGTATGCCAGCCTGCGTGATTTAGGCGTATTGCTCGTCGTCGTCGTTGCCAGCAGTTTTGTCCTTCTTGGGCTCGAATACGCTCTATTCGATTTTGCTGTTGAACGGGCGGTCTTTCTTCAAACCGGGTTGGTGCTGAACGGGATTTTGTTCGTCCGACTGTTGATTCGCGGACGGAGTTTTGAGTTGAAACGAGAAAAGCGGACACTTGGAAAACGGACGTTGATCATCGGTGCCGGTGCATCGGGACAGATGATTACAAAAGAGTTGAAACAGAAGAAGGCTCATATATTAAATGTCGTCGGGCTGCTGGATGATTTAACGGAACTTAAAGGGATGATGATTCACGGTGTACCGGTCGTCGGAACGATTGATCAACTCGAATGTTTGATCGATGAGTATAAAATCGAAGCAGTCGTTCTCGCTATTCCGTCACTCGACTATCCGAAGCGTGTCACCTTGCTGAACCGGATCAAACAGACGAAAGTCGAGGCCCATACGTTACCGATGCTCGTTGAACTGGCTTCCGGGAAAGTATCGGTTAATCAAATCCGCGAAGTCTCGATTGCCGACCTGCTCGGCCGTGAGCCGGTCGAACTGGATATTACAGAAATCGAAAAAAGTGTCAGTCAGGCTACGGTGCTCGTCACTGGAGCCGGCGGGTCGATCGGCTCCGAAATTTGCCGGCAACTCGCAAAATTTAAGCCCTCGCATTTGGTGTTACTCGGTCACGGAGAAAACAGTATCTACCTGATCCGCCGGGAACTCGAAGCAGCGACAGAAGGCATCACTTTACATTCCGTCATTGCCGATGTGCAGGATGCAGACCGGATGATGGACGTGATGCAACGTTTCAAACCGGATCTTGTCTATCATGCCGCGGCTCACAAACACGTTCCGCTGATGGAAGACAATCCGAGCGAAGCGGTCAAAAACAACATTTACGGCACGCGCAACGTCGCTCTTGCCGCCGAAGCGGCCGGTGTCCACCGGTTTGTCATGATTTCGACCGACAAAGCGGTTAATCCGACCAGTGTGATGGGAGCGACGAAACGAATCGCCGAGATGGTAATCCAACAAATCGCCCGGAAAAGTAAAACGACTTTTGCTGTTGTCCGGTTCGGCAACGTCCTCGGCAGCCGTGGTTCAGTTATTCCGCTTTTTAAGGAACAAATTGCTAACGGGGGTCCCGTGACGGTAACGGACCCGGCGATGACCCGTTACTTCATGACGATTCCGGAAGCGAGCCGGCTGGTCATTCAAGCCAGTGTTCTCGCGGAAGGCGGTGAAGTATTTGTCCTTGATATGGGAGAGCCGGTCAACATTACGACGCTCGCTCGTAACCTGATTCATCTGAGTGGTTTTACGGAAGAACAGATTCCAATCGTCTACAGCGGAATCCGAAAAGGAGAGAAATTGTACGAAGAGCTGCTGGCGACAGAAGAAGTCCACGAAGAACGGGTCTTTGAAAAAATTTTGGTCGGGAAAACACGACCGTTCGGATCGATTGACCCGTACTTGCGGGAAATCGCAATGACAATCGACGATGAGCAGGCTTTACGGACATATCTGCTTGAAGCGACGAATCGAACCGATCTAGTGCCGATCACAATTCCGCAGTCGATCCGGATTGCCCGGGAATGAAGGGGGGAGACGATATGAAATCAACCCGGCAACTTTCGCGGTTCAACTTGATTTTCATCGCCGATACAGCATATTCGCTTCATCAATGGATGATTTTGACACTCTTGATCAAATGGAGTACACCGCTGAACATCGGTTATTTCAATTATGCCCTTGCTCTGACAGCACCGATCGTCATGTTCTGTTGGCTGAATGCCAGTACGATTCTGACGGCCGAACGATCAGGATTAAAAAATTTTAATTTGTTCATCAAAACCCGTTTTTCTTTGCTGACGGTCGGTGTCTTCGTCTTACTCGTCGTCTACTACTTCTTCGGAGAAGCCGATATTTTGTGGCTGACGTTACTCGTCTATTTGAACAAATACATGGAATCGTTCGCCGATCTCGCTTACGGATTCCTGCAAGGTCATATGGCATTCAAGGAAGTGGCCTTATCGAAAATCTTCCGCAGTCTCGTCAATGTATCGGGAGCCGCCTTGATTTTGTTTACGACCCATTCGATTCACGGGTTCGTGCTCGCGCTCGTCGCCGGGAACTTGGTCATGCTCGTCCTGTATGACTTACCGACCGTCCGGCGGATCGGTCACGGTTTTGAGAACCAACAGATGAGTGAACGGTATCGAACCGGTCGCCAGTTGTTTTTCAAGGCTGTTCCACTGGGCTTCGTCGCCTTGTTGATTGCGTTGAACGCCAACATTCCCCGCTTGTTTGTCGGGCAAGCCATCGGGACGGAGGAACTTGGCTACTATGCCAGTATCGCTTATCTTTTGGTCCTTGGCAGTTTATTTATCCACTCACTCGTCGCGGTTTTGTTACCGAACTTCTCGTCTGACAGCGGGGAACGGCAAAGTCTGCCGGAACTGCGGAAGCTGACCCGCTCGATGCTGCTCATGACGAATGCAGTCGGTATCCTGTTGATTATCGGATCCATTTTCTTTGGAAAGTGGGGGCTGACGATTTTCTACAATGCTTCGTTCGTTCAGTACCACACGATTTTCGTCCTGATGATGGTCGCCTCACTCTTTTTCTATAACTCGACCGTCATTCAAGCCTTATTGACCGGATTCCAACAGTTCCGAATTCAGACGATCGCCATCTTCGGTAGTGTCGTCGTCAATCTCGTCGCCTGCAGCCTCTTGATTCCACTGTACGGTTTGTACGGGGCGACGACAGCGTACGGTTTATGCGCGGTCACCCAGATTGGACTACTGATTCCTGCACTCTATCGTTCACTCTATCCACGTAAACTCGCACTCGCCATCGAACAAAGCAGCTGAAGGAGGGGAAAAGCATGCGGCCGATCCTGATTGTCATTGCCATCGAAGCCTTGCTCAGCCAATTGGTTCGACCGCTCTTTTGGACTTCTGAAGGCTATATCGCGACGCTTCTTGCTATCAATTCGATTTTACTGATGTTTTACCTCCTCCGGCAAGCTGAGACGACACCGCTGTTCTTGATTTTTGTGACTGCGTTTCTGATTCGTCTGATGTTGATGTTGGTGGATTTAGAGTTGTTTCGACTGCCGCCGCACAGCGGGGACGACACGGAAGCATTTCACTTGGAGGGATTACTGATTTATACGGATCCGACGATGTTTAATGAAGTCGTTCGGGGCAGTTATTCGAAGTTTCTCGGCATCTTCTATCTGGCGTTTGGTCCGGAACGGATGCTTGCCCAGTACTTCAACGTCATTCTCGGTGTGGTCTCGGTCGTCATCCTATCGAAAACGTTCTTCCTGCTGAAATTACCGATGCACTACGTCTTGATTGCGACCGGTATCTTCGCTTGTTTCCCGCAAGGACTGTTGCTGTCACCGATCCTTCTGCGGGATCAGCTGGTCGCACTCGGTATCGTCTATACACTCTATTACATGGTGCGTTGGACACTCGACAAGTCGGCTGTCAGTCTGACACTTGCTTATCTCGGTTATTTCATCAGTACGATGTTTCATTCGGGTCTTGCGATCGGGATTCTCGTCCTTCTCGTCTACTTCTCTTTTTACAACCATGAAACGAAACGTATGGATTTCGAAGCCTCTAAGGTACAACGCCTGCTCGTTCAGGTTGTGATTGTCGGTTTCATCGTCTATAGCTTTCAGGACGTATTGTTTGCGAAGTTCACCCATGTCTCGGAAAACGGTCAACTGTTCAGCGGAATGAGTTATGACCGTGGTGGATCCGCTTATCTGAACGGGCTGACAGTGACGGGACCGGGAGACATGATTTTATATGCACCGATTCGAATGATTTACTTCTTGTTTTCACCGTTCCCATGGCAATGGTCCAGTGTCATGAATATCGCCATTTTCTTCGCAGACGCTATTTTTTATCTTTTCTTATTCGGTCTGACGCTGGTGCATCTGAAATATTTAAGACAACACCCGCTGGGCAGTGTCCTGTTCTTCATGTTGCTTCTATTCCTCATCAATGCCGTCATTTTTGGTCTTGGGACAGGAAACGTCGGAACAGCCATCCGTCACCGGTATAAGTTGTTTCCAATGCTGCTGATTGTCTATACATCGATTCATCACATCCGCTATCAGGTGCTTCATCACTTCGAGGAGGTCGAGAAACGTGCAGAATAAGACGATTTTGATCACGGGAATAGCAGGATTCATTGGATTTCATGCGGCACGTCGCTTTTTGGCAGAAGGGTACCGGGTCGTCGGACTGGATGAAGTCAATGATTATTACGATCCGACTCTCAAGGAAGCGCGACTAGCGGAACTGGATCCGAGCCGGTACACGTTTTACCGGGTATCGCTGGAAGATACGGCAGCAGTGAATCAAATCTTTAAAACGGAACAGATTGATCTCGTTCTCCATTTGGCCGCTCAGGCGGGGGTCCGGTACAGCATCGATCGTCCGGATGTCTACATCACGTCAAACATCGTCGGTTTCTTGTCAATCCTTGAAGCCTGCCGCCATTATCCGGTCGAACAATTAATGTATGCTTCATCCAGTTCCGTTTACGGATCGAATACAAAGATGCCGTTTGCCGTGACGGATGCGGTCGACCATCCGCTCAGTCTCTACGCTGCTTCGAAAAAAGCGAACGAACTGATGGCCCACACGTACAGCAGTCTTTACGGAGTCAAGACGACCGGTCTTCGCTTCTTCAGCGTCTACGGACCATGGGGACGCCCGGACATGGCACTGTTCAAGTTCACGGAAGCGATTGCGAACGGTCAATCGATCGATCTGTACAACTACGGTGAGATGGGGCGCGACTTCACGTATGTCGACGACATCATCGAAAGCATCTACCGGCTGATGCAGACGGAACCGGTCGCTGATCCGGCATTTAATCAGGAAGATCCCTTACCTGACCGCAGCAATGTCCCGTATCGTGTCTTCAACATCGGCAGTCACAGTCCGATTCGACTGAACGAATTCGTCGCTTTGATTGAACAACGCCTTGGCAAAAAAGCCATCAAACACGAGATGCCGCTTCAGGCAGGCGACGTCCCGGAAAGTTTCGCCGACGTGACCTCATTGTTCGAAACGATTGGCTACCGTCCACAGACGACGATCGAAGACGGGGTTCACGCATTCATCGACTGGTATGAACGTCATTATCAGCTGAAGGAGGAAGTACAAGATGGCGCTTAAAGAAGAGTTCTACTACAAGTCTCCGATATTTATTCAGAATATTTTGACTTCTATTTACGGTAAAAAGCTGATGCAAGAACGTTATGGACCCGAATACGAAGCGAAAATGAAGGAACTGCGGGAGAAAGACCGGACGGTGGATTACCAGATCGAACAGCTCGAACGTCTGAATACGTTTCTCCTGTTCGTCCAAGCGCATACACCGTACTATCAAAAACTGTTTCAAGAGTATGATATCCGATTGCCGTTCACTTCACTGGAACAGTTGAAGACAATCCCAATCCTTGAGAAGGAGACGCTCAGGCAACAAAATGAAGCGTTCATGTCGAAGGTGGATGCGCCGGTCCGCGGCAGAACCGGCGGGACGAGCGGAAAGTCGCTCCAAGTCGCCTTCGTCCGCGAAGACATCCAAGAACGGATGGCGCATCTTGACTACTTTAAGGAGTTGCACGGCTTTTATTCCGGGATGCGTCGGGCGAGTTTCACCGGCCGGACGTTGACGGCAATCGATCAGAAAAAGCCGATTTTCTGGCGGATGAACCGACCGTTAAACCAACTGTTGCTGTCGATCTTTCACATGAAAGAAGAGAACTTTCCTGCTTATATCGCGGAACTGAACCGTTTTCAACCGGCGGCACTCGACGGAACACCAACGGCGATGCTCGAAATTGCCCAGTATCTACTCAGAAATAATCTCCGCCTTGCGTTTCAGCTGGTTGCGATCTTCCCGACATCGGAGACGGTGACACCGGAGATGCGGCGCCTGCTCGAAGAAGCTTTTCAAGCTCCGGTCTTTGACCAGTACGGTTCCTCGGAAGGAGCACCGATCATTTCCGAATGCCGGGAGCGAAAACTCCATCTGCATCACGAAACGGGGATCATCGAACCGTACGGAGAGGGTGGAGAGGTCGTCGTCACGTGTTTTACGACACGCGGAACACCGCTGATCCGCTACCGGATCGGCGACCGGATGACGCTCAGCGAAGAACGATGCAGCTGCGGCTTGAACGGTCCGGTCATCGAGTCGATTGACGGACGCGGGACCAGCTACATCGTCAGTGAAAAGCGCGGCAAAGTGTTTGAAGGCGACATCACGACGATCGCCCGCGAATTACCGAACTCAGTTCTACGCCTGCAAGTCGAACAATACGCATTAAATCAAGTGACGCTCCGGTACATTCCGGACGAACAACGGTTTGTCCCGAAACATGAAAAAATCTTATTACGCGAGATGCACAAGCTCCTCGGCTCCTCGATGCAGATCACGCTCGAGCCGGTCCGGCAGATGAAGCAGGAACCGAATGGGAAAACACTGATCGTCAGACAGTCGATGAAATAGGAGGAATCCATCATGAATAAGGCAGTCAAACACATCATAGATACGACAGCAGCCGAAACTCGATCACTCCCCATCGCCAACCGTTCGATTGCCGTCGTCGGTCTCGGATACGTCGGTCTTCCCGTCGCCGTCGCCTTTGGCGAAAAAACAGAAGTCGTCGGTTTTGATATCAAAGAGCAACGTGTCGCCGAACTGAAAGAAGGCATCGATGCGACGCTTGAACTCAGTCCATTCGTCCTCAAAAATGCAGATGTCGCCTACGTGACGGACGCAGCCGCACTTCACGCGAGCGACTTCATCATCATCGCCGTCCCGACACCAATCAATGCCCAGAATCAACCGGATTTGACACCGCTCCTCCGGGCTTCGCAGCTCGTCGGACGCCAGCTGAACAAAGGGGACATCGTCGTCTATGAATCGACGGTCTACCCGGGCGCGACAGAAGAGGATTGTATCCCGGTCCTCGAAGAAGCCTCCGGTCTGCAGGCAGGGGTCGACTTCTTCGTCGGTTACTCACCGGAACGAATCAATCCGGGCGATCATGAGCACACATTCAAGACGATCAAAAAAATCGTCTCGGCCCAAAATCAAGAAACGCTCGATATCGTCGCGGAAGTCTACGAAGCGGTCGTCGATGCCGGGGTCCACCGGGCATCGTCGATCAAGGTCGCAGAAGCCGCAAAAATCATTGAGAATACGCAACGGGACTTGAACATCGCCTTGATGAACGAACTGGCGATCATCTTTGACCGGATGGACATCGACACGCTCGAGGTACTCGAAGCCGCCGGTACGAAGTGGAACTTCCTGCCGTTTCGCCCGGGACTCGTCGGCGGACATTGTATCGGCGTCGACCCGTTCTACTTGACGATGAAAGCCGAATCGCTCGGTTATCATCCGGAAGTCATCCTCGCTGGTCGTCGGATCAACGATACGATGGGACGCTTCATCGCGACATCACTCGTCAAAAACCTGATCAAACAAAATATGCCTGTCCTTGGTGCCCGGGTCACCGTCCTTGGCCTATCGTTTAAGGAAAACGTCAGTGATATTCGGAACTCGAAAGTCGCGAATTTAGTCAAAGAGATTGAAGAGTTTGGAATTGAAGTCCAGGTCGCCGACCGGCTCGTCGCAAAAGAAGACGCGAAACGTGAATACGGGATTGATTTAGTTGATCTCGCGGAATTAAAACCCGCGGACGTTGTCATCTTCGCCGTCTCCCATGAAGAATACGTCGAAGGCAACTGGTTACTTGCGCAACACCTGCTCAAAGTCGGACGGGGTATCGTCATCGACATCAAAGGGATGCTGACACCGTCGGAAAAACCGGAAGGGGTGCATTTATGGCGACTCTGAAAATCCTTCAAGTCTGCGCGTTGGATACGACGGCAGAAACGATGTTACAACCATTGCTTCTGGCTCTTCAGAACGCCGGACACGATGTCGGTATCGCCTGTGCGGATACCGGGGCGGCAGCTAAACTCGCTGCCCGAGGGTTTACGATGCACGATATCCCGATTGAGCGAAAGATCGACTGGACGAGTAATTGGAAGACGATTCGCTCGATTGTCCAGATTCTAAAAGACGGAAAATACGACGCCGTACACGTCCACACACCGGTCGCAGCAGCACTTGGCCGGGTGGCGGCAAAACGGGCCGGTACGAAACATATCGTTTATACGGCCCACGGCTTTTATTTCCATGAAAAGATGGGGCGCGTCACGTATCAACTGACGTATTCGGTCGAGAAGTGGCTCGCCCGGTTCGCGACGGATTATCTGTTGCTCCAAAGTTCAGAGGACTACGAACTCGCCAACCGCAAACGCTTCAAAAATACGACTCGGTTGATGCATCTCGGGAACGGAATCGATTTGACCCGGTTTTATCCACGTCCACGTCAAGTGAATGCACCGTTTACGTTCTTGTTCATCGGGCGAATCGTGGAGGAAAAAGGGATTCTCGAACTGTTAAATGCGTTTGAAGAAGTCGTTGCCGTGCAACCGGACGTCCGACTCGTCATCGCCGGTGAAATGATGGCAAGTGAACGCGACCAGACGACCAAACACACATTTATGAAACGAATCCGGGAGATTCCAAATATCGATTATCTCGGTTTTGTCGAAGATGTCCCGTCTTTACTGCATCAAGTCGATGCCTTTGTTCTTCCTTCCCACCGCGAAGGTGTGCCGCGTTCGATCATCGAAGCGATGGCGACGGCGAAACCGGTCATCGCGACGAATATCCGCGGCTGCCGGGAAGAAGTCATCGACGGGAAAACGGGTTATTTAGTCGAGGTACAGGATGAACAGCAGCTGGCCCATCGGATGCTGCATCTTGTCGAACAGCCGGACGTTGCATTTGAGATGGGGCGGGCTGGATTCGAACGGGCGATGAAACACTTTAACGAAGCAGACGTCATCAAGCGGCAACTCGACCTCTTCTCGACCTTATAAAAAGGAGGACGCCATCATGAAACGGACATTTGATTTCACTATCAGTCTACTCGCCATCCTCGTCCTGTTGCCGGTTTATCTCTTCGTCGCGCTGTTCATCTATACGAAGCTCGGTCGCCCGATTTTCTTTAATCAAGTCCGTCCGGGCTATAAAGGCGAATTGTTCAAAATTTATAAGTTCCGGACGATGTCGAATGAAACTGATGCTGCCGGCCAGCTTTTACCGGACGCCGACCGCATCCCGAAATCGGTCGAATGGATTCGTCGCTTGAGTTTGGATGAAATCCCGCAGTTTTTCAATATTTTGCGGGGACAGATGAGTTTTGTCGGCCCCCGTCCATTGCTTGTCAGTTACTTGAATCATTATACGAAGGAACAAATGACCCGGCATGATGTCTTGCCCGGCTTGACCGGGTGGGCACAGATTCACGGACGCAACGCGACGACTTGGCAGGAACGACTGGAACAGGATCAATGGTATGCGGCCAATCAAACGTTTCGACTGGACCTGTACATTCTCTTTAAAACCGTAAAAATCGTCATCTTGTCAGAAGGGAACTCGACCGACCATCAGACCGGAATGGGTGAATTCAAAGGTCTCGACGGAGGTGTCCAGCATGATGTCGTTAAGCGATGAACGTGTGATTCATGACCGGTGCCAATGGGATGCGCTTGTCTCCCAGTACGCCTTGGATTGTTACTACGAGTACGCCTACTTCGAACTGGCAGAAGAACCGGAATCCGTACCGGAGATGTATATCCATTCTTTTGAGTTCGGCGTCCTGATTTATCCGTATTTGAAACGACGGATTCCGGGAACGGCGTACCAAGACATCACGACTCCTTATGGATACGGTGGACCGGTTTTCATCGGGATCTGGTCGATGGATCAAGTCGAAATGGTCCGGCAGCATTTCCTCGCTTACTGTCAGGCGGAGCAGATTCTCACAGAAACGATTCGCTTTCATCCAGTACTTGAAAACGACGAACTCGGCCGATTGTGGTCGAAAACCACGAATGTCCTACAACAAACAGTGACGGTTGAATTGACGGCATCCTACGAAACAATCGAAAGTCGATTTTCTTCGATGACACGCCGGAATATTAAAAAAGCTGTCCGGGAAGGTGTGACGGTTCGGGTAGGACGACGGGAAGATTATCTGACATTTATGCATCTCTATCGTCTGACCATGGACAAACATCATGCCGCCGCCCGTTATTACTTTGACGACCATTACTTTCAGCAATTTGCAGACGGGCGGCTTCCTGCTGAACTGTTGGTCGCCGAGCGGAATGGTTCTGTCATCGCTGCTTGTATCGTCCTGTACGGTCGACAATTCGCCCATTATCATCTCGGCGCTTCCGATCCGACCGAACTAGCCGCCCGACCCAATCATCTGTTGTTTGCTGAGATGATCCGCCGGACGAAGGAACTCGGAAAAACAGCCCTTCATCTTGGTGGCGGCACGACACGCGAGGTGACTGACAGCCTGCTCGCGTACAAGCGGTCGTTCAGCCCTCTTCAAACAAACTTTACACTCGGGACGTCGATTCTTGATCCCTTGCTGTACCACCAATTATCCGATCGACATCTGCAGGATCATCAACCATCAGCGCAGGGCTGGTTTCCGGCTTACCGGACGCCTGTCCGTCCGTTGTCACACAGAGGGGAGCAGACATCATGAAACACATCCCGTTATCGATCCCACATCTCAGTGGTCACGAACTGCCTTATGTTACGGAAGCGTTGGAAACAAACTGGGTCGCGCCGCTCGGACCGAATGTTGAGGCCTTTGAGGCCGGTATGCGTGCCTATACCGGAACAGTAGCGGCACTTGCGACAAGCAGTGGAACGGCGGCGATTCATTTGGCCCTCGCGACACTCGGCGTCACGAAAGAGGACGATGTGTTTTGTCAGTCGTTGACCTTCATCGCCTCGACGAACCCGATCCGGTACGTCGGTGCCCGGCCTGTCTTGATTGATTCTGAATCGGATACATGGAACATGTCACCGGTCGCACTGCGACGGGCGATGATCCAGGCAGCGACACGGGGACGGTTGCCGAAAGCCGTCATCGTCGTTCATCTGTACGGCGTCGTCGCTAAAATCGAGGAGCTTGCCGCCATCTGTGAAGAATATGATGTTCCATTGATTGAAGACGCTGCTGAATCACTCGGTTCGACGGTCAACGGTCGGATGACAGGTACGTTCGGAACGTTTGGTGTCTATTCGTTTAACGGTAATAAAATCATCACGACGTCAGGCGGAGGTATGTTGGTCTCAAATGACACCAGCTTGATTGAACGGGCATTTTATCTCGCGACACAAGCCCGTCAGCCGGTCCTGCATTACGAACACACGGAAATCGGTTTTAATTACCGGATGAGTAACGTATCTGCCGGAATCGGCCGCGGGCAGCTGGAAGTGATCGAGGAGCGGATCGAGGCACGGCGGACGATCTTCCAGCGCTACGTCCGGGCCTTTGAGACGATTCCTTCAAACCATTATCAACAAGAAGTGGAAGGCAGCCGGGCAAACCGGTGGCTGACGGCACTGATACTACCCGGTGGAACAGAACAACGGAATGTACTCATTCAACAGCTGCAGCAAAAAAACATCGAATCCCGTCCGGTCTGGAAGCCGATGCATCTGCAACCCGTTTACCGGGACGTTCCTTACATCACGGCAAACGAAGAGGATGTCAGCCGCCGTCTGTTTGAAGAAGGGATTTGCCTACCGTCTGCTTCCCAAATGACCTTTACGGAGCAGGCACTGGTCATCCGTTCGGTTCGGCAAGGACTCGTTGCAGATGTTCGACGGAATGTTCAGTTATGAATGTGTGGGAGGGAGACATCGTGATGAGCGACTTGGAGGAAGCGATTGAAGCACTCCGTCTCGCTGCAAACGGGAAAAATGAACTGACGGCAAATACCTATTTTCGCTGGCAACTGAATACCCAGCATCCGAGTGTCGCGGAAATCCTGATTTTATTCGGCTCTTGGCAGATTGCTCTCGAACGAGCCGGCATCGGCCATGTCCGGGTAGCTTTTACAAAATCGGATATCATCGAAGCGTTACGGGCGGCAAAGGAAGAACTGGAACCCTTCACAAGTGCGACATACCGTGAGTGGGCTCAGCAACATCAGGCGCCGAGCTTGACCGATATCGTCCATCAATTCAACTCGTGGCAGCAGGCATTGTCAGAAGCAGAAATTTTAAAAGAACGGGTGCAGGAGATGGAACGGCGGATCATCGAGTCCTTGCTCGAAGCACAGGAAACCTTACCCGTTTTGACGAGTCAAACGTACACGAAATGGGCAGTCGGAAAAAATCGTCCGACCGTGGCGACGATTGCAAGACGGTACGGATCGTGGAGCAACGCACTCGAAATCATCGGAATCGATCAGCCGAGGAAACGGTGGACGGAAGAGGAGGTTTTACGTGTTTTGCAGGAAGCAGCAGACGAACTGGACGTGCTGACCATTTCACACTATCAACAATTCAGTATGGGACGCGATGTACCGAGCATCGGAGTGATCACGGCGTTGTTCGGCAGTTGGAGTAATGCGGTGATGATCGTCCTGAACCAACGTCAATCGTAAATCGGCTTGATTCGAAGGAGAGAGGGAAATCATGATGAGAGAATGGAAGTGGCTAATCTTAACGGCAGTCAGTATCGGATTACTCGTTTTCTTCGGATCAAGTGGAAACGTGCTTCACCAGTCCAACGGGAAGACGAATCAACCACCGACCGAGATATCAGACCAGACGCATGTAAAGGCGACAGAACCGGTCCACTCGGACAGTTCGTCGGCGAAACAAGCGACCTCTAAAAATGCGAAGCAAGCAACTTCTAAAAACGCGAAACAAACGAAGCCGTTGTCCTTTTTACTGCTGGGTGTCGATCAGCGTGGAGACGAGGCTGGCCGGAGTGATACGATGATCGTCGTGACGGTCAATCCGAATACCGGCGAAAGTAAGATGCTGAGTATTCCCCGGGACTTAAAAACAGAAATCATCGGTGTCGGTTCAAACGACAAAATCAATCATGCATACGCCTTTGGAGGTCCGGAAATGGCGCGGGAGAGTGTTGAACATCTGCTTGATTTACGAATTGATTATTTTGCTGAAATTAATCTCGAAGGATTTACCGATTTAGTCGACGCTGTCGATGGCGTGACGGTGAAAAACGACATCAACTTCTCGTATTATGAGATGAAGTTTCCAAAAGGTCAGGTATCACTGAACGGCAAGGAGGCACTCGCATACGCCCGGATGCGTTACGATGATCCGCGGGGTGACTTCGGACGACAAATCCGTCAACGGCAAGTCGTTCAGGCGGTCACGGATAAACTGACAGCTGATTTTTCCTTAACGCGGTTTAATGACGTGTTGACGGTACTTGGTAAAAATGTCAAAACCGACATCCCGTTCCCGGTCGTCCGAAAGCTGGCGACAGAGTACCGGGACAGTTTAAAAGAGGTCGAGACCTTATCACTGGACGGAAGCGGAGGCATCGAAGCGGACGGCATTTATTACTGGCATCCGACGGACACTTCGTTGAAACAAGTCCGGACCACGTTGCAACAAGAGCTGAACTGATTTTTTAATAATCAAAGAGGGAGATGGATCTACATCCGCCTCCCTCTTATCTGTCAGAATAAACCGTTATATTTAATTTTTTGATCGAACGACCGGTCGGACCGGGGCGAACTTAATGGCAGCGTAGACGAAATAGAGGACTGTCACAATAGCAGCCGCACTCCAGATGAGTTGATAGTTGGCGCTTGCCGTACCGAATCTCAGACCGATGAGGGCAGGGACGATCAATGTCAACCAGCTGAGCACGATGGCGACACGTGCCGTCAACGCATCGATGCTTACATTCATCCCCATACCAAGGAAAAACAGACTCCACAGCACGACCCAAAACAGCCAAGTCGCGCCGCCCATCCAGTCACCGACACTGAAGCTGACTCCGGCATAGAACAGGGCAGCGATGGCGACGAACAAAGAAAACCAACCGACACCGCTGCCGTCGAGTCCGAATAAAAACGTGATGCCGACATACAAGTACGTAAAGGCGAACAAATAAATACTCGCATAGCCGAAGGTCAACGCCGGATCACCGGCCGCTTCGATGACAAGCCAAGTTGCGATGAACGTCTGTAACAAGCCGGTCAACAGACTGAAGACACCGGCACTTTTTAAATCGACTTTACCGAATAACGACAAGCTATTTAAAAAGAGAGCGACGCCTCCGAATAATAAACTTACATTTCCCACATGAATTCCTCCGTTAAGACGTCAGACGTCTGATTGTTATCTCCACCATATGATGAATTCGCTTCCAATGCAAGTGGAATTTCAGACGAAAAGTGACAAAAAACCTCTGTTTGTCTTGTGTAAGTGCAAGACGAACAGAGGTGGACTATTAACGGTTTAAGACCGAACGTAATGTCGTCTCGGTTTGGGGAAGTGTTCCTTTTAATGTGACAAGGCCGTAACGGATCGATCCTTTTTTGATGAAGAAAACGCGTGTATAGGCTGATTCCGGAGTATAGCCTGTTTTACTGGCATAAATGCGTGTGTCTCCCGGAAGTGATGTGTTTGTATGATACCATGTCAAAGTCCGGGCATACGGTCCTTTGACGGCCGTCTTATAAGACTTTCGTCCACTGATCGTCATCAGATCACCATACTTTGCGTAAGTGTTGGCGAGTTTCTGCATATCAGCCGCTGTCGTATAATGACTTGGATGGTAAAAGCCGTGTGGATTCATGAAATGGCTCGCAGACATGCCGATGTTTCCCGCACGACTGTTCATCATCGACACGAACTTCGATTCCGAACCGGCTGTCCGGACGGCAATCGCTTTTGCAGCATCGTTGCCGGAGCGGATCAACATGCCGTTCAAAAGTTGACGCATCGTCACTTTGTCACCGGAGCGGAACCCGGCGGTACTGCTGCCCGAGGGAACAGCCAACATGGAATAGTTCAGCGTAAATGTCTGGTCTAACGTTCCTTTTTTAGCAGCCGCGTCATACGCGACGACGGCCGTCAATAATTTTGTCGTACTTGCCGGATAACGACGAGCAAAACTTTCCTTTGTCGCTTCATAACCGGATGATCCGAGTTTGAAGTAACGCATCGAAGCGACAGGATAACCGGCGGTACTGCTGCCGGTTTTTTGGACGACTTGATTGGATACATATCGTACTTTACCGCCGTCAGTGATTTTATACCATCCGTTTGTATAGGAGGTAGCTGTCAGTGTCGAACGATAAGGAGCTCTCCGTGTAATGGTTGCGGATGAACTGGTACTTGGTTTCGACCGGATGTTTGCACCGATGGTCGAAGTGACCGTGAGGGAGTATGTAGAAGCGGAACCGGTCGTGGCTTTCTTTGCGACCTGATCAGAAAGATAGCGGTCGGCTTTGCCGTCCTTGATTTTGTACCAACCGTTCGCATACGATACGGCTGTGAATTTAGCTTTATACGGAGCTCTGCGTGTAATGGTTGCGGATGAACTGGTACTTGGTTTCGTTCGGATATTCGCGCCGATTGTTGACGTGACAATGACTTGATAACTCGCTGCTTGAGCAGGCAGGGCGGGAAGACAGAGTACAATAAGTAAGACAAGTGCCAAGAAAATCCTGAACAAAGGTTTCATGAAATCTCATTCCCTTCTTTTTTAAATTTAGTTTTATCATAAAACAAAAAAAGGAAATTCTCTTTTTTTTCAAAAAAATTGTACCTTTTGAGTGAAACGCATGAAACCGGGATACATAGGGAATGAGACAAAAAGATGGATTTCAAGGAGGAATTGAGATGAAAATTGCAGTGATTGGTTTAGGGGATATTGCTCAAAAAGCCTATTTGCCTGTATATGCAGAACGGGCAGATTTAGAAGTGTACCTGGTTTCTACAAATAGAGAAAAGGCAGAGCGGTTACAGTCGGCTTATCGGTTTGCCGGTATCCTGTCATCGCTTGAAGAAGTAGCGGCGGAAGGGATTCAAGTAGCATTGATTCATTCCGCGACGAAGGTTCACGTTGAACAAGCCAAACAGTTGCTCGAGGCAGGCATTCATGTCTATATCGATAAACCGGTCTCACTCGAAGTCGAGGAAGTCCGATCATTGACAGAACAAGCAGCTGTCAAAGGCTTACATTTCATCACCGGTTTCAACCGCCGGTTTGCATCGGCACATCGGAACTTACTCGAAGTCAAAAATCCGAACATGATTGTCATGCAAAAAAACCGGACATCGTTCATCGAAGATGCCAAAACATTTATCTTTGACGATTTTGTTCATGTGGCAGATACACTTCGTTTTCTAACAGGATGCGGAAAAATCGAGAATCTGCATGTACGCGGTAAAAAGACGGACGGACTGTTGCATCATGTCACGATTCAATTTGAATCAAATGGGATTTTGGCCATCGGGATCATGAACCGGAACAACGGTGTAACAGAAGAGCGGGTCGAAGTGATGGGACCTGATGAAAAGCGTGTGGCAACAGATGTCACATCCGTGGAACGGATGACGAAAGAAGGAACGTTGCGGATGCCGCTTGATAACTGGGAACCGACGTTGCAGCGCCGCGGTTTTGTAGAGATGCTTGATGCTTTCATCAAGACGGTTCAGGGTCAGCCTTCGGTATCAGTGACAGCGGAAGACAGTTTGGCGACGCACGAACTGTGCGCAGCAGTCGTAAAGCAGTTGGATGAACAGTAAAATGGCACTGAAGTAAGGACAATCAGATGGATGCTAAAAAAACGAACGCTCTTCCTTAATTGAGAAAAGCGTTCGTTTGCTATGCTTCGTTTCCTTTAATTTTTTTCAGTTGATACGTGCATTTACCGTCAGGACTTTCGACCGTTATGAATAAGCCGGATGGGTTGAAATTGTAATAGACGACTCCTTCGGGTAACGGAAGACGGGCAGACAAATCGGGTTCAAAACGAACGTACTCCGTTCCGTTTCGGGGTGCGTCGCGTCTTCCAAAATGTTGATAATCGATTGTTGCAATGAGTCCATCCTGTTTATCAAAGACGACATCGAGCTGACCTGCAGCCGGAAGCGAGCGTTCTTCAAGACCCTTTTCGAAAGTACTTCGTTCGATTTGGTACGTTCCTTCCGCCAGTTTCAGCTGATTCAAGACGGCTTCTGCACTCAACTGGATCGACTTTGCCTGAAGCCGGATCGGATTGTCTTGTGCCAAGCCCAGCTGTTCAATGGTTTTGGCGAGTGTGACAGCTTCTTTCAGACGATAACTCGCCAAAGCAGCTTCCAAGCGAACCATCAGCCGGGCAGGAGCATGCATCGCGTCTTCCGCCGTGGAACGATCGACCGCCTGCGTATACTGATTTCGTTCAAGCTCGGTCTGAACACTGGAAGACGTTGTCGTGCAACCTACACAGAAAAAAAGCAAAAGCAGAACCCCTTTTTTCATGCATTCACCTCCGTTCGGACGACACGGATGATCTGCAGGTGGTCCGTATGTAAACGAACGTTGTACCGGACATCATAAGTGACGAGCCGTTGCGAGGTTTCTAGATCCAATTGATAGGTTTCTGTTGCATCGATTTGAAAGGACGTTCCCTTTGAAATAAATCGTGTAAAGTCAATGGTATAGGGGCGTGTCGGCAGTCGCTTGTTGGAACGGGTCTTGATCGATTGTAATGACGTAACTTCCGAGCGGAAAACATCCAATGTGGAAAACTGGATGGCAGAGAACGTTTCTAGTATGTCTGTTGTTTTCGAGTAGTTGGCGGTCTCCGGAAGCGTCTTCGTATACTGACGGACGAATTTCAACACATCGTATGAGGCCGGCGGACGATCCGGCGAATAGGTTTGATTGTAAGCGCATGTCTCATCCGACCATTCGGATGTGGACCAGGGCTGAACAGGAGGAAGAACGGAATCTGTCGAATGAAACGGATCAAGCGTGTACCATAGTCCGATTCCAAGTACTGCCGAAAGAATCAGAGTGACAGGATGAAACAGTGGATGTGATTTCGAAGACTGGACAGATTTAGTTTCTTCCGTTTGTTTTTTCATAAGGACAGGATGCTTACAATAAGAGCATGCCGTCTCATCTGGTTGTAAAGGTGTCCCGCAAAGTGAACAACGTGCCATTCGAAAATCCTCCTGTTCCGATCGTATCGATCATTTTAGTAAAAACATGGCTTTTTAAAATTTACATCAATAATAACATTAATTGGAAATCGAATCAAAAGTCTCCAAAACCAATCAATGTTCGATCCTCACGAGAATCTAACGGAAGACAGAAAGGAAGATCCCGATGCATCATTTTATCAAAATTAGGCGAGAATACGCCCACTTCTACACGAAGTGAAAGTGGGAGATGAATCGCCAGCCTACCTTTCGGGTATATTCCCTTTGAACCCGTCATGACTTTTCTAGTTTAGGGGAATGGTTAACCGGAACAGGAATGAAGCGATAGAGCTTAGGGTAAAAGAAACTATATTACTCTATCAATCGAAAGGCAGGCTGTGAACATGATCAACCAATCGATCCAACTATCGTTTCGGCAAGTCCGTGCACTCGTCGAACATACCTTATTGTTATTTAAAGAACTTGACCAACAACTCGCTAATCGGGGGTATGAACCGATCTTGCCGGACGTCGTCCAAACGGAACACGGCATCAGTATCCATCAGACGAAGGATAGTGCAGAATCACTTGTTCCGCATTTTTTGACCCGGTCATACACACGTCAAAATGAGAAAGTCTTGAATCATGCGCTGATTGTCTCAGTCCAATATACTCATCCGTTGCATGAACGGTTTGACCCGGTCGTCTTAGTCGGGGATGTTATGTTCAAACATCCGAAACAGACGACAAAATTGTTGCTTGATAAACCGTGGTTGCTGAAATATGCCGCGTTTGAATCGACGGCTGCCGGATCATTTGAGCCGACCGGCAAACGTTTTCGGACTCAACCGATTGAAGAAATAGAATGGCTTGATGTGTGGGGTCATCCGTTTACTGACATGCGCGATGTCGAAGATGTGAAAGTGTTGGCGGAAGAAATGATTAAAGGGCATT
Source organism: Exiguobacterium sp. S22-S28 (assembly GCF_043359615.1). Taxonomy (NCBI): domain Bacteria; kingdom Bacillati; phylum Bacillota; class Bacilli; order Caryophanales; genus Exiguobacterium; species Exiguobacterium sp. S22-S28. The sequence continues at coordinate 284,866 of NZ_JBHFFC010000030.1, read as the reverse complement.
TGGATCCGGGTACACCGTGAGTATCCGAAGGTAGGAGTTGCATGAAGCGGGTGATCGTATCAAGAATCGAAAACGGGGGAACGGATCTTTGGTATCCGTTCCCCCGTTTGTATGATCAAACTACTTGATTCCCGTACTGACTGCCGTCAGACCGGAACGACGATCCGTTCGATGGCTGCGACGAGATCCGTCGGATTTGTTTTTGGAGCAAAACGTGTCACTTCACCGTCACGCGTTACTAAAAACTTCGTGAAGTTCCATTCGACCTCCTGTTCGCCCGTCGTGTTTGGTGCAAGTGCCTTCAGTTCTGCGAACAACGGGTGTGTTTCTTCCCCATTCACTTCGATTTTTGAGAACACCGGGAAGGTCACCCCATAGTTCATCTGGCAAAAACTTTGGATTTCTTCGTCCGTTCCCGGATCCTGCCCCGCGAACTGATTACACGGAAAACCGAGGACAACGAGTCCTTGTTTCCGGTAGTCCTGATGGAGTTGTTCGAGGCCTTCGAATTGTGGTGTCAAGCCACATTTACTTGCAGTATTGACAATCAGCCAAGCTTGTCCCGGATAATCTGAAAGCGTTGCGTCTGTTCCGTCAATCCGTTGAAAAGTATGTTCCTGTAACATATGAATTCCCCCTTATCGTCTTAGAACCAGTGTATCAAATGGAGTTGCTTTTCGCCTGAAATAGGGGGTGTCAGATGACAATCCGTTCACAATCGGGTGTCAAGACATCCAAATCTCTGAAAGTTTTGGTAGACTACAAAAGACTTTGGAAGGAAAGGAGAGATGCCACATGAGAAAGATGCTGAAACAATCGCGTTTAGTCATGATCACGACGCTTTATCTCGTCTTGGCTGCAAGTATCATTACATTGCTGACCCTTGGATTCGAACGTGATATTGTGATTCTTGTTTCTGGAGTGGTCGCCCTTTGGGTGACGATGCTAGCTCCTTTGACGGTCCAGACCAAACTGAATGAACAATCCTAAACGATGTTTGTTCAAAAAAACCGCAGCCCGATTTCCTGCTGAAGGATGTTTTCCATTCAGATGAAGGAATCGGTTCCTGCGGTTTTTTTTCTTCTATAGCATATGTTCCAAAAACACTATTTTTATAAAATAAGTCATCAAAAAGTCTGATTATATTTTTTTTAGAAATTCGCTTTACAACCGCAAATAATCGGAGTAATATCCATCTCATCAACGAACACTAACATGTTAATGCTTCGATCTCAAAGTACGCCGAATTCATGATTGAAGCGGGGGACCCAACCGTCACGATATGTGACACGGGGTGAATCTTCTCCAAAAGAGAAGTAGGGCGAAATCCTAGGTATGCCCGAATCCGACAGCTAACCCCGCAGGCGTTTTAGGAGGGAACGACTCTTTTTCAGTGCTGCCAATTTTTAAAGGCGATGCTGGGGCCGTTACTGCCTCACATCGTCTTTTTGTCGTGTTTAATTGTAAAAATATTGAATAATATGGAGGTAATTGTATCATGGGTGAACTGTGGGTGCTTCTTGTACTGGGATCATTTTTTGCCGTCTCATTTGGTCTGATCCGACTGATTGAACGCGTACAGTGGAAAGCTGGTGATCGGAAATGACTTGGTTTTTACTCGCTACCGGTTGTATCGTCTTTTTATATTTAAGTTATTGTCTGATGTATCCTGAAAAATTCTAACAGCATAGGAGAAACAAATCATGTGGACTCAATTCATCGTACAATTTTGGATTTTACTCGTCATTGCGCTCATTTCTGCGGTACTGCTCGGACGCTACATCGGCACATACTTCGCACCGGTTCATCTGCGGAAAAGTGATTCGCTCGGACGAGTCGAAAAACGTTTCCTGCGCATGCTGGGCGTTGATGAACGAAAACAAGAACAGTCGTGGGTCGGTTATGCGAAAAGCTTGCTGCTTGTCAATCTGCTGTTTTTCATCGGAGGGTATCTGTTGCTCCGTTTTCAAGGAATGTTACCTTTCAACCCGAACGGTGCAGCGAACCTTGATTGGTCGACGGCGATGCATACGACGATCAGCTTTATGACCAATACCGATCAGCAACACTACTCAGGCGAAGCACTGTCTTACTTGTCACAGACCTTTGTCCTTGGAACGATGTTGTTCGTTGCACCGACGATGGCATTTACAGTCTGTATGGCCGTCATTCGTGGACTTGCGAATCAGCCGCTCGGTAATTTTTATGCTGATTTCGTCCGCTTCATCGTCCGGATCTTGTTTCCGATTGCGTTTGTATTCGGATTAATCATGATTCTACTTGGTGTACCACAGACATTTGGTGGTGCGGTCACGGTCACGACGCTTGAGGGGGCAAAACAATTAATCTACCGTGGTCCCGTTGCTGCATTTGAAGTCATCAAGCAGCTCGGGAACAACGGCGGTGGATTCTTCGGAGCCAATGGCGCGCATCCGTTTGAAAATCCAAACGGACCTGTTAATTTCATTCATATGTTCTTGATGTTGCTCATTCCAATGTCATTGCCGATTGCCTACGGAAAAATGATCAACTCGGCGAAACAAGGACGTTTGTTCCTTGGTGTGATGACGATCCTGTTCATCATGATGACCTTCGGAACGGCGGGCAGTCTCCTCGCAAATCCGACCGCTCATGGTCAGGAGCTTCGATTCGGACAAATTGGGACAGCATTATACAGTTCGATTACGACGGCCGCTGAGACGGGTGCTGTCAATGCGATGCACGATTCGCTCCATCCGCTCGCCGGATTAATTCAACTCGGCAATATGATGTTAAACGTCGTCTACGGCGGAACGGGTGCCGGCTTCCTGAACGTCTTACTCTACGCGTTCGTCGCTGTATTCTTGACAGGTCTCCTGATTGGTCGGACACCCACCTTCCTCGGGAAAAAATTGGAAACGTTCGAAGTCAAACTGATTGCGAGTACGTTACTCGTTCCACCGTTCTTGATCCTTGTCGGGACAGCCATCTCGATGTCTGTCGCTCCGGGACTCGGTGCGATTTCAAACCCTGGTTATCACGGTTTATCGCAAGTGTTGTACGAATTCACATCAGCAACGGCGAATAATGGATCTGGTTTTGAAGGACTGGGGGATGCGAATGTTTATTGGAACGTCTCGACCTCGTTTGCGCTGTTCTTCGGTCGCTACATTCCGTTGATTTTAATGCTGGCGATTGCGGGATCGTTAAAAGCAAAACCGTCCGTCCCACAAGATGAATTTTCGTTTAAGACAGATACACCACTTTTCGGGACAGTCTTCCTCGGTACGGTCGTACTCGTCGGTGCGCTGACATTCTTGCCAGTGCTCGTACTTGGACCGGTCGCGGATTGGCTGACGATGTGAACAGGAGCTAATGAGAAATGATGGAACAAATACAACACCAACCAACTGAGCAGGAACCGAACATTCCTGAAAGAGAAACAAAATCTGCCGTCAATCCATCGATTGCGAAACAAGCGACGCTCGATGCCTTTAAAAAGTTAAATCCGGTGCATATGGTGAAGCAGCCGATCATGTTCGTCGTTTGGATTGGGTGCCTGCTGGCAATCGGTTATACGATTTTCATCGATGAGATGCGCGGTTTCAACTTAGCCGTCAGCATCATCCTGTTCTTGACCGTCTTGTTTGCGAATTTCGCCGAGTCAATTGCCGAGGGGCGGGGGAAAGCGCAAGCAGACTCCTTGAAAGCATCCAAAGCGGATGTCATGGCCCGAAAACGTGTCGGACAGATGATTGAAAATGTTTCATCGGCGACACTACGAAAAGGCGATATCGTCTACGTCCGGACCGGCGAGTATGTACCGGGTGACGGAGAAATTATTAAAGGGCTGGCCTCGATTGATGAATCGGCGATCACGGGCGAGTCAGCTCCTGTCATCAAAGAAGCGGGCGGTGATTTTTCATCGGTCATCGGTGGAACACTCATCGTCAGTGATGAGATTGAAGTCCGGATTACGAGTAATCCCGGAGAATCGTTCCTCGATCAAATGATTGCCTTGGTCGAAGGGGCGAGTCGTCAAAAGACGCCGAACGAATTGGCGTTGTCGACATTGCTGACGAGTTTGACACTGATTTTTTTACTCGTCGTCATGACGTTACCTGTCTTCACGAGTTATTTGGGATTTGAATTATCCGGTCCGATTTTGATTGCCTTGCTCGTCTGTTTGATTCCGACAACGATCGGCGGATTGTTGTCTGCGATCGGAATTGCCGGAATGGACCGGGTAACCCGCTTCAACGTCATCGCGATGAGCGGGAAAGCGGTTGAAGCAGCAGGGGATATTCAAACGATCATCCTTGATAAAACCGGGACGATCACGTTCGGGAACCGGATGGCGTCCGATATCACGCCGGTCGGTGATGTGACGCAAGAAGCGGCGTTTGAAGGCGCGATCCTCTCCTCGCTCGCGGACGAGACGCCAGAAGGACGTTCGGTCCTGGAACTGGCTGGACTGCGAAACATGCCGATTGATCAGGATAAGTTACAAGGAGCGGAGATCATTCCGTTCCGGGCTGAAACCCGGATGTCGGGACTCGATTTAACAGATGGACGACGCGTCCGCAAAGGGGCAGGACAAGCGATTCAACAATGGGTCATGGAACAAGGTGGTGTGATTCCGGATAACCTTCAAACGACGGTCGATCAGATTGCCCGTCTCGGCGGCACACCGCTCGTCGTCGCCATCGATCAGACGATCTTAGGTGTCATCTATTTGAAGGATACCGTGAAACCGGGAATGCGGGAACGGTTCGACCGACTGCGTGAGATGGGCATCAAAACAGTCATGTGTACGGGGGACAATCCTCTGACGGCAGCGACGATTGCCCGGGAAGCGGGGGTCGATGACTTTGTCGCCGAATGTACACCAGAAGATAAAATTCGTGTCATCAAGCAGGAGCAGGCGGCAGGACATCTGGTCGCAATGACCGGAGACGGTACGAATGACGCACCGGCATTGGCGCAAGCGGACGTGGGTCTTGCGATGAACAGCGGGACCCAAGCGGCGAAAGAAGCGGCGAACATGATTGATCTCGATTCCAATCCGACAAAAATCATCGAGGTCGTCGAAATCGGCAAGCAGTTGTTGATGACGCGTGGCGCCTTGACGACGTTCTCGATTGCCAATGATGTCGCGAAGTATTTTGCAATCATCCCGGCGATGTTCATGGTAGCGATTCCGGAGATGGAGTTGCTCAATATCATGCGACTTGATTCACCGACGACCGCGATCCTGTCGGCCTTGATCTTCAACGCCATCATCATCCCGATGCTGATTCCGCTTGCGATGAAGGGTGTTTCCTATAAACCGATGACGGCGGATCAGCTGCTTGGACGGAACTTATTGATCTACGGTCTTGGTGGGGTTATCGTCCCGTTCATCGGCATTAAAATCATCGATGTCTTGCTCGCAAGCATCCTATAAGGAGAAAAAGGACAATGAAACAAGCCATACGTGTGACAGTTTTCATCACGGCATTATGCGGGATCGTCTTTCCCGCATTACTGACCCTGTTTGGTCAGCTGCTCGTGCCCGATAAGGCAGAAGGTTCACTCTTGCAACAAAACGGAAAATTCATTGGATCGGAATTGATCGCCCAACCTTTCACGTCGAAGCAGTATTTCCACGGACGTCCATCGGCAGTCGATCAATTAGCGGGAGCATCTGCTGGGGATAACCTAGCAGCATCCAACCCGGAGCTCACTACGAAGATCAACGAGCAACAGGAACAGTCCAAAGAGGACGGACGTTCGCTTCCGGACGATGCCCTCGTGACATCCGGCTCTGGCTTCGATCCGCACATCTCGCTCGACTATGCACGGGCACAAGTGAATCGTATTGCAACCGAACGGGAGCTCTCGCGTGACGAAGTCCGGCAGTTGATTGATCAAGAAGCAGGAAATCATGAGTACGTGAATGTGTTGCTGTTGAATTTAGCGCTTGATCGGAGTCAATCATGACACGCGGGAAGCTGAAGCTGTATATCGGCTCAGCTCCTGGTGTCGGAAAGACGTATAAGATGCTCGCCGACGCCCGAATGCTCGTTGAGGAAGGACGGGACGTCGTTCTCGGACTGATTGAAACCCACGGGCGGCGCGATACGGCGGAAATGATTGGAACGCTGGAGCAAGTGCCTTTACTGAAAGTATTGTACAAGGACAAAGTGTTTCTGGAAGTGAACGTCGAGGCGATCATCGCCCGGCAACCGGATATCGTTCTGATTGACGAATTGGCGCATACGAATGCGCCGGGATCCGTCCGTAAAAAACGTTATCAAGATGTCTCAGCGCTGCTTGACGCCGGCATCAATGTCTACTCAGCCGTCAATATCCAGCATTTCGAGAGTCTGTTGTTTAAAGTCAAGGAAGTGACGGGGGTCGAGGTCCGGGAACGGATTCCGGACCCGTTCCTCGGTGAAGCGGACGAAATTTTACTGGTCGATGTCACACCGCAGACGTTGCGCGAACGGCTCGAGCAAGGGAAAATCTATAAAAAGGAAAAAATTGAACAAAGCTTAAACTCGTTTTTCTCATTGCAAAATTTGGCGAGTCTGCGTGAACTGTCACTCCGGCAGGTCGCCGACGAGGTCGACGACCAAGTCTATCAGACACGATTGTTGATTGAAAAAGATCCAAAACTGTTGCAAGAACGGATTCTTGTTTGTGTTCAACTGAATGAGAATGCCCGGAAGTTAATTTACCGGGGGTTTCGGATGGCGAGCCGGCTGAAGGCGGACCTCTATATCCTGACGATTTTACCCGGGCCGGAAAACAAACTTTCCGCCAATCAAAAAGAAGTCCTCGCCATGTTGCGCGAGAGCGGTTCGTTATTTGATGCTGATGTCCTGATCCGGATCCAAGGAGAGCGTTCCATCGCTGCGACCATCACGGCAGCTGCGAAGCACCACCGCATCACCCAAATCGTACTCGGTCAATCCGCACGGACCCGTTGGCAGGAAATCCGGCGCGGTTCGATCGTCAATCAGATCATGCGTCAAAATCGGGGTATCGATCTGCAAATCGTCGCTGACGATCAAGTCTGACAGGATGTCTCTTCCGCGTAAATGCAGGAGATGTCTTCCGTCAAAAAAACGAGTGCTTCCTCTCGATCAGGAGAAGGAGCACTCGTTTTTTGTGTGTTCTGATCATTCAATCATTCAGCGAACGAAAACAGGAATATCAAAAACAGCGGTATAACTGTCCATTTGCTGATACAGATCGTATATGCGTGTCGTTTGTTTAGAAGCCCAGCCCATGTCTGTCGCGTATTGATGACGCCCTGGATTCATTGGATTCCAACGCATTTTATACAGCGTATTTTGATTGTAGGCATGGTGGATATACTGTGTTCCGATAAATTCTGCTCCGCCCATGATGGCAGCTTCCGGTGTAAACCATCCTTTTTCATAGGCCGTTCGGGCTCCACCATTGATTGGATCGGAATCGATTGCTCCAATCCCATACATGTTGTAGACCATCCGTCCGTTCCAGATGACACCGTTCGCCAGTTTCGAGGTTCCGTTTCCGGTCTCGAGTAAGGCGTGGGAAATCAAGTATACTTCATTGACCGAGTAGTTTTTTCCGGCATCAATGAAGGCCTGCCCACAACTTCCCGTTGTACATTTTCCGAAGATTCCTTTTGTACTGATGAGTTTATCGAGCGTCTCAGGTGTAGCGCCTGTCGTTTTCGAGAGATCCAAAAATTGATAGAACGCTTTAGAAGACCGACTTACGGTAGACGGATCAGAAGCATTTCTGACATCGGACTCGAGTGCATTCAACCAACCGATCGTCGAGTAACTGGTTGCTGAATAATGAACACGTGGATACGTCGTATAAAATCCGTTAATGTTCTGATAGACCTTGATCAATGTGTTCGGTTTAAACTGACCATAAATGTGACTGGATGTCGTAGCACCCGATCGAATATTTAACGGTGTGGAAGAAGTAACGGTTGCGAGTGTTCCGTTGATCGGATCGATACTGCTGCCGAACCGAAGATAACTATCACTCACATACATTGGTTTAGTTGCATACAAGTCTGTTTGTGGCGACGGATTCAAACGCATTTGTGCTGCGATGAAATCATCAAATGTATACGGGGTCGAGATGGAATTGTATACATTCAGTTTAGAAGATGTCGTCACGAAGGAAGCGCTATACAAATAACCGGATGTTCCCTCATAGCTTGTTTGATACCAAAGACCGATCTGTCCTTTCACGGACAGAACCGTGTTGGCCGGAATTCGTTTCAAGACAGCATAACCATCGCCTACATAAGAGCGGAGATAAGCGTCTGAAGAAGATCGGACGAACAGGGAATCTTTAGAACGGTAGGGAATGGATGTCAGGTTTTTTGTTAGTTTGATATAACCGGATTTTCCGTCAATCGTGACTTTATGCCACTGTTCGTTGGAAGAAGTCGTGATGAGTGAAGTCGTGTAATACACATTGCCTGCGTTCAGTGTAGAAACCGTTTGGGCAGTTTCTGCCGGTTGGCTTTTAATTCCTGTTTTTTCGCCCAAGATAAAACGACTGCCTGGAATTTTTTTAGTTTCTTGATATTCTTTCACAGAAGATGAGGCCACATAGCCGACTTTTCCGTTTTGGGAAACACGGAACCACTCTCCGATTTGACCTGAAATCGAAAGAACAGTTCCTTTTTCAAAAGGCGCCAACGCCTTGTACGAAGGACCGGCATAAGAACGGAGTGATGTAGGATCGGTCGTTATGTATCGTGTAAGCGGTAAGCTTTGATACGATGTCGAGCGGATTGAACCGACACGGACATAACCTGTGATGCCGTCCTTTGTCACACGGTGCCACTTTTCTGATTTTTCATTTGTCACGAGCTGTGTCGTGTAATAAATGTCTCCACCTTTAAAGGAAGCGACAGTTGCCGCACGTGCAGTGGGTTGCACTTTAATATCAGCTGATGCCGATAAAAGATAACGGGAACCGTTGATGGATTGTTTTGTGATGAACGGTTCGATCGCATCTGCAAGCACATAACCTGTTTTTCCGTCATACGTCATACGATACCAAGAGCCGATTTGACCCGTCACGCGTGAAGATGTGTTGGCAGGAATGGATTTGACGGTTGCATAGTCCTGTCCAGCATAAGAACGTAAAGCGGTTTTTGTCCGAATTTTGACGGCATAGCTGTCTGATACATAAGATACCGGTTGACCTTGATTGATGCGCACATATCCGGTCACAGTATCTTTTTTAATTTTGTGCCATTTGACTCCGAGTGAATCTGCATACAATTCTGTTGTGTAGTAGACGTTGTCTTTTTTTAACGTACCGATGGTTTTCGCAGTTTCGGAAGGACTGTTTTTAACGTCGGCTGTTTGCGTCAGTAAAATACGTGTAGAAGCGATAGCGCTTTTACTTGTGTATAACGTTAAGGTCGAGCTTGAAACAAAACCGACTCGATTGTTGTAAGTCACACGGTAGTAATTTCCAAGTTTTAAAGTGGACGTCAAAATCGTGTTGTTCGGAATGCTCAGCATGCCTTTTTTAGTCGAGAGTGTCGTATCATACATCGTCGTTGCCTTCGTTTTGAACGTAGTTTTCGGGATAGTTACACCCGTCAATGTCTGTTTTGAAGACGTGGCAAAAGCTGTTTTGTGCATGTATCCTGATTTGCCCGCATACGAGATGTTATACCAATCACCGATTCGTCCCGTAGTAGAAAGCGTCGTTCCGGTCGGAATAACAAGCTGGCGCGGGTATGCTGTTCCGGCATATTGACGCAGGATAAAGCTGTCTGTTGTTTTCAGTGTCGTTTTGGACAGCTTCGTGTAAGAGACGGATTTTGTGTTCAGAAAACGGGCATACGCTGTTTTTCCGTCATAGTTGACACGATACCAGACTTCTCCAATGGAGTTCGTGATTTTTTGCGAACTGTAATACACATCCTGTCCATTGAGTGTCGCGATCACAGAAGATTTTGATGAAGCGGATTGATGTAACGCTGTTTTCTGTGAAACGAGAAAACGTTGTCCTGTAATCGTTTGTTTCTTGTCGTATGCGACTAATTTTTTGGACGCGACATATCCCGTTTTTCCGTTATATGAGACTTTTTTGAAAGAAGACGACTCATATGTGGATGAAACGATAGTTCCGGTCTTGATCGTCAACAAGCGTTTCCGTGAAGATGTCGTTTTATCATACAGATCAGCATCAGCAGATAAACGGTAGGTCGTTGCTTTTGTCGTTGCAGCACTGGACGAAGGGCTATAAGAAATAAATAGACCGAGGACCAAGCAGAAACTGACCAGCATCTTCAAGGTTTTCGTGAATAGTGTCGTGTTCAAAGATCATATCCTCCTAGTTGGAATTCGTCCGAAGACGTATCGGGCTCTAGGATGTCGATTCTAAGGTGTGAAAGTAAATTGCCTACCCTTACTATCGACAATAAAATATTTATCTACAGTATATTTAGAGTTTTTTCAAAAAAAGGGGTTTTGTTTTTTAAAAAACCCTTCTACTTTAGAAAATAGAAGGGGAAGGAATTAGATATGAAGGGTGCGAAGAAGTAATTCGAGATTCGTTGTCGGTCGGTCACATTGAAAATCATGACAAAGATAAGCGGTCGGTACCCCGTCCATCTGTTCATAATCGGTCAAAAAAGGAGCGATTGGAAGAAGATCCGCCTTCGGACCAACGAGGAGTGACAATTCCGGTAGACGTTGTTTCAGAATGGATGATACGTAAGGTTCAACCGATTCGAGCGTATCGGTTAGAAGAATCAACTCTTTTGGCTGCATCAACGTCCGGACATACGCACTTACTAAACTGGCGAACCCCGTTGGTTGTGTTTTTACTTCTGCCGCAATCGATGAAAAGATTTGTTGTGCCCATTCGCGGTAACTTGTCCGACCGGTCAATTGAGACAGGCGGAGCAGATTCGAGACGGCTGTACTGTTTCCGGCTGGCGTGACACCGTCATAAAGGTCTTTCGGCCGGATCAGTAAGGGTTCGCCTTGTACGGATGTAAAGAAGAAACTGCCGGCCGGATCTCCGAAATCTTGAATCATCCGTTCTGTCAGACGCATGGCAGTCTGGAGATAGATCCCTTTTTGTGTCGTCCGATGTAACTCCAGGCAGGCTTCTGCCAAAAAGCTGTATTCATCAAGAAATCCGTTCCCTTGGACATGTCCCTCGCGGTAGCGGACGTTGACCGTATCCCCATCCATGAGGTGTGTCTCAACGAATGTCAGAGCACGTTCAGCAACATGTGTGTAGTGTGGGTCGGCAAAAGCACGTCCGGCCTTGGCAAAAGCTGAAATCATCAAGGCATTCCAAGAGGTCAATACCTTATCATCCCGAAACGGTCGGATTCGCTCGTTACGGATCCGGAGTAACGCCTGTCGCTCCTGTTCGAGCTGTGTCACGACGTCACGGACCGGCATCTTCTGTTCATCGGCAAAGGTTTGCAGGGACTGATCCGTCCGCCGAAAGATATTTCGTCCCTCAAAATTACCGGCAGGAGTGACTTGATAATACAGGGGGAATAATGCGGATTCACCAAGCTGATCGATGAGTTCTTCATAAGTGAAGGTATAGAACCATCCTTCACGCCCCTCACTGTCGGCATCTTCCGCCGAGTAGAAAGCTCCGTCCGGCGATAACATGTCCCGTTCGATGTATGACAATACTTCTTCCGCATACTGTTTAAACCGTTCCCTTCCCGACACTTGAAACGTTTCGATACAAACTGTTGCGAACAGTGCATTGTCATATAACATCTTTTCAAAATGCGGTGTTTTCCAACCGGCGTCGACGGTATAACGGTAAAGACCAAAGCCGATTTGATCGGTGATTCCACCGTCCCGCATTGCGGTCAACGTCCGCATGACCATCTGTAAAGCCGTCTCGTCTTCTGCATAACGATAGTAATCGAGCAAGAAAATCAACAGGGAGGGGGAAGGGAACTTCGGTGCTTCACCAAATCCGCCGTGTTGAACATCAAATTGCCGCATCGCTTGATCAAAAGTATCGTGAACGAGCGCATCATCAAATGGACTAACGGTATCATTTTGAAGAATATCGGTCAGCGCATGATTGATTTCAGTTCCGACACGTTTGATTTTTTCAGGATCCGTCCGGTAATGCTCACTGAGTTGCAACACGACCTGCCGGAAGCTGGGACGATTGAATTGCGGTGTTTTCGGAAAATAGGTCCCGATGTAAAACGGGGTTTGATCAGGAGACATAAAGACACTGAGCGGCCAGCCTCCTTGACCGTTCATCAGTTGGGCCGCCGTCATATAAATCTGGTCGATGTCCGGGCGTTCTTCCCGGTCGACTTTGATCGCGATGAAACGGTCGTTCAGCAGACGGGCGGTATCTTCATCCTCAAAGCTTTCGTGCGCCAAGACGTGGCACCAATGACACGTCGAGTAGCCGATTGACAGGAAAATCGGTTTATTGTTCGCCCGGGCCATCGCGAACGCTTCTTCTCCCCACGGATACCAGTCGACAGGATTCTCGGCATGTTGCAATAAATAAGGACTCTTTTCGTGGATCAATCGATTCGTAGCCATCTCTTTTGACCTCGTTTCTTCTATAGTAATGTCATCTCTCTAAAGATACCGATTTTTAAAGGGTGAATCAACGGTTCGTTCAGTCCGGTAAAAATAGGACGATGAAAAAAAGATTGACTTTATAAAATAAAATGTGTTATATTAATTTTTGTCATGAATCGGGGATGATCACTCATGTGAGAATCTTTCACTTAAATACACAATTTAATAATCAGGTCAGGATTTTTAGACCTTACTGACAAATGAGTCAGACATAAGTCATCGCTTTTATTTTGTCCTTCTTCTGTTCATCTAGAAGAAGTTGACCCAGCAAGATAAACCTTCCATTCGATACTTTTCAGCTCATTCCGAGCGAAACTCTAAAAATCCCAGTAAATACGCAACCCAACGCGTAACTTGATTCTTGCTAAAACGCTTGATTCAGCTGGCGCGGCCAAGGAGCCGTAACAACGAAAGAGAGGTAGGGCTTTCGTCGTTTCAGGTGTTTTGATCACCTGTATCCTCGATTCTCATGACACCTAAAAAACAGACACGCTGAAAAGGCGTTTTTTTTTATGTCTTTTTTTAAGAGATTATATGTTTTTAAAGTTTCTTTTTAACATAAAGGCGAACGATATGTATTTGTAAGCGTTAACAATTTATTCTTTTACGAATATTGTGGTCTTTTTTTACATAATAATCACACGATTTACGAAATAATCTGATAATATAAAGAAGTGTCAGAAAATTCATAGGGGGTTAACATCATGAAGAACGTCAGTACGTTTGGGAAGTGGGCATTGGTCGGCGCATTAACTGCGGGAATTCTTCCACAAGCAGGAATCACGGTCGGGGCAGAAGGCGAAGGCGTCATCTTGTCTGAGTACATAGAAGGGTCAAGCAACAATAAAGCGATTGAGATTTATAATGGTTCGGGGCAGATCATTAATTTAGCGGATTATACACTCGTACAATATACGAATGGTGGACCTTCGGAAGCGAAAATCACATTGTCCGGTACGATTGAACCGGGAAAAACGTTTGTGATCGCCAACTCAGGTGCGAACGCAGACATCAAAGGAAAAGCGCAACAAACAACCGGTTCACTGAACTTTAACGGAAATGATCCCGTTGCCCTGAAAAAAGGGGAAGAAGTTCTTGATATCATCGGGCCGGTCGGATTGAGCACGGACTTTGCGAAAGATACGACACTTGTTCGTAAGACAAACGTCATAGCAGGGTCGAAAACGTATGAACCGTCACAATGGACAAGTTTCCCGGTCGATACGTTGACAGATCTCGGTACACATGCTGCTGAAGCGGGAGACATCTTAGCTGCGCCAACAGCATCACCCGTCGGAGAAGTCGAACGCGGCGATCAAGTCACACTGACGGGTGAAGGAACGATCCACTTTACAGTCGACGGCTCGACACCGACGGCAGAAAGTCCGGTCTATTCTGAACCGATTACAATCAACGACGAAGTCACGATCCAAGCGATCGTTGTTAAAGACGGTAAAACATCTGCCGTGTCGACGTTCAAGTATTATATCGCACCTCCGATCACGAAAATCAGCGCCATTCAAGGTGTCGCGCATACTTCACCATACGCGGATCAACTCGTCCGGACGACCGGTGTCGTCACCTATATCGTCGATGCGAACAATTTCTACATGCAGGATCCAAATCCGGATAACAACAGCAAGACATCAGAAGGTGTGTTGGTGTACGCGAAAAACCACGGAGCAGCAGTCGGACAGACAGTTGCAACGACGGGGTACGTCAAGGAATGGTTGCTTGGCGGATACAGTGATAAGTTTGACACGGATCTTGCCGTCACGGAAATCAGTACAGTCAACCTTGTTAAAGGCGCATTGAACACAGGATTACCGGCAAGCGTCGTGCTTGGGGAGAAGGGTGTCTTGATTCCGACACAAGTCGTTGACAACGATTCGTTCGCGGCATTCGATCCGGCGGAAGATGCCATCGATTTATACGAGAGTGTCGAAGGAATGCGCGTCGCGCTTCCGAACGCCATCGTCACAGGTCCACAGGCCAACCGGACAATTCCAGTGCGGACACAAACAGCGAACAAAGTGTATACGAAGCGCGGGACGCCAATCTTAACGGCTGATAACGTCAATCCGGAGCGTCTGTTCGTTGAGATGGGCAGTAGCTCCTACCGGGCGAAATCAGGCGACCGTTTTGACGGAACGATTGAAGGGGTCATGAGTTATAACTACTCGGCGTATAAAGTTCTTGCAAAAGCAGCTGATTTACCAACGCTGATTACAAGTGAAGTCGATCGTCAGCCGACGAACATCGAAACAGGAGATTCACGTCTGACAGTCGCTTCTTACAACGTCGAGAACTTTGCGTCGACAGCGGATGCCGGTAAGATCGACCGGGTTTCAGAAGGAATCGCGACATTCCTGAAAACACCGGATATCGTCGGTTTGACAGAGATGCAGGATAATGACGGTGCGACAGACAGCGGTACGGTCGATGCGTCAAAATCGTTTGAGACATTGATTGCTGCGATTGAAGCAAAAACAGGTGTCCGTTATGCGTATACCGATATCGCACCGGAAGATAAAAAAGACGGCGGACAGCCGGGTGGAAACATCCGTGTCGGTTTCTTGTACAATCCGGCCCGTGTTTCGCTTGCGTCTGGTGAGAAAGGTGCGGCAACAGAAGCGGTTGCTGTCGAGAACGGCAAATTGACGAAAAACCCGGGTCGGATTCAGCCGACGGATCCAAACTTCGCCAGCTCACGGAAACCACTCGTTGGAGAGTTCATCTTCAAAGGGGAGTCGTATCATGTGATCGCCAACCACTTTAATTCGAAAGGCGGCGACGGGGCAGACTTTGGTAAAAATCAACCGGCCGTTCGTAAAAGTGAAGTCCAGCGTCATGCGATTGCTCAAATCGTCCAGAATTTCGTGAACGAATTGGAAACAGAAGTTAAAGATGCCAACGTCGTCGTACTGGGTGACTTGAATGACTTCCAGTTCTCAAAAACACTGGATATCCTAAAAGGGAAAAACCTTTGGAACACGGTGGACGATCTTCCGAAATCAGAGCGCTATTCTTACGTGTATAACGGAAATGCACAAGTCCTCGACCATGTCTTGATTTCGAAAAACCTGAAGTCATATACGTCTTCTGATATCGTCAATATTAACTCGGATTATATGGAAGCAGACGGCAGTGCGAGTGACCACGATCCGGCCATTATCTCGATTCAAGGAGCGCAAAGTGCTGTTCCAGTCAAAGGGAAAGCGGAAATCGGAAAATGGCGTGCTGTTCAAAAAGGGAAACACGTGACCGTCGAACGGAAAATCGCACATCATTGGTTTAAAGTTAGCGAGACACATGGTCACCAACAAGGCGAACTTTTGGAACTTCGTGTGACAAAAGGTCTTCCGTATCTACTCGTGCAAACTAAGAAAGACGGCAAAACATGGTTAGAACTTTCGAAAAGATATAAGCTCGTGGAGTCGGATAAATTTTAATGTTTTGGTAAATCAGTGAAAGCGGACTTAATCGTCCGCTTTTTTGTATGTTCGGATAAAAAGAGAGAAAAAGGACAGCAGACTGATGGAGAGCGTGAGCAGTAACGCGAGGTAAAGCGGGATAACGCGGAACATATACGTAAAATGAATGAGGATCAGCAATACAATGATGGCTAAGCCAGGTATGAATTGTTTACGTAACAGATGACCGACGCCGGGTACGAGAAGCTCAAAACCAAACCGTTGACCGATATGGACGTCTTCATGTGCATTGGCGAGACTAAATGAGACGGTTAACAATACTAAGATCAACCAGCCTGAAAACAAATACTGTTGGATGGGTAAAAACGTAATCGATTCGTAAATAAAATAAAGTAGAATCATGGCATACTCCTTTGACATAATGATATATATCGATGTTTCTTCGTTTTTTCCTTACGATTCATAATGATAACGAGCGTTTTCGGTAACGGCAATAACAATCGAATGAAAACGAAATAAAAGAATCTTCACACATTTTAACAAGAGGGAAAGAATAGTTCATTTTATGTAGAATAAAGTAAGGAGAAATGTGATGGATAAAGACGTCAGACTTCTTTTGTCCGAAAAAGCAGAAATGTGTCAAAAGTGTGAATCGAAATGGTGAATCATGTGATTTCCGTTGAAACGAAAGCTTAGACTGTTCGAACGGACGGCTTTCTTTTAAGATTAGGGTAATGGTAGACACAAGGAGGGAAAATACGTGAAAAAGTGGTTAATGCTCGGAGTAGCAGCAGTCGCTTTCTTCAGTTACGAGAACACTCCAATGGAACAGGCGGAGGCGGACTATCCGAAAAGCGGAGGAACGCTGATTGATCGATATACGAGTGAATATCCGGGTTACGACTGGGAAGTGAGACGGACGTCGACTGAAGAATTTGTGGCGTTGACAAAGGAGGGAAAAGACTACGGGAAGTATCGTTCAAAAAACGGTGTGACGACGCAAGGAGCCGTCTTGAACAAAGATACGGAAGCGACGCTTGCGAAAAAAGGCTGGAAAGCCGTCAAATCGTACCGGAAAGGCAATACGAATTATTTGCTGAACCTCGATCATGCAGCCGTTTATGAGAAAAAAGATCAGTACGTCACGTATTTCTTTGATCAGCATGACGGCAATAAAGTGAAAGCGACACTGGCGATACCAAAAGAGATCGAAGCGAAGAAAAGCGGATTTTATGGAAAAGCGTCTAGTGCATTACGGACAACCGATGAGAAACTGATGTTACGTTTAATGAACTGGGACCGGGCAGATTATAAGCGGAGTGCACTAACACCTTACAGCGCGCTTAAACCGGTCACGCGGGCACACAGTGAGAACATGGGGAAAAATAATTTCTTCTCGCATACGGATCCACAAGGGCGTGACCCATTCGACCGGATGAAAGAAAAAGGAATCCGTTTCTCGACAGCCGGAGAAAACCTGTCGATGGGATACCCGAACGTCTTTGCGGCACACTGGGGCCTGATGAACTCAAAAGGACACCGCGACAATATCATGAATAAAGACTTCAAACAGGCGGATACGGGTGTGGCATTCCGGGATAACGCCCCGTACTTTACGATTAATTTCCGGACACCTTGAAGCAACATTTAAAACGAAAGTTTATGTATCACCCCGATTTTGCGAAAGCAGAGTTGGGGTTCTTTTGTGTGGGTCAATCTGTAGATGGATGACAGTCTGTCTTCTTCACTCGCTTGTTCCTGACGGAAGCAGACGTAGAAGTCGAGCGGAAGACGTGACATCTCCAGGAGTCATCATTCAATGAAAAACCCCTGAAACCGTTCCACCTCCTGTTTGTAAGGGGAGGGAGCTGTTTCAAGGGTTTTATATCATCTTTAGATGAATTAATCGACAAAAGGAGTTATATCAGTTTGCCCACTCGGGTTTACTGAAACCTTTAAAGGACTTTTCGATGACAGCGTTAAAGTCGTCTGACTCAACGACAGCGGTCAAGTCTTTTGCGAGCTGTTTCTTTTCATCTGCTGTTTTGACAGCGACTAAGTTCCGGTACTGCTCGTCCATTTTCTCCAGTGCCAACGCATCAAGTAAATCAAATTTCGCAGCAAGCGCAAAGTTTCCAGGGACGGCAGAAATATCAACACTCTCGATGGCGCGTGGTAACTGTGCTGCTTCCAGAGGTTTGATGACGAGTTTTTTTGGATTCTTGACGATGTCTTTTTCAGAAACCGTCAACGGGTCAGCGTCCGGTTTCAATTCAATCCAGCCTTGTTCAGCGAGTAAGTTTAACGCGCGGGCTTGGTTGGTCGGATCGTTTGGTGTTGCGACTTCCGCGCCTGTCTTGACGTCATCAAGCGACTTATAGGATTTACTGTATAAGCCCATCGGTGCCGTCGGAACAGTGATCAGCCCTTTAAGATCGAGATTCTTTTCCTTCGCGAACGTCTTCAGATAGATCGAGTGTTGGAACAAGTTCGCGTCGATGTCGCCGCTGCCGAGCGCGATGTTCGGCTGGATATAATCGCTGAATTCAACGATTTCGATTTTGTAGCCTTTCTTTTCAAGACCAGGCTGAATCGCTTCTTTGACCATGTCGCTGTAAGGTCCGCTCGTCGCACCGATCTTGATCGACTTGGTTTCTTCTTTCGCGCTGCTGTCGCCACAGCCGGCAAGAATCCCGGCTCCCAGTAATCCTGTTGCTAAAAAGGCATATCGTTTTTTCATAGTCATTCTCTCCCTTAATGGTCTCTATTTTGGATTTAACGTTTATCAGCACGACGGGCAAGTTGATTGCCGAGTCCTTGAATACTTTGAACGATGACGACGAGCACGATGATCGTCACGATCATGATGACGTTATCGTACCGGTAATAGCCGAAGCGGATGGCGAGGTCGCCGACACCACCGCCGCCGACGATACCGGCCATGGCAGAAAAGCCGATCAAGCTGATTGTCGTCAATGTCACCGCTTGAATGATCCCGGGAAGAGCTTCGGGTAACAGGGCGCTGATGATGATACGAAATGGTGTTGCGCCGCACGCCTCAGCGGCTTCGATCAAGCCCGGTGGGATCTCACGTAGTGAGGTCTCGACAAGTCGGGCGAGGAACGGAATAGCGGCAACACTTAAGCTGACAGAAGCGGCCGTCGGGCCGATCGTATTGTCGAGCAACAATTGCGTCAGTGGAATCAGCGCGACGAGCAAGATGATGAACGGTAACGAACGAACGATATTGACGAAAAAGTCCAAGATACTGCGAACGAAGACGTTTTGGAAAAACAATCCACGGTCGGTGATGAATAAAAGAATTCCCAGCGGAATCCCGACGACGAGGGCAAAGCCGAGGGAAATTCCGACCATTAAGGCCGTTTCGCCTAAGGCTTTTGCTAGCTCCGGTAACATCGTTTGAATTCGATCAAGCCACATCCTGAATCACCTCAAGCGTATGGAGTTGCTCCTCCAGCCAAGTCAGAGACCGGTTGACGTGAAG
This sequence comes from Exiguobacterium sp. S22-S28, assembly GCF_043359615.1. Classification (NCBI taxonomy): domain Bacteria; kingdom Bacillati; phylum Bacillota; class Bacilli; order Caryophanales; genus Exiguobacterium; species Exiguobacterium sp. S22-S28. The sequence continues at coordinate 265,331 of NZ_JBHFFC010000030.1, read as the reverse complement.
CGTTGGACCGGTCAGGCTGACGATCAACACCCCAAAGGCGACGTCTTGAATATAATCGACCTTGCCGTGCAGGATGCTGACCGAGATATCAAATTGTTTGATCGCTTCTGACAGCGTACTCTCGCCGGTCTTTTCTCCCGTGAATTGGAGACGAATGATTTTTCCAGGTGTCGTTCGCAAAATCCGTTCCGGCAACTCGATTTGCAGTGCTGTATCGACGTAATGTTTCGTGACGTCATGGGTCGGCTGACTGAATATGTTGTATGTACTCGCGACTTCGACGACTTCGCCTTGTGACATGACAGCAACGCGGTGGCAAATTTGTTTGACGACATCGATTTCGTGGGTGATCAGAATGATCGTCAAGCCGAGTCGTTTATTTAAGTCTTTCAGCAATTCCAGAATTTGCAGGGTCGTGACCGGATCGAGCGCTGATGTTGCTTCGTCACATAACAGGACACTCGGATTATTCGCAAGGGCGCGGGCAATCCCGACCCGTTGTTTTTGGCCGCCGCTGAGTTGGCTCGGGAAATTCGTCTCAAATCCTTCCAGTCCGACCAAAGCGACGAGTTCTTTGATCCGGCTTGGGAAATCACTGCGTTTGACGCCGGCTGCTTTTAAGGCGAACGCAATGTTGTCGGAAACGTTCCGCGATTGAATCAATTGAAAATGTTGAAAGATCATTCCGATCTTCAGACGCAATTCTCTTAGACTGCCTTTGGATAGATCGGACAGTTTGACACCAGATACTTTGACCGTTCCTTGGGTCGGTGTTTCAAGTCCGTTGATCAAGCGCAGCAATGTACTTTTTCCGGCACCGGATTCACCGATGATGCCAAAAATTTCTCCTTGATGAATCGTTAAGTTGACGTCGCGCAGGGCGAAAATCGGTGTCCGGTCACGTACGAACCGTTTGGTGATGCCTTTAAATTCAATCATCTGTTGTTTCCTCCCTATACAAAAAAATCGCCTTTTTCCAGTTAAGAGCAACCAGAAAAAAGCGACGAAATGTAAGAATTCGTAACTTATCTCTCAGAATGAAAACATTCTGTAGGATGTGGCACCGTTCCTAAAAGGTGGTTGCCGGACGTCGTTGGGCCTAATCCCTCGGTCGCTCGCGATAAGTAGATATGCTGTTGGGACTTACTGTAACGGAAATCATTCCCACCTGTCAAATGTTTTTTCAGAATTATTCCGCAACGGCTTGCTGAAACAGATTGAGCTGACCGATCCGTTCGGCGGCCTCCACCAATCGATCGACGTCGGCAATCAAACTGATCCGGACATAGCCTTCACCATATTCACCAAAGAAATGTCCCGGTGTGACAGCGACATGTGCTTCATCCAGCAAGTGGTCGGTAAAGCTTTGTGACGTAAAGCCGGACGGGACCGGCAACCAGACGAAGAACGAACCACCAGGGATCGGTCCGTCCCATCCGATGTCCTGTAATTTGCCGAACAAGGCATCACGACGGGCTTCGTACAGTGCACTCAGCTCACGGACACACGTCTGGTCGCTTGAGAGAGCAACAGTCGCCGCATGTTGGATCGGTGTGAAGGCACTGACGTATAAGTGTTCCTGGTACGTTTCGATACTCGAGATGACGGATGGATTTCCGATTGCAAAGGCGATGCGGAAGCCGGACATGTTGAAGCGTTTCGATAACGAAAACAGTTCGATTCCGACGTCTTTCGCCCCTTCGGTCTGGAGGAAACTTCGGGTCGGACCATCAAAACTAATGCCGCCGTACGCCAGGTCATGAACGACACAAATGTCGTTTGCGTCAGCGAAAGCGACCGTCTGTTCAAAGGCTTCCGCTGTCGCCGTCGCGCCGGTCGGATTGCTTGGGTAGTTGAGGAACAACATCCGGGCTCGTTCGACATCCGTCGGATCGAGCAATGTGTAGTCAGGTAAAAAAGCATTTTCCGCAAGGAGAGGTAGCGTGATCGGGTAAGCACCTGCTAATGCTGCGCCAGACAGGTAGTCGGGGTAACCGGGATCGGGAACAATGACACCTTCACCCGGATTGACGATCGTTTGCGGCAAGGCGACGATACCGGCTTTACTGCCGAGCAAAATGGCGACCTCAGAAGCAGGATCAATCGTCACACCGAATTCGGACTGATAAAAATCGGCGACGGCCTGTTTGAGAAAATCATGTCCGCGAAACGGAGGATATTGCAGATTAGCGGCGTCGCCGATGGCCTCTTTTAAGGCGTCCAAAATATGTACGGGCGTAGTTTGGTCCGGCGTTCCTTGACCAAGCGTGATGACGTCGTGACCGGCTGCTTTGACGGCACCAATCCGCTGAGCGAGTTCAGCAAAGACCGGAGCGGGCAGCCGATCAATCGCAATCGATGGGGCGAAATGTTTCATCTGTGTTCCTCCTTGTTAGGTATTGTCGTCAAGGATAACGAATTTTCAGAAAAAAGAAAAGTGTTTTTTAAGAATTGCTTATAATTGGTAAAAAGAACCGATGCCTTTCGTGTTTTTGATACACTGGATGAGAAGACGATTGAATACATAAAGGAGATGATGGGATGAATCGAGCCTGGTGGAAAGAAGCCGTTGTCTATCAAGTGTACTGGCGCAGTTTTAAGGACTCGAACGGAGACGGAATGGGCGATTTACGGGGTGTAATTGAAAAGTTGGATTACATCGCGTCGCTCGGTGTGGATGTCATCTGGTTGAACCCCTGTTATACATCACCTGATATCGATAACGGATATGATATTTCCGACTATTATACGATCATGGAAAAGGCGGGAACGCTGTCCGATTTGGAGGAATTGATTGCGGCAGCCCATGAGCGGGGCTTAAAACTGATTCTTGATCTCGTCGTCAACCATACGAGTGACCAACACGCTTGGTTCGGGGAGTCGCGACGTGGCAAAACGGGCGAAAAGGCGGACTGGTACATTTGGCAGGACGGGGAAAAAGGAACACCTCCGAATAACTGGCGTTCCTATTTTGCACCGAGTCCGTGGACATGGGATGAGACACGCGAGCAGTATTATTTCCACTCGTTTGCATCGGAGCAACCGGACTTGAACTGGGAACATCCAGCCGTCCGCCAAGCCGTTTATACGATGATGCGGTGGTGGGCGGACAAAGGCATCGACGGATTCCGGATGGATGTCATCAATTTGATTAAAAAACGCGCCTCGTTTGCGGATGTTGCCGATCCTTTTGATCTGTCCTATCTCGGGAATCAACCGGGCATCCATTCCTTTTTACAAGAAATGCATGACGAGGTGCTCGCGGGAACTGATTTATTTACGGTCGGAGAAATTCCGTTCGTCGGTCCGGAAGATGGTTTGCTGTACGTCGGGGAAGAACGGAATGAATTACGGACGCTGTTTCACTTTGAAGTAGCGGATGACATGGAGACGATGGACTTACCGCGGTTCAAGCAGATTCAAAAACAGTGGTATGAAGCACTCTATCCAAGCGGTATCGCGTCCCAGTTCTTAAACAACCACGACCATACACGCCAAGTGACCCGGTTCGGAAGCGAACGGTACCGGGTCGAAAGTGCGAAATTACTTGGTTTGATGTTACACACGTTACCGGGTATCCCGTATATCTATCAAGGCGAAGAAATCGGCATGACCGGGATTCGTTTTTCTGATCCGGAAGCCTATCAAGACGTCGCGTTCCGGAATCAATACGCAGAACGGGTGGCAGCGGGTGAATCACCGGGGACTGTCCTGTCATCGATGCAGATGCGGGCACGGGACAATTCCCGGACACCGATGCAGTGGGATGCCGGTCCTTCAGCGGGATTCACAACGTCTGCGACACCTTGGATGACGGTGAATCCAAACTATTCCGAGATCAACGTGGAAACAGCAGAACAAGACCCGGATTCTGCTCTTCATTTTTACCGGAAATTGATTGCGCTTCGAAAACAACATCCGGTCATGGTATACGGCCTTTATCGGGATTTGGCCATTCAAGATCCGTATCTGTACGTCTATGAACGGGTACTGGATGGGACGACGTGGCGGATTGTACTGAACGTACACGATGAACCGATCACGATGACGTTCGGGTTGCCGGAAGACCAGTTGATGCTGATAAATTATGAGACGCATGACAGGAATCTTTTGGCTCCGTATGAAGCCCGATTGTATCAATATCAGGTGCGGTAAACGACAGGAATTATATCACTAAAAAATCCGGAAATCGTTTACTCTTCATCAAAAAATGAGGAGCAGACAGATTGCCGGATTTTTTTCGAATGACTTCAAGGATATCCATTTCGTTTTTTTGCGGACAAGACCTGTTCAAACCGATCGACTGCTTGACGCATGTCGAAACTTGGTGCGACCACGAGTGGACCGTGACCGACTGCGAGCACGTCCGGTGTCAGTTCTGTTAATTGATGGGCTGACTGAAGCGCCACTTCCTTATCCCATGTCGCAAGCGACGGAAAAGGAAACTGCCACCGGGTATCGCCCGAAACAGCCAAACCACCTTGTGTTTGAAAGGCATCACCGGCAATCAAGGTCCGGCTGCCCTCGTGCCAGAGCGAAATTGAGCCTGGGGTATGTCCGGGAGAGGCGATGACACTTAAGCTGCCGACCTGCTGACCACTTTCGAGCAACCGATCAGGACGGGTTTTAATGTTTTTCGGAATCCCGCCTTTGAGCGGTGTCGTTTCGCCTTCCCGTAATGATTCATCCCCGCTGAGCAATGCGGCGTCCCGGTAACTGATCGAGACTTCGGCAAGTGGGAAAGCACTTGCCAAAAAGTCGAGTGAACCGACATGGTCCGCATGCGCATGGGTTAAGACGATGGACTGTAACGGTTTATCAAATGATTTGATGACGGAATAGATAGCTCTGGCGTTCAGTGAAATCCCGGTATCAATTAAAGTAAGGCTGTCTGCTTCTTCAAATAAGTAACAGTTGACCGGAAAAAAAGACGGGGTCGTTTGCAGTTGATGAAGTCGTTCGATGGTTGATAGATGCATCTAGATACACTCCCTCGTCAAAGTATTCACTTTTCTTTTAGTATCGCCTGTTTTAGAACAGACGTCCATCAAAAAACTCCCTCTAAAAAAGAGGGAGTCCATCGATTAATAAGTTACTTCGAAAACAGCACCGGCATGTTCGGAATCGTCACCGTCTGCTGCCGTCGTGACAAGTAAACGGTCCTCGTACAAAATGGGACAAGTCGGATTGGATACAGGGAAGTCGACGTGAGCCAATTTTTCGCCTGTCTCAAGATTCCAGCGTGTCACGCAAGATCCGGCGTAATGGGCGATGAACACATGACCCTCCCGATCTTTTGTCATCCCGTCCGGAAAACCTTCTTCTTTTTCCAAATCGATGGCGACACGACGATTGGTCAACGGTTGGTCCGCAGCATAATCAAACGCATACACTTTTTTCGTTGGTGTATCGATGTGGTAAAGCGTTTTACCGTCTTCTGACCAGACCAATCCGTTTGAGTTCGTCAAATTTTCGAGCAGGACATCAACGGAACCATCATGACGCAAGCGATAAAGAGAAGCCGTCTCACCTTCTTCTTCATTAATGCTGCCGGCGACATATTGACCGGAAGGATCCAGTTTACCGTCATTCATTCGGTCTGAAGCAGGCAGTGTCAATTGCGTTTCAAGCGAGAGATGCCCTTCCTTTACATCAAATGTTCCGAAGCCGTGTGCCGATGTGACACGAAGAAAGTCCGGCGCGTCCGTCAAGGCAATCGAAGTGATGGCACTTGGCAGTTGATACGGTTTTAAGGCCTCTGTCGTCAAATCATATACGAAAAAAAGCTGATTCGGGATATCGACGAAATAAAAGCGTTTTGTTTTAGCGTCGTACACCGGAGATTCACCGGTCTTACATGCAACATCGATAAAAAGTGAAACTGTCATCTGTTTTCCCCCTACACATTGTATGATCTCTCTATTATTTTGCGTGAATGAACTCAAGATGAAGTTGGAACTTCACGTCACTGCCGACTAAGACACCACCGGCCTCAAGTGCGACGTTCCACGTCAAGTTATAGTCCTCGCGTTTAACTTTACCGTCCACTTCAAAACCGGACCGTGTATTTCCCCAAGGATCGACCCCGCTACCTTCATACTCGACCTGAAACGTTTCCGTCCGCGTGACATCCTTAATCGTCAAAGCGCCTGTCACTTCATATTCGTCACCGGACAGTTTTTTAAATGATGTCACTTGGTAAGTGATGTTTGGATACTGCTCGACATCAAAAAAATCGGCGGATTTCAAATGTGTATCGCGGTCTTTACTGCGCGTATCGATTGAAGCAACGGGAATCGTTACGACAGCGGAAGCATTCTCCAAATCGTTTGCCTCTCCGTTGACATCAAATGTAAAATCACGAAATTCTCCTTTAACTTTTGAAATCATCATATGCTTCACCGAAAATGTGATCGAGCTGTGGTCCTGATCGAGTTGATAAGTAGTCATGGTTCATTCCTCCTCATCTTCACTTCATTTTTTGGCATGCAATGTATTGTTCCTTTTTCTTTTGATTCTAAAACCTTGAAATAGTTATGTCATTTTTTACCTTAAAAAGGCATAATGTATGGTGGAGGTGCTTTATGAGAAGGAAATTATGTATGATATTGATTTTATTAGGTGCATCATATACCCCGCTAACAGTGGGAGCCGAAACGATTTCGAAAGGAATCGACTATACAAGCAAACAAGATCATTCGAGCGGTGTGCCGCAGACGATTCAACAAATCACTGTACAACCGGATCCGGGGAACTACTGGATGACGGGAAAAGGAAGGGATCATGTACTTGCGACGGAATCAGTTCCTTCGCAGGTCAATCGTTCGATGGCTGCCGGGAATCGTGTGGTAGCTGCCGTCAATGCGGATATGTACAAAGTCGCAAGCGGCTTGCCGATTGGTTTGCAAATTCAACAAAATGCCGTATTGGTCAGCCATAGTGTCAAGGAATCAGCGTTAAAATTTCCGTCATTTGTCACCAATGGTCAAGGGAAGCCGGAAATCGGATCATATGGTGTCATCGGAACGTTGAAATCCGCTGCGCGCTCGATGACGATCCATTCTGTCAATCGGAATGAAAATCTAGATAACCGTGTTGGTATTTTTACGAATGCACATCACGTATCTAAAACGATTAATTTTAGCGGGCTTTCGGATGCCATGAAAAAAGAAGCAGCCATTGTCACGTTAAAAGGAAATTCAATCAAAGCATTCAAACTGGGTCAATCCTATGATTGGACGGTACATCAGGTAGATACGACTTTCCGGTCAAACATTCCGATTCCGACAGACGGAGTCGTAGTAGTAGCGTTTGGAAAACAAAAGAAGCCGTTGCTTGACTTAGTCAAAGAAAATAAATTGACTACTCAAATCAATTTAATTCAGATGTCAAATTTACAAGTCAGAAATGATATCCAAGAAGCCGCTTCTGGATACAATTGGCTCGTGAAGGACGGGATTGGACTGGACTTAAATGCATTATCGGAAAATCACGACCGTTTCTTAATGATTGTGCGAAAAGCACGGACATTAATTGGTATAACAGCCAATCAAACGGTTCATATCATGACAGTCGATCAAGGAAGAACGACATCAAAAGGATTTACGATGCTTGAAGCCGTTGCGCAAATGAAACGATTGGGCGCAGTTTCCGCATTAGCCTTTGATGGAGGCGGTTCGACCGAGATGATGGTCCGCCGGGCGGGCGAGTCCCCGGTTCGTACGGTGAATGTACCGGCTGATGGAAGAAGCCGTGCGGTAACGAACAGCTTGATGATTGCGACACGCTACGTTCCGGAAACATCCGTTGCATATATGATTCTTCCGGAACAACCGGAACTATACGTAGGTGAGACACGTCAATTAACCGTCAAACTGACAGATCGAAACAGTCAACCGATTAACGCGAGTCAAAAGAAAATAAAATTGACGGGTCTTGGTGTAAGTGGCATGCAGGTGAAAGCACCGCTACAGCCCGGCAAATGGACAGGGCAGCTGTCTGTGGATCAGGCGAAGCGGTCGGTGACGATCAATGTGACGAACCGTTTATCAGGCATGACGTTTAATGGAGGAAAACCCTTCGCGCTTAAAGTGGGACAAACCGTGAAATTAACAAGTGATGGCTGGTTGAATGGAAGAAAAGTAATCATTCCATCATCAGAAAAAAAATATGGCATGCAGCAACCGATTGCTTCCATCACAAAAGATGTACTGACAGCTAAAAAAGCCGGCAAGACGATGCTGACATTATCAGCTGGCGGACAAACCGTTTCGCTTCCGTTAACTGTGACGGGATCGCAACCGGCATCAAAACCAGTGCCGAAGCCTTCAAACAAATCAATCGTTCTCGACTCGTTCGAAAGCGGGACGTATACGTCAACATCTCCTTACGTTTCAAGCTATACGACGACAGTGAGTACAGAACAAAAAACAGCAGGTCGTTCTTCGCTGAAGCTGACGTATGATTATTCAGGCTGGACGAAACAAAATGGAGCAATGTATATCACGAATCCGAAGTGGAACATCACTGTTCCGGCGACGAAGTTATCACTGGATCTCTATGGTGACCGCAAAGCACCTTGGTTGCGGGCACAGCTGAAGGACGCAAAAGGAAAAGTGCATACGGTCGATTTCGTCAAACGTGTTGACTGGACAGGATTTAAAACCGTTGAGGCGAAAGTGGATCCGGCTTGGCCCGTGCCGGTGCAAGTGCAATCGCTTTATTTCGTGGAAACAGACATGAAGAAAAAGGGACAAGTTCAAAAAAGTAAAGTCTATCTCGATCAATTCAAGGTATGGTACTAAACGACAGGGCAGACTGATAGAATGTGGACGCACCTCCTGTTCCTGTAAAGACTATTTGAATTTTAGATGAAGGCAGGGAGAGGATTTAAAAAATCCTCTTCCTGCCTTTTATAGGATCAGCGGCTTTTCACGAGAAGGTTAACCGCTTCCTTGACTAATTCTTCAGTTTGACCTTCACCTGTTTGTTCTGCTTCTTTCACACATTCGATAAGATTGGAACTCACGACAACACCGATCGTCCGGTCAATCGCGGAACGGGCGGCCGAGAGCTGCGTAATGACATCCCGACAATCCTGACCTTCTTCCATCATCCGTAAAATGCCGCGAAGTTGTCCTTCGATTCGGCTTACCCGATTCTTCATCTTTCGATCATAATCCATTTATTTTCCTCCATTCCAAGATACAATCCGTCTGTTCAATACCTTTATGCTATGCCCATCACGGTATTGCTGTCAATTGAGTCGCTTTTTGAGCTATATTTTTAGAGAGAACAGGGAATATGGATGTGGTGGACAAAAAAATGAAAAAATATCAAAAATTAAATCGATTTCGCGTCAGCTTGCGTATACTATATGATAAGGCTGACTGATCACAAGGAGGAGAAGGATGCATACTCAATCCGATGAATCGCTTTATCATGAGATGCGCAGTGGAGATGAACAAGCCCTCGAAGTACTGTATGACAAGTATGAAAGGCTATTGTTCTCGTTCGCTCATCGCTTTACGAATAACGATCGTTTATCTGAGGAAGTCATTCAAGAAGTGTGGATGAAAATATGGAATGGCCGCGTTGATTTTAATACCGACAAAGGAAAGTTTTCTTCGTGGATTTTAACGATTACCCGTAATGCCGCGCTTGACTGTCTCAGACGGGAAAAACGGCAACCGACGATTGAAGTCGAAGAACGGGACGGTGGATACGACGAACCTGTCGAGCGAACCGTCATCCAGCGTGAAACGGCAACTGAAGTCCGGGACGCTGTCAATGAGCTGAAACCTGATCAACAAGAGTTAATCGAACTTGTTTATTTTAAAGGACTTACCCAGCAACAAATTTCCGATCAATTAAATATGCCGCTCGGAACGGTAAAAACAAGAATCAGGAGCGCCATTCAGGCTCTTCGTAAATTATTAGATGGGAGGGAACGTTGATGGAAGAACGTTGTCATAACTTAATCGACTATTTCAACAACACATTATCAGCCGGAGACCGCGACGCGTTCGAAGCACATTTGGCGACTTGTGATGATTGCAAACAGGCGCTTCAAGACATGCAAGACCTGATGTTGCCCATCGCGGAGTCACTTCCAGCACGACCAGTACCGACAGGCATGAAATCAAGAATTCTTGGAGAAGTTCTCGGTTCGGCGAATGAACCGGTGGAATCGGCTCCGATGAAGGAGACGATTCAAGAAACTTTGCGTCCGTCCGACATGGAAGCCATGCGCGAAAAGAAAAATCAAAAACGTTCGGTTCCACTCGGTTGGCTGATGAGTATTGCAGCTGCGCTGATTTTATCCCTCGGGGCAAATGCCTATTTCTTGTCGCAAGACGATCCGTCTCCGGCGGACGAATTTGCGATGGATGAAGTGAAAGGAATCGGCAATTTTGAAAGTACCGCGTCCATTAAAGGGTCGAGTATGATTTTTACAAAAGATAAAAAAGAGTACATGCTTGTACAATTAAAAGATTTACCGCCGCTTCAGGAAGGTGAACTTTATCAGATGTGGACGATCCAAGGAGACACACCACGTGCGAACGGAATCATTGAAAAAGATGGAGAGGCAGCCGCAGTCTTCCCGTTAAAAGGGGACGGTACCATTGATGCAGTAGCCATTACGGTTGAGCCGGAACCGGATCTTGAGAAACCGACCGGTGAAGTTGTCGCTTCAGCCGTCCTATAAATTTCAGATTTTAAATAATCGAATAAACCGCAGCAAAAAAGAACGTAATCGTGGATTGCGTTCTTTTTTATCGGACTTTTTTAGGCTTGAATCTCTTTTTTATAAAAAAACTGTTCATTTTGGTGAAATTTGATGAGAAGACTGAAGAAATGAGGACAAGCAGACGATACTAATAAGAATGTCAGTCAAAAAGAGAGGCACTTATCATGAAGGAATGGATCATTTTAACGAAACATTATGAAGAGACACTGGTCATCCTGTCGGTCATCGTCGCCATCGTCGGATCCTATGCCTCACTTGAACTAAATCGTCGTCTGGCAAAAGCCGTATCTTTAAAAAAACGCGCCTTGTTTTTATCTTCTTTGACAATGGGATTGTCCATTTGGGGTATGCATTTTATTGGGATGGGTGCATTTGAACTTGCCGTACCGGTCCGTTATGACTGGGGGTTAATGTTTTTATCCATCATTCCCGCTGTGACAGCGGCATGGATTGCTTTTTATCTTTTATATTATTCTGAACTTACCCGCAGGAAGGTCATCGTAGCCGGAACCTTGATGGGAATCGGGATTGCGATGATGCACTATCTTGGAATGGCCGCAATGCGGTTTGAAGGGGATATCCGTTACGACATGCCGTTATTCCTGCTGTCTGTATTGATTGCGATAACCGTCGCGTATGTCGCCTTGTTGTTATTGTATATGACACGACACGTGAATAAAAAACGGATTTTGATTCCGGTTGCGATTTTAATGGGGTTCGGCATTTCGACGATGCATTATGTCGGCATGCTCGGTACGACATTTTGTGTCCCGGGCACTTCCGGGCCCGATAGTACGGCCAGTCCTGTCACATCAAACGTCCTCAGTGACGTCGCTATACCGGTCTTCATCTTCATGATTGTCATTGTTGGTCTTTATGTTCATTTGGAGCGGCGGGCCTTGCAGATGATGGCTTATGCCGATCACCTGACCGGTTTACACAACCGGCGTTGGCTCGATCACCATATGGCGAAGGTCGATGGACAATACAGTCGTACTAAAAAACAGATGACGATGGCGTTGCTTGATTTAGACGGATACAAATGGATCAATGATACGTTTGGTTTTGATCAAGGTGATGCTGTGATTTGTCAGTTTGCAGAGCGGGTGAAGGGGCTGCTCCGGGAAGATGAAGTATGCATCCGCTATAACGGGACCCAGTTTTTCTTAATTCAGGACATTGCCCCCGACGAATTAGAAGATGCTTTCATCGATGTACTCGAAGTAATCCGCCAACCGATTTTGCTGGACGGTCAGGAAATTCACTTAACGGCGACAGTTGGTATCATTGTCCCGAATCCAAATGATACGCTGGAAATGCGGATTGGTCAGATGGAAAGTGCTTTACGGGCCGGGAAAAACGAGGGACGTGACCGCTTCGTCATTTATGATGAGGCACTTCACTCGGATCGCCGGGAGCAACAAATCGTCGGTTCTTTACGCCGTGCCATGACGGATTTCAAGGAATTTAATCTCGTCTACCAACCGAAAATCGCATTAGCGACAGGGAAAGTCGAACAGGCGGAAGTGTTGATTCGCTGGAATCATCCGAAATTCGGTTTTATTTCACCGGCTGAATTCATTCCGCTTGCTGAAAAATACAGTTTGATCCACCGTCTGACACAATGGGTATTGCAGGAAACCGTAAATCAGATGGAAATCTGGCGGGAAGAAGACCACTTCATCCGGCAGGTTTCCGTTAACTTATCAGCGATGCATTTTCGATCGGAATCGCATAATTTGATGATTAAGGAGATTGTTCAACATTCTTTGAGAAACGGCGGTGAATTGCAGCTCCAACTTGAAATCACGGAAACGTCTGTCATGGAAAATCTGGAACGGGCCTTACAGATGCTCGGTGAATTGAAACAGTTGAGCTTGACGATTGCTCTCGATGACTTTGGGACCGGGCTTTCTTCCTTGACCCACTTAAAACACTTACCGATTGATATATTAAAAATTGATAAGTCTTTTATTGACGAGGTACCACATGACGAACGAGGGACGGCCATCACAGAAATGATCATTCAACTGGCGAAGAGTCTTGGCATCGAAGTCGTCGCAGAAGGCGTCGAGACGCTTGAGCAACATGAGTTTTTGAAGCGGCTTGGATGTGATTATGGTCAAGGTTATTATTACAGCCGTCCTGTTCATGTGAAGGACTTAAATCAACAAACGATTGAGCGAACCGTATTGAATGTGGTGTAAGAGCACATCCTATCAATCCAATAACCGATTTTTTACGTATACTGGATAAGCACACGAGGAATATGTGTGCGATGGGGGACGCAACGGCTTCATGAACAGATTCCGGGGAGGAATTTGTTCGACTTGTGCAAGATGCAGACAGAATCGCAGTACATTTAGATAGTCGTCTCTGCCTTCTACTCAATCCAACACCTGTCTGTCCATCACATTACAAAGGCAGCTTCCGCTGAGGGAGCTGCCTTTTTTGTGGAATCATCGATTGGCGGTTAACTGACAACCGGTTTGATCTGTCACAAGGACATTTGTATTAAAGTATTGACCATCACTTTTTAAAATCAATGATTTTTTCTCGGCATTGTAGTCAAGTGTCATTTCTTGATCGAGAAAATGACTCGACCACCGTTTAACGAGAACGGGACCGACATTTGAATCGATCGTCATATCTTCTTCGGTCGCAGCGGAAACGAGCCGGATGCTAAAAATACCGGAATTCCCGCAACCACAGCCTTCCGTATCGTAGTAAAGGTGTAATTGACCGGTTGTCTCACCGCGTAATTGATCGATTCGATGAAGCGCAGCTTCTGTAAATGTGATGTGCATGACATTCACTCCTTTAGTCTGATTATACGACGAATGGAGCCAAAAATAACGTTACTTGCTCACATGGACTTGACGACGCATCCGGACGAGCAAGAAGACATATCCTGCGAGGAGGACGACGACACTACCTAAAACGACGGTGTCGACAAGCCCGTTGTCCGACTGGAAATTGATCGCGATATAAGCCCAAACGAAGACGAGCGGATAAATAGGATCACGGTTCGCAAACATGAATAACAGGGCGACCACTACACCGACACCGAGCATAATCATCGTCCAACCGGCATCTCCGATTCCGAGCCATGAATTGATGTTTTCTGTGTCGATTGTCAAGAAGATATTGGCGATCGTCGCGACCGATACCCATCCGAGATAAAGTGAGAACGGTAACTTAAACCGCAATGCTTTTGTCTCACGGTCGATTTTTGAATAGATGACGATCAGCGAAAGCAGAAGACCGACGATAACGACGACCGACAACGGGAATAATTTGTAGGAGAAGGTAACAATCCATCCGGCGTTGAACAGACAGCTGATTAAAAACCAAGGACCGATTTTTTTAGCGATTTCATGTTCTTTGAATTTCGGGATCGTTTGCATGATGAGCCAAACGAATAATACAAGATAGATAAGTCCCCAAATCGAAAAAGCATAACCTGCAGGTTTAAAATATGTCGTGATTGTATCGGAAATTCGTCCTGTCTTTCCGCCGTCAAGTGCATTGATGGCAATCGTAAAGACGAATCCGAGCCAGTTGAGCCAAATCCATTTGTTTTTCAAAACAAAAACCTCCTTTAATCTCTAAAGGAGGTTTACCCGGATTGTTAAGTCTTTAGACATCAAAGTCGGCTCGTCGGATTTAAAAAGGACATGCCGATGGCCGGGTTTCCGGTATGAGAACCGAGAACAGGTGTTAAATCATCGATTCGGACCGTGACGTCAAATCGTTTTTCGAGGCTTGATTTCCATTCGAGCGCCAAGTCGTAGGCTGTCGCATGGAATAGGGAGACATCGGTCACTGCACCGCTCTCAAGCATTTCAACGAGGTGGTCATAAATCTTGGCATGGGCTTTCTTGAATGTTCGAACCGTTTGATACGGAACGATTTTGCCCTCTTCAAAATGAAACATCGGGCGTAACTGCAGTAAATTACCAACAAAAGCTTTCGTCGAGGAAATGCGTCCGCCTGCCTGCAATTGATTGAGATTTTCGACAGTAAACTCGATGTGGTGGTCGAAGCGGCGATCTAAAATGTACTGCTCGATATCTTCGATTGACATACCGTCTGCTGCCAGTTGCATTGCTTCCGCAAGCAATTGACCTGCCGGATAGATGCCGCAACGGGAATCGATGGCGATCAAGCGGAAACCGGCTATTTCAGCACCTTGAACGGAAGCATTATACGTCCCGCTCAGTTCACTCGATAAATGAATCGCAAAACCGACATCATACTTTTCCTTCAATCGTTCGTAGTGTTCCGTGAACGTACCGATGGATGGCTGGCTGGTCGTGACCTTATGTTTCGCGCCAATCCATTGATAGACGGTTTCCGCCTGCACATCGACGCCGTCCGTGAAGCTTTCCCCGTCCTTCATGACGAGAAGAGGAACGACGGTTAAATCGTCGTGCTGAGAAATCGAATCAGGTAAAATCGTTGTGCTGTCCGTAATCCACGCAATGTTCATACTGTTTCCTCCTTATTTTAGTACCTGATATTAATTGTAGGTGCAAGCATTATCGCTGTCAAATGAACCTTTAATTTTTTTGAACATTTTAGTTGATTAACTGAAGGAATACGCTATAATCGGTACGTGATTAGTAAACTTAAAGTCATCTTATACTAAACTGGACGTAGGGAATGGAGGGAACGGATTGCGGACGATTGGGAATAAGATTAAAAACCTGCGTCTTCAAAAAGGCTTGACGCAAGAAGAGCTTGGAGAAAGAACGGACTTAAGTAAAGGATACATCTCGCAAATTGAACGTGAAATCAGTTCGCCTTCGATTGAAACCCTGTTCAGTCTTCTTGAAGTACTCGGCATATCAGCGAAAGACTTTTTTGACGAAGGGACATTAAATCAGAAAGTCGTATATTCCGAAAAGGATGTTACGCGTTATGAAGACAGCGAGCAGGGATACCATGTCACCTGGTTGATTCCGGAATCAAACGAAAAAGAAATGGAGCCGGTTTTATTGCATCTGACACCAGGCGGGCATTTTAAGGAATATGAACCATCCGGTGCAGAAACTTTTGTTTATGTACTCGAAGGGACGGTTACGTTACGGCTTGGTCGCGAATCGTTTATGGCGACACAAGGTGAAACCTTGTATTATAAAGCTTCTGAAATTCATCAACTAAACAATGAATCGGATTCCGACACGAAACTACTTGTGACAGCAACGGATTCTTACTTATAAGGAGGAAAAACACTTGGCAGATCATACTATCATTCAATTCAACGATGTAACGAAACGGTTTGACGATCAAACGGTTCTAGAGCGGGTCAGTTTTGAAATCGAGCGTGGAAAATTCTATACGTTGCTTGGTCCGTCGGGCTGCGGGAAAACGACGATCTTACGACTGATTGCCGGTTTCACGGAAGCGACGGAAGGCGATATTCTGTTTAATGGAAAACGCATCAACGATGTTCCAGCCAACAAACGGCAGGTCAACACCGTCTTTCAAGATTATGCATTGTTCCCCCATCTAAACGTATTTGAAAATATTGCATTCGGTTTGCGGATTAAGAAGATGAAGGAAGCGGAAATCAAAACGCGTGTTCTCGATGCGTTAAAATTCGTCAACTTATCCGGCTACGAAAAGCGGGAAATCACGGAGATGTCGGGTGGACAACGTCAACGTGTCGCGATCGCCCGTGCCATCGTCAACGAACCGGAAGTCATCTTACTGGATGAGCCGTTATCGGCACTGGATTTAAAACTCCGGACAGAAATGCAGTATGAGCTCCGGGATTTGCAACGGCGCCTCGGGATCACATTCATCTTCGTCACCCACGATCAGGAAGAAGCACTTGCGATGTCCGACGAAATTTTTGTCCTCAATCACGGTTTGATTCAGCAGTCGGGTACACCGACGGATATTTATGACGAACCGATCAACCGCTTTGTTGCTGACTTCATCGGTGAATCAAATATCATTCCGGGAAAAATGTTGACGGATTACCGGGTCTCATTTGCTGAAAAGGAATTTGAGTGTGTTGACCGTGGTCTCGAATTGAATGAACCGGTCGAAATTGTGATCCGTCCTGAAGATTTGGAAATCACGAGTGTCGCCCATGGGAAGTTACGTGTGACGGTCGATTCGCAGTTATTCCGCGGTGTTCACTATGAGATTGCCTGCATGGATGAAGTCGGAAACGAATGGCTCGTCCACAGTACGAAAAAAGCGACGGTCGGTGAGCAGATTGGCCTGACGTTTGATCCGGAAGCGATTCATGTCATGCGTCTGAATGAGACGGAAGAGGAATTTGATAAACGACTTGAATCATATGATGGGGTGTTGTGATGCAAAAGACACGCAACTGGTATCTGATTCCGTATAGTTTTTGGATTGCGTTGTTCGTCATCGCACCAATCGTTCTGGTCGTCTATTATTCATTCCTTGACCTGGAAGGACAGTTCTCACTCGTCAACTATCAGAAATTCTTTACATCCACGTATTTGACGATGACGTTAAGTTCGTTTTGGTATGCGTTTTTGATTACAGTCTTTTCGCTCGCCATCGGTTATCCGACAGCTTACCTGTTGACGAAAACAAAGCATAAACAGTTATGGCTGTTGTTGATCATTCTCCCGACCTGGATCAACTTACTGTTGAAGGCATACGCCTTCATCGGTTTATTCAGCACATACGGGTGGGCGAACCAGACACTCGAAGCGATCGGAATCGGCCGGAAACAGATTTTATTCACCGATTTCAGTTTTGTGTTCGTATCCGTCTATATCTTTATCCCGTTTATGATTTTGCCGATTTTCAATGCGATTGAGAAACTGAATCCGTCGCTCGTTTTTGCAGCACGGGATCTCGGTGCTTCGAACTTCATGACGTTCCGCCGGATTGTCTTTCCGTTGACGCTTGATGGTGTGAAGTCGGGTTGTCAGCTCGTATTCATTCCGGCCCTGTCACTGTTCATGATTACACGTCTGATTGCCGGTAACCGGGTCATCACACTCGGAACAGCAATTGAACAACAATTTCTTGTCACGCAGAACTGGGGAATGGGCGCGACGATCGCCGTCTTCCTGATTATTGCGATGGCCATCATTTTAGCGTTGACGAGTACGAAGCGGAAGAAAGGAGCGACAACAGGATGAAACGATTAAAATTAGCGAATCTTTACTTGATCGGTGTGTTCATCATCTTGTATGCACCGATTCTTTATCTGGCTTTCTACTCGTTCAACAGTGCCGATAACATGACGAATTTTGATTCCTTCACGTGGGATTGGTATAAGGAAGTCTTTCAGGACTCCCGTCTTTTGATTATCGTTTTAAACACATTGGTCATCGCACTGCTCTCCGCTGCGATTTCGACGATTATCGGTGTACTCGGGGCGATCGGGATTCAAGCGGTCCGGAAAAAACGGATCGAAACTTCTCTTTTGACGCTCAACAGTATTTTAATCGTTAGTCCGGACGTCATCATCGGCGCATCGTTCTTGATTTTCTTTACGATGCTTGGGATTCAACTTGGTTTTACATCCGTCCTGTTGTCACACATCGCGTTTTCGGTACCGATTGTCGTCATTTTAGTCCTGCCGAAACTGCAGGAGATGAGTCCGACGCTCGTCGATGCGGCGCGTGATTTAGGCGCAAGCCGATTAGATGTTTTGACGAAAGTTATCCTGCCGTACATCACACCCGGTATCTTTGCCGGCTTCTTCACGGCATTGACGTATTCGCTGGATGATTTCGCAGTGACATTTTTCGTCACGGGAAATGGATTTACGACGTTGTCGGTTGAAATCTATTCCCTCGCGCGACAAGGGATTTCGATGAAAATCAACGCCTTGTCGACCGTGATTTTCCTGTTTACGTTTTTGCTTGTCATCGGCTATTACTTCCTGAACCAACGTTCTGCGATGAAGTTGTCCCGACCGGAGGTGAAATAAGCGATGAAAAAACTCATTCAGTTATTTGCAGCGATCTTCCTCATATCCGGTGTCATCTTATTTTCTTTGAACCGGTTAAATGAAACACAAGGGTACTCGGGAAAAAATGTCTTGAATATCTATAACTGGGGCGATTACATTGATCCGGAACTGATTGATCAGTTCGAGAAGGAATCCGGCATCAAAGTCGTCTATCAGACGTTTGATTCAAATGAAGCGATGTTGACTAAAATCGAGCAGGGGGGAACGACATACGATATCGCTGTCCCGTCCGATTACGCGATTGCGAAAATGATCGAGGAAGATCTCGTGTTGCCGATTGATCAGGCAAAAGTACCGAATCTGAAGAATATCGATTCGCGCTTTTTGAATCTATCGTTTGATCCGGGTAACCGTTACTCGATTCCTTACTTTTGGGGCACCGTCGGAATCGTCTACAATCAAAAATTGATTGGTGACAAAAAGCCGACGAGTTGGAAGGATCTTTGGGATCCATCACTGAAGAATCAGATTCTACTTGCCGACGGGGCACGTGAAGTGATGGGGATGAGCCTGAACAGTCTCGGTTATTCGCTAAACGAAACGGATGAACCGAAATTGCAGGCGGCGAAAGCCAATTTGATGAAGCTGACACCGAACATCAAGGCGATTGTCGGCGATGAAATCAAATTGTTGCTAGCAAACGAAGAAGCCGGTCTTGGCGTCGTCTGGTCCGGTGATGCGAATGAAATCATGAGTGAAAATGAAAACTTGAACTACGTGATTCCAAAGGAAGGATCAAACGTTTGGTTCGATAACGTCGTCATTCCAAAAACAGCTAAAAATGTTGACGGCGCACATGAGTTCATCAACTTTATGTTAGACCCGAAAAATGCTGCCAAAAATGCAGACTATGTCGGATATTCCACGCCGAACGAAGCGGCATTGAAGTTACTGGATCGTGATGTGCGGGAAGATAAGCGATTTTATCCGGACAAACAGGTGACAGACACACTCGAAGTATATGAAAATTTAGGTAAGGAAATGCTCGCACATTATAATGAGCTGTTTTTAGAGTTCAAAATGCATAAGAAATAACAGAAAAGTTGTTGCCCAGGCGGGTAACAACTTTTTTTGAACTATTTTTTAAAGAAATATATGTAAAGTGAATATTATTTTTAAAATAGGGGAATGAGATACTTATCAAAGTATTTCAAGGGGGAACATACCATGAAACAAATTTTTGGACTTATTTTAACTGCTGCACTGACGATGAGCTTGGTCTCAGGTCCTTCATATAACACATCTGTAGAGGCGGCTACACCGACAGACGTTGACTGGTTAAAACAAGTCAAGACAAGTGCAGTGACAGCCAAATCCATCGATGGTAAAGTAAAACTAGAGCAAACCACATTGGCGCAAGTACATAAAGCGTACAAAGGGGAAAAAAATTCAACATGGTGTCAAAGTGGCAAAGGATTGACCGTACCGAATCAAGCTGTCCATTACTGTTCGACATTCGGCGTCCCGGATCGTAAAGCAAAAGTATCTGCCGTCGTCTATAATCCCAAAAATATCAAGCGGACGATTTCTGTTCAAGAAGTAAAAAAAGCATATCCAACTGTAAAATTCGATAAAACTTTCAATTTGGCGACTGTTTCTGCAAAAGAGGTCAACATTTATCTAAATTTAAATTCTGACCGTACACAAGTCATGTCAATTCTAGTAAAATATAACTAATGAACAAAGGATGACCTTTTGGCCATCCTTTTTATTGAACCTTTTTATAGATCGGTACGAGTTGTTCGTAGGTATTTCGAATCAATTTTACTAAATCGTCGTGCGACATCGTAATGACTTGATCAGCAGAGACATGGCGACCGACTAAAAATTCAGCTTTTTTAACATCACGGAACCGGATCAATCCACGTTCAAGACTTGATTGTTCAATGGGTGCTGCTTCTTTCTTCATATGATCATAAGAAATGACGAAGTCAGATGGTAGCGCATGTAACAGTTCTTGTTGATGCAACAGCTTTGCCGCGTACTGCGGTTTATTCGGGAGTTCGTAAATATAGGCAAGCCAGATGAACAGATGGTCGTCAAACAAGCCGACTTGAAAATGGGGATGCTTTTTGTAGCCGCGCTTATTCGGCGAAAAGGCCATCCAAGTGTCGTTCGGTGGATTTACTTTACGACGTGCATGTTGTGCAATGTGGACGTACATATCCTCTTCTGCATGAACAGTTAAATCCGGAGATACTTCGAGTCCGATTTGAGAAAATACCGGTTGAATCCGTTTGCGAATGGCTTCCATCCGTTTTTCCAGTCCATCAATTTGAAACGTATCGAATGCTTCTTGTGTAAATTGTGTATTCATTGATTCATCACCTCAATCACTAGTGTAACAAATCAAAGCGTTAAAAATAGACCTCAGTGCTCAAATGAATGATAATTAAATTGTGTTTTCCATATATATACAAAAGTGTTTTGGGAAGGGGAAGTCAACGTGCGTCGTTTTCAACAATATCTCCTTCGGAGCTGGATTGTATTTTTCGTTGTCGTCATTGTAATCGATTTACTGGCGAAATCAAAAGATTACATGATTAGCATCGAGTTCTTTACCTTTGCGCTTGTAGTAGCGCTCGCCACGATTTTTGTGATTGATCCAGTTCGGAGACGGCATATGAGTTTTACATTCCATTTTGGATTTGTTCTTTTTACTTTTTTAACGTATGGATTACTTTCTGCTGTGTGTGTCGGACAAGTAACGATGTTGATTTACCAGTTACGGAGTGTTCATACGGCAATTGGTCGAAGACGCATGTTACATAATTATCCGTTCAACGTGACGCTCGAATTACTATTGATTTTACCAGCGGGGCTTGCTTACAATGCGTTGGGTGGAACGCATGGTCCATCGTTCACCTTGTTTGAAAATATTGGACCGCTTCTCGTAATGGTCTTCATTCTGTGGGCGGTCTTGCTTTTCCAATATAAATTATCGAATTTTCTGTTGGGTGAAAATATTCCAAACAGTGTCATGCTTCCCTTGTTACGGTTTGAAGCAGTCGTCATTGCGGCAGAATTATTATTTGGAATCTTCAGTACGTTGATGGTCCAAAATAACGGAAACAGCGGTCTAGTCATGACAGCGTTTGCGCTCTTCATCATCAAACGTTCACTTGGAAGTTCCGTACAAGCAACCGATCGAATTGAGCACTGGGAACAAATCGAACGTCTGAAAGAAGCTGCCTGGAAAGACGGGGATGCTCAGTTCATCATCGAGCGGTATCTCCGGCAATTGAATCATTTTGTGCGTCCTGATATTGCCTGGATCAAATTTGATTACGGTGACGACCATACGGTCTACTATTCGCTGAAAGATGGACGGAAATTAAAAGCCGATCATGTTCAAGGAATTATCATCGAAGAAATCATTGAAGAAAAAGAAGAAGTGTTATTGTATGGAATGCAACAGGAGTGGGATATCCGTTTATATGATTGTGTGCCGGAAGAGACGCAGTCCATTTTGTTCATCCGACCGGAAGCGACAGAAAAAATTAACTGTTCGTTATTCTTAGCTTCGGAAGCAAGCGGTGAATTCACAAAAGATTTTGGCTATGAGCTCTACCGGGCACTTCGTGTTCTCTCATGGGCAGTCGAACGGGCACAGGAACGTGAACGCCTGCTTACAGACAGCCGGACCGACGCAATGACCAAACTGCCGAACTATCGTGCCCTGCAAGAGTGGGGGGATCGCAGGATCCGCCAACGTGATTTGTATCCTTTCTCGGCGCTGATGATTGATTTGGATCATTTTAAACAGATTAATGATACGTATGGACACGAAGTCGGGGATGTCGTCTTGTTTGAAGTCGCCAAATTATTGATGCAGGCAACACGGATCACCGATCTCGTCGCACGGTATGGAGGAGAAGAATTTGTTGTCTTACTGCCGAATACGGATCTCGAGGCGGCGCAAATCGTCGCAGAGCGTATTCGTGAAACGTTACATGCAAACCCGATTCAAGTGGAACAGGCGACGCTGCGCATTACAGCCAGTATCGGAATCGACACATTAAATGAGCTGGGTGATCTAGCAAGCCTGATCCGTAACGCGGACCGTGCGATGTATATCGGCGCGAAGTTCCAAGGGCGGGATCGTGTCGCCTCCTATAAGGAATGGAAAGAACGGGTGGTTTAAGTCGGAAGAACTGTCGAGACAATCGACGGTTCTTTTTTAGTTGGAGAGAAAGGACGTTTTGAAAACGTAAAAAAAAGCCTCATTCGAGAAGAATCGAGGCTTTCTAAATATTCCTATATTTTAAAATAAAAAATAAGTTCTCGATGATTACGCTTGTTTACTTAGACGAATTTCACTTTCGATCGCATGGATGGCTGCCGACCAAGAGCCGTAACGATGTAATAAGGCTTTTGTCGAAGGTTTGTTGTTACGTTTTGCCCATTCCCGGTAAGCTTCGAATGAGAGAGAGAAGCCGACTTCTTCAATCGCTTGACGAAGTGAAGCTGCGAGTTCTGCTTTGGAATAGGTGACACTTGCTTCTAATCCAGCAGCCGTACAGGCATCGTGCCAAGATCCGAACATCTTCACGATATGATAATGACTCGGAGCATGATGAACCGATTTACGCCAGATTTGATATTTCTTTAATGTAATCGTCGAACCGACATCTTGGGCATACCGGTGGAACGACTTTAAAATTTCGTCTTTTGTATATTTTGGAGCACGCTCCAATTCTTCCGGCTGTTGGTCAATATGCCATTCGTATCCGGCTGCAGAGAGAGCTTCCGGCCAAGAACCGAATTGACGAATAATCGTCTCCGGTTGGGGCCAACCGTGTTCGATGGCATAACGACGGTAAATCGTCCGACGGGGACGATCTTGAATCAGCTCGCCTAATGCTTGGATGGCTTGAATCATTTCAAGCTGTTCTTCTGTCCATAGTTGCTGACTCGTGAGTACACGTTGTTTCAAGAGTGAGTCCTCCTTCCTAGTCCATTCATGATAGTTTGAGGCAAAAGTCCTCTGTATAGAATATATCGGCACATTTCCATTAATTATGAGTATTTAACGTGAAATATTGTAAATAAAGTAGAAATTTATCTTCAGCTAAGTATAAATAAAAGTAATTCAAATGAAAACAGAATGTTACCAATTTTTAATGATCTACCAAAAAACAGTACATTTGTCTCATATGGAAAAAAAGACCAGACGCGCACTTGGCGGTCTGGTCTGAAGTCCTGCTTATTTACCTTCGATGTATGTCCATTTGAATGATGTATCTGCACCGACTTTGTGGTTAACGATTCCTTTAACGTAAGGTTTACGTAGGAGAGAAGCACCACGTTGATACATGACAGAGATCGCTTGATCGTCTTCAAGCAAGACTTTCTCCGCATCTTTCAGTGACTGCCAACGTTTTGCGGCATCTGTTTCTTTCATCGCCGATTTGATGAGTGAATCGTACTTGTCGCTTGAGTACTTACCACGGTTGTAAGGTCCATCCGTCATCCACATGTCGAGGAAAGTCATCGGATCCTGGTAGTCAGGTCCCCAGCCGGCGAATGAAAGCTCAAACTGACCTTTAGACTCGAGGTCCAATTTGTTTTTGAACGGTTGCTGCTTGATTGTGACTTCGAGACCCGGTAGGTTTTTCTCCCACTCGCCTTTGAGGAACTCGGAGATTTTCTTCGAGTTGTCGTCATCATACGAGAGCAGTTCAAGTTTGACTGTTTTCTTGCCGACGTCTTTCAGACCTTTCTCGAACGAAGCTTTTGCTGATGAAGCGTCGAATGAGCCGAATCCTTCGTTGCCGTCACGGAAGTCTTTTCCGTCCGGACCTTTTGCGAATTCTTTAGGTACATAGTAGTACGCAGGGATTGATCCGTTGTTCAAAAGGACTGCTGCCATCTGCTCTTTGTCGTAACCAGAATCGATTGCTTTTCGGATGTCTTTGTTTTTGAGCAATTCATTTTTGAAGTTCATTTGGATGTAGTACATCGAAGCATCAAGACGTGTGTCGAACTCATCACTGTCTTTGTATTGATCGACGAACTCACTTGTCAGACCGACTGTGTCGATGTCGCCTTTTTCATAGAGGTTGACTGAAGTCGAGACTTCTTTGACGACCTTGTAGTTCACTTCTTCGAGTTTAACCGTGTCGGCATCCCAGTACTGATCGTTTTTCTTGTAGCTCCAGCCGACTTCCGTTTTCCAGTCCGTGAGTTGGAACGGTCCGTTGTAGAGGAAGTTTTCCGGGTTTGTCGCAAAGTCTTTTCCTTTTTCTTCGACGAATTCTTGTTTAAGCGGCATGAATGAACCAAAGCCTGTCAATGCTTTGAAATACTCGGCAGGTTGTGTCAATTTGACTTCAAGTGTTTTGTCGTCAACTGCTTTGACGCCGACATCATCCGCTTTTCCTTTTCCTGTGTTATATCCTTCCGCTCCATCGATGATATACATGATGTACGCATATTGTGATCCGCTTTTCGGATCAAGAACGCGTTTCCACGCATATTCGAAGTCTTTTGCCGTGACGTCGCTGCCGTCCGACCATTTTGAATCACGTAATTTGAATGTGTATGTAAGACCATCTTCAGAGACGTCTACACTCTCCGCAACACCTGGTGTCGGCTCTTGTTTTTCGTCAAGACGGAACAGACCTTCCTGCACGTTGTTTAATACGGTGAACGAAACGGAGTCCGTTGCGACAGTCGGGCTGAGTGCCGGGATGTCTGAACCACTCGTCAGGTTGAGGACCTGTTTGTCCGACGCCTTTTTCGTGTCTTTCGAACCTGAAGTATCTTTTGAATCATCTGTAGAAGAACAAGCAGCAAGACTTGATCCGGCGATAGCTAGAGCACCAACGAGTGCAAGTGTTTTTTTCTTTTTCATAATAATAAGTTCCCTCCCAAGAATGAATATATATGATAAAAAAATGAGTACCGATTAGAATAGCGATCCGGTGTCCTATAAAAAATAAGAGGGGTCATCGCCTTTTATTTGTTGAAGGAAAGCACCGGATCAACTTGTTACCAATAATAAATACAATATTCAGAAAAATCAATAGCTTATTTTCAGATTATTTCAAAATCATTAAATTTTTGTGTGTTATCAACGTTTTTTTTGTAAAAATATTTTTTTAGGAGAGGATAATACTGGGAGGTCAACCTGATAATCAAACAAAGACACGCTGCGTTAGCGGCGTGTCTTTGTTTGATTAATCGATCGAGTCGAGGAAGGAAAGGGCTTCTGCGACGTGGTCTTTGACTTTAACGGAACGCCACTCATGCATCAATTCACCGGATTCATTGATTAAAAAAGTAGAACGAACGATTCCATAATATTCCTTACCATAATTCTTTTTCAGTTGCCACACGCCATACTGTTCACAAACGGTATGGTCAACATCGGATAATAATTCGAAGGGTAGTTCATATTTTGAAATAAAATTCTGGTGCCGTTTTTGACTGTCGGCCGAAATGCCGAGGATTACAGTATTTTTTGCTGCAAAGGCTTCTGTTGCATCCCGGAAGTCACAGGCTTCCGTCGTACAACCCGGTGTCGAGTCTTTCGGGTAAAAGTAGACGACCACTTTTTTCCCACGGAAATCACTTAGTGAAATCATCTCTCCCTGCGCATTGGGCAGTGTAAAATCAAGCGTACTCATGTGTAGTCCTCCTCAACCGAGTTCCATATTTAACTGATCGGCGTATTTTTCAAGTTTCTTCTGTAAACTTTCTTTTAAAGGATCAAGGGCAATCAAATATTTTTTATAATCCGTACCAGCCTCAGCTGTTTTCGTCAGCAGAGCCTGTTCCTCCCGATACCAGTCGGCATAATCTTTATAATAGTCGACGAGCGTCTCCGGATTGCCCTTATTCCCAAGAGCAGGACCGTAAATCATCAAGATGTTACTGTTCATCTCAAGCGCCATGTAGTCCGTTTGGGCATTGACCCGCGTGAAGACCTCATCTTGCTCGTCTTCCTTCGTATTCCCGACTGCTTCCGCTGCTTTGGCATTGACGCCGTATTCATCGGCATTAAAGGAATCAAACAACGAAGCAAGTGTCGTGAAGACTTTCGGTTCAAATGTCGTCGGAACAATGACAATCTTCCATTCGCCGTTCTGTTTCAAGAACAGTTTTGACGCCCGATTCGGGAGGGGAGAGCCGTCCTTGCCGTTAAATTCATGGATGACGTAAGCGACATCACCTTCTTGAAAACTTTTAATGACCTTCCCCGGCTGGATGTTTAAATTTTTAGCACCCAGCATGGCAGGACGCAACAATTTCTCATCGCCTGAGTATTCGATTTCAGCGAGGTCCTTCGCATCCGCTGTTCCGGATTGTCCAACGGTCTGCTGATAGGTCTTGTACACCTTCAGAACATCTTGGTCCGCCTGCTTCGATTGTTTCGTTTCCGTTGACTTCGGGGATTCAGTATCAGTAGACGGAGCAGAATCGTTTCCACATCCGACGAGGATGATACTCGTTGACGCGAGTACCGTCAATAATCGTTTCATGTTTCAATTCCTCCTATATGAACAACATCAAGCATCTATGTCTTCACCATACAGGAAATTCGCTTTTTTGAGTAGGGAATAGGTACACTAACGTAAAGGAGAGTGGTTCAAGATGAAAATTCACGTAACAGACGAGGCATTACAATACTTCAAAGAAGAGATGGAAGCAAAAGAAGGTGATACGATCCGCTTTTTCGCCAAATACGGCGGATCAACTGATCTGACACAAGGATTCTCAGTCGGAGTCCACATGGAAGCCGTTGACCGGGCGGCGGTCGAGGAAGTCGTCGACGGGATTCATTTCGTCGTTTCCGATCAGGACGACTGGCTGTTTCAAGGGCAGGACGTTGAAGTATCTGTCCAAAATGAGGAAATCGTCTTTTCCCAAGCGAAGTAAAAACAGAGGATGAAGAGGACCGAAGTGGTCTTCTTCATTTTTTTGTCTAGAATAATTGTAAGCGGCGACATGCTTCTGTACAATGGAGAATGTAAGCGATTAAAAGCAAGTATAAAAGGGGGAATAGAGATGATTCCGTACAAACACGAACCATTCACGGACTTCTCACAGGAAGCAAACAAGAAAGCGTTCGAAGAGGCGTTAACTCTTGTATCGAAAGAGCTTGGGAAAGATTATCCACTCGTCATCGGGGGAGAACGTGTGACGACAGAGGACAAAATCGTTTCTGTCAATCCGGCAAACAAAGAAGAAATCGTCGGACGCGTTTCGAAAGCGACACAAGCACACGCTGAAGATGCGATGCAGGCAGCAGTCAAAGCATTTGAGACGTGGAAATTCGTCAATCCGAGTGTTCGTGCGGACGTCTTATTCAAAGCGGCGAACATCATCCGGAAACGGAAACATGAATTCTCGGCTTATCTCGTCAAAGAAGCGGGCAAACCATGGAACGAAGCGGATGCAGATACAGCAGAAGCGATTGATTTCCTGGAGTACTATGCGCGTCAGATGCTTGTCTTGAAAGAAGGTAAAAAAGTCGAGAGCCGTCCGGGTGAATACAACCGGTACGACTACATTCCACTCGGTGTCGGTGTCATCATCTCACCATGGAACTTCCCGCTTGCCATCATGGCAGGAACAGCGGTTGCTGCGATCGTGGCAGGTAACCCCATCCTCTTGAAACCAGCATCGACGACACCGGTTGTCGCTGCGAAATTCGTTGAAGTCATGGAACAGGCAGGTCTTCCAGCTGGCGTCTTGAACTTCATTCCGGGACCAGGCGCAGAAGTCGGAGATTACCTCGTGGATCATCCGAAAACACGTTTCATCAGCTTCACGGGTTCACGTGATGTCGGACTCCGCATCAACGAACGTGCTTCGAAATTGAACGACGGTCAAATCTGGCTCAAACGTGTCATCGCGGAAATGGGCGGAAAAGACACGATGGTCATCGATGAGTCAGCAGACCTCGATTATGCAGCAGACATGATCACGAAAGCTGCATTTGGCTTCTCCGGTCAAAAATGTTCAGCATGTTCACGTGTCGTCGCACTCGATTCGGTTTACGACGAATTGCTCGCGAAAGTCGTCGAGAACACGAACAAACTCAGTATCGGGAACCCGGTCGACGTGACGAACAACGTTGGACCTGTCATCGATGCAGCAGCTTTCAAGAAAATCACATCGTACTTCGATGTCGCAAAACAAGAAGGCCGGATCGCAGCGGGTGGTACGGCGGATGATTCTACAGGATACTTCGTATCGCCGACAATCGTTGCTGACGTGCAACCAACTGACCGTCTGATGCAAGAAGAAATCTTCGGACCAGTCGTTGCCTTCACGAAAGCAAAAGACTTCAAAGAAGCGATCGATATCGCCAACAACACGGAGTACGGTTTGACAGGTGCTGTCATCACTCAAGATCGTACGAACCAAGAATACGCGCGTGCGAACTTCCACGTCGGTAACTTGTACTTCAACCGTGGTTGCACAGGCGCAATCGTTGGATACCAACCGTTTGGCGGATTCAACATGTCAGGAACGGATTCAAAAGCGGGCGGACCGGATTACTTGACTTTACACCTTCAAGCAAAAACTACTTCTGAAATGTTCTAAAATGATGTTTAATAGATGAAACGGGTATGCAACCTGCATACCCGTTTTCTTTTTACACCATAGAAAAGGGGGAGCAAGGATGAATGGAATGTGGTTTGCGATTTTGTTGTATCTCGGCCTGATGGTCGCGCTTGGTATCATCGCGTATTATCGGACGAAAAACATGAATGATTATATGCTGGGAGGTCGTACGATTGGTCCCGTCGTCACTGCGCTCTCGGCCGGAGCAAGTGATATGAGTGGTTGGTTGTTGATGGGATTGCCGGGCGCGATGTTTGCAACTGGTCTGTCCAGTGGGTGGATTGTCATTGGTTTACTGGCTGGTGCTTATGCCAACTGGCTGCTCGTCGCACCGCGTTTACGTGCATATACGGCGCACGCGGGAGATGCAATCACGATTCCGGATTATTTTGAAAAACGGTTCCATGACAAAAGTGGAGTCCTGCGTACAGTTTCAGCTGGAGTTATCTTAATATTCTTTATAATGTACGCATCAAGCGGTTTTGTCGCCGGGGGTCGTTTGTTTGAATCGGTCTTCGGGCTCGAGTATACAACCGGCTTATGGATTTTGGCAGGTGTCGTCATTGCTTATGTCTTTCTCGGAGGATTCCTCGCAGTCAGTTGGACGGATGTCGTTCAAGGGATGATCATGGTCATCGCGTTACTGATTGTTCCTGGCGTTACCTTAGCGCTTAGCGGTGGTATCAATGAGACGCTTGAGACAATCCGTTCAACGGACGGTTCGAAACTCGAACTGTTCAAAGGAACGACTGTGATTGGAATCGTATCCCTGCTCGCTTGGGGTCTTGGTTACTTTGGTCAACCGCACATCATCGTCCGTTTTATGGCGATTCGAAATCTGCATGAGATGAAAGCGGCTCGCCGGGTCGGGATGATTTGGATGACGTTCTCGATTGTCGGCGCAATGGTAACAGGATTATTCGGATACGCTTATTTCACGCAACAAGGCGGAACGCTTGAAAATCCAGAGAACGTCTTCATTCAACTGTCACGTGATTTATTCCCAGGGTTCATCACGGGATTATTACTAGCAGCATTGCTCGCTGCTATCATGTCGACGATTTCGACGCAACTGCTCGTCTCGTCAAGTGCGGCAACGAATGATTTTTACCAACGTTTCTTTAAACGACACGCATCGGATAAAGAGTTGATGGTCATGGGTCGAATCATGGTACTCGTTGTGGCGCTTCTCGCGATCCTTTTGTCATTCGGAGCGCAGAAATCGATTTTGACACTTGTCGGATACGCATGGGCCGGATTTGGAGCGGCCTTTGGACCGGTCGTGTTATTCAGTCTGTTATGGCGCCGGATGAACAAAACTGGAGCACTTGCTTCGATGATTACAGGATCGGTAGTTGTCATCGGTTGGATCTTGATGGTCCAAAACGTCAGTGGTCTGCCATCGTACATCGCTGATCTGTATGAAATGATTCCAGCGTTTCTGGCCTCCACGATTGCGCTTGTCGCAGGGAGTTTGTTGACGAAGGCTCCGAGTCAAGCAATCTATGATGAATTTGATGAAGTGCGGTCTCAACTCAAAGGAGCGGAGCAACAACGCAAAGTCGTTTAATAGCCTCTCGGAAATGTCCGGTGCCTGGTGTACCGGGCATTTTTTTCTTCTATAGAAGAAACTAACTGACTGAACATATCTTTACATAAAACATATATGTTGCCCAAGTGCAAAAAAAGCGTATACTAACAACTAAAGAGAGGTGAGGCAAATGATGAGTCAACCTGTCGTTCCAGTGGAACGGTTGAAAAAAAGACAGTATATTGGACCGGCTTTCGTCGCAGCCGTTGCTTATCTCGATCCGGGGAATTTCGCGACGAACATGACAGCAGGGGCGCAATACGGCTTTTTGCTGTTGTGGGTGATTGTCGGGGCCAACTTAATGGCAGTGATGATTCAGACGCTGTCAGCGAAACTGGGGCTGATCAGCAATATGAGTCTTGCCGAAGTGATTCGGGATGAATTGTCACCGGTCATGCGCGTCTTTTACTGGGCACAGGCCGAACTCGTCGCGATGGCGACAG
Organism: Exiguobacterium sp. S22-S28; assembly: GCF_043359615.1. NCBI lineage: Bacteria > Bacillati > Bacillota > Bacilli > Caryophanales > Exiguobacterium > Exiguobacterium sp. S22-S28. Next base: position 233,988 of record NZ_JBHFFC010000030.1, on the reverse strand, counting down.
ACTTGGCGGAGTTTGTCGGTGCCGCACTCGGCTTTAATTTGTTATTCGGAATCGATTTGAAAATCGCAGCGTTGCTGACGGCACTCGCCTCGTTCATCATCCTTGGGTTTGAACGGAAAGGGTTACGGCATTTTGAAGCCGTTATCGGGGCATTGGTGCTCGTCATCGCACTCGCGTTTGCGATCCAAGTCATCGAAGTCAAACCGGTTCTGCGGGATGTCGCCGGCGGACTGATTCCCGGATTTTCCGGGACAACGAGCATTGTTCTTGCAGCAGGGATGTTAGGGGCGACCGTCATGCCGCACGCGATTTATCTTCATTCCGATTTAACGAAACGACGGATGGGAACGATTGCTGATAAAAAAGGTTTGTTGCAGATTCAGAAACTGGATATTTGGGCGGCAATGTTGATTGCGGGGGCGGTCAACGGAGCCATGCTCGTCATTGCGGCAACCGTTTTTTACGGTACGAGCCAACAGGCCGAGACACTCGAAAGTATTTTTCATGGACTTGGAACGTCACTCGGGGGGGCAGCACCTTATCTGTTCGGCGGAGCCCTGTTGATTTCCGGACTTGCCTCGTCAAGTGTCGGGACGATGTCTGGTGATGCGATCATGCGCGGTTTCTTGAAGATGGAGATTCCGATCTTCCTCAGACGCAGTATCACGATGTTACCGGCCATTATCCTGCTGTTATCCGGATTTGATCCGACACGTGCCTTAATCTGGAGTCAAGTCGCGTTATCGTTTGGTATTCCGTTTGCGTTGATTCCGTTGATTCGTGCGACATCAAGTGAACGGATCATGGGGAACTATAAAAATCGGGCGCTGACAAAAGGTGTTGCCTGGACAATCGTCAGTATCGTCATCGTCTTTAATCTTTACTTGCTGAGCGACCTTTTATTTTGAATAATCAGATTTCTTGTTTTGCTTGTCGACAGCTTGGGTAATTCATAACTAGAAGCTTTCTGCCCGGAAGCTTTGCTACCCCTATAAGGACGATGGTGCGGACCTCCCCCCGATGCACCATCGTCTTTTTTGTCTGGACAAAAAGTGCTATGATTAGAAATAGTGTAAAATATATTGAAAAAGTTCCGGAGGTGGAATCAGATGGCAAAGATTAATGAAGAACAAGTCCGCCATGTGGCGCATTTAGCACGTCTCGCCGTAACAGATGAAGAGGTTCAACAATTTACCGTTCAACTCGAGAAGATTCTTGGGTTTGCTGAACAATTAAATGAGCTCGATACGACAGGAGTCGAACCGACGACACACGTCCTCGATCTTAAAAACGTCTTGCGTAAAGATGAAGTACGTCCGTCGCTTCCGCGCACGGAAGTAGAACGACTCTCACCTGATTGGGAAGACGGACAAGTCCGCGTCCCGGCAGTATTCGAATAAGGAGGAGACCACCGATATGTCACTTTTTGAACATGGTGTAAAGAACTTACACACACTCGTTAAAGATGGGGAAGTCAAAGTATCCGAACTTGTCCAGGAATCGTTTGACCGGATTGACCGCGTTGACGAAAAAATCGGAGCCTTTCTGTCTCTGAATGAAGAGGCTTTCGAACAAGCAAAACGAATGGACGAACTTGCAAAACATGAGGCAAATCCATTATTCGGTTTACCGATTGGTGTTAAAGACAATATCGTCACGAAAGGAATGACGACGACATGTGGTTCGAAGTTCCTTGAAAACTTTGTACCGGCACATGATGCGACGGTCGTCGAACGGTTGCATGAAGCAGGCGCCGTTACAATCGGGAAGTTGAACATGGATGAGTTTGCGATGGGATCATCCAACGAAAACTCGGCCTATAAACCGGTTCGCAACCCGTGGAACACGAAACACGTGCCAGGCGGCTCGTCAGGCGGCTCAGCGGCAGCTGTCGCAGCCGGAGAAGTCTTGTTCAGCCTTGGTTCTGATACGGGTGGTTCGATCCGTCAGCCGGCTGCTTACTGTGGTGTCGTCGGTTTAAAACCGACATACGGTCTTGTTTCGCGTTACGGTCTCGTTGCCTTCGCCTCATCACTTGACCAAATTGGTCCATTGACACGGACGGTCGAAGACAATGCCTACTTGTTGAGCGCAATTGCCGGACATTGTGACATGGATTCGACGTCAGCCAACGTCAATCCGACTGATTACACACAAGCGTTAACAGGTGATATCAAAGGCTTGAAGATTGCCGTTCCGAAAGAATACTTCGGTGAAGGAATCAGTGAAGGCGTCAAGGACAACATCCGGACGGCAATCAAGAAACTTGAGTCGCTTGGTGCGACGGTTGATGAAGTCTCACTTCCGAACTCGAAATATGCACTTGCGACGTATTATTTGCTCGCTTCTTCAGAAGCGTCATCGAACTTGGCACGTTTCGACGGAATCCGTTATGGTGTCCGCGCGGAAGCTGATGCACTCGAAGACGTCTTCAAGTATTCACGGGCCCAAGGTTTCGGTGACGAAGTCAAACGCCGGATCATGCTCGGCACATATGCTCTCAGCTCAGGTTACTATGATGCGTACTATAAAAAAGCACAACAAGCCCGGACGTTGATCAAACAAGATTTTGACCAAGTCCTTGCAAAATACGATGTCATTATCGGACCAACCGCTCCGACACCAGCCTTCGAACTCGGGGCACAGAACGACGATCCGGTCACGATGTATGCCAACGATATCCTGACGATTCCGATCAACTTGGCAGGGGTACCGGCGATTTCGGTTCCAGCTGGTCTCGTCGACGGATTACCGGTCGGTTTGCAAATCATCGGAAAACACTTTGACGAGGCGACGATTTATCGTGCGGCGCATGCATTTGAGCTTGCGACCGGTGGATTCGCGCTTCCGAAGTTATAAAGGAGAATGCCTTATGAACTTTGAAACAGTCATCGGTATTGAGGTCCATGCCGAATTAAATACGAATACGAAGATGTTTTGCGGGTGTGCCCGGGAATACGGGGCAGAAACGAACACGAAGACATGCCCGATCTGTCTCGGACATCCCGGCGTTCTGCCGAAAATCAATGAAAAAGCGGTCGAACTCGCCGTTCGTGCCGCCATGGCGTTGAACTGTCACGTTGCCGATCAAACGAAATTCGACCGGAAAAACTATTTTTATCCGGATACGCCAAAAGCCTATCAAATTTCGCAGTTTGATCAGCCAATCGGTTTTGACGGCTACATCGATGCTGAAGTGGACGGCGAAACAAAACGTTTCCGGATCGAACGCGTCCACCTCGAAGAAGATGCCGGGAAGATGAACCACACCGGTGCCAACCATTCGGTCGTCGACTTCAACCGGACCGGCGCACCGTTGATCGAGATCGTCAGTGAAGCAGACATGCGCTCACCAAAAGAAGCGGTCGCGTATCTCGAACGTCTCAAAGAAGTGTTGCAGTATGCCGGCGTCTCGGACGTTAAGATGGAAGAGGGATCGTTACGGTGCGACTGTAACATCTCCGTCCGTCCCTACGGACAAGAGAAATTCGGAACAAAAACCGAGCTGAAGAACTTAAACTCGTTCGGAAACGTCTTAAAAGGTCTTGAGTTTGAAGAAGACCGCCACCGTAAGCTGTTGTTATCCGGCGGTGTCATGCGCCAGGAGACACTTCGTTTTGACGAAGCGAAAAAACAAACGGTCTTGATGCGGGTCAAAGAAGGCGCGTCTGATTACCGCTATTTCCCGGAACCGGATCTCGTTAAGTTGGTCCTTGATCACGACTGGAAAGAAGCGATTCGTGCCGGTATCCCGGAATTACCGGATGCCCGCCGTATCCGGTATCAGGAAGCGCTTGGTCTATCGGCGTATGACGCGAAACAACTGACGGTCACACGTGAGATGGCGGAATACTTCGAAGCGACGATTGCAGCGGGGGCGGAACCAAAAGCAGCAGCCAACTGGACGGTTGGTGAAGTCCAAGGTCACTTGAACAAATCGACGGAAACGTTTGACACGATCAAGTTGACACCAATCCGTCTTGCGGAAATGATCGAATTGATCGCCGGCGGCACGATTTCATCAAAAATCGCGAAACAAGTCTTCACGGCAGTCATCGAACAAGGCGTCGAGCCACGTGCTTACGTCGAAGAACAAGGGCTGGCTCAAATTTCGGATGAAGGACTGCTTCGCGGACTTGTCGTCGAGATGTTTGAAGCGAATCCGGCTGTCGTCGAAGAACTCGTCAACGGACGCGACCGGAAAAAAGGCTTCGTCATCGGTCAAATCATGAAAAAAACAAAAGGAATGGCGAATCCGGCATTACTGGATCAACTGTTCTACGAAGAACTCGAAAAATTAAAATAAGCTCTGTTGAAGCACTGGTGTCCTTCCTTGAATCAAGAGGAAGATACCGGTGCTTCTTTTTTTGCCTTTGTAATGTGCCGGGACTTCATGTAAAATAAAACAGTTATGTATCAAATGGATCGGTTGAGTAAAAAAGGAGAAAATCTTATGAGACCTAGAGCGCGAGTGATTTATAACCCGACTTCCGGGAAAGAGATGGTAAAGCGAAATCTGCCGTATATCTTGGACCGGCTGGAAGCAGCGGGTTATGAGACTTCCGTCTATTCGACGAAAGCGGTCGGTGACGCGACATATGAAGCAGCACGGGCCTGTGAAGCCGAATTTGACCTTGTCGTTGCTGCAGGTGGAGATGGAACGTTAAACGAGGTAATCAGCGGGATGGCATCGTATCCGGTTCGTCCCAAACTGGGCGTCTTACCGGTCGGAACGACTAACGATTTTGGTCGGGCGATGCGGATTCCTTTGACGATCGAAGGGGCAATGGATGTCATCTGTACGGGATATACGATGCCCGTCGACATCGGTAAGATTGAAGGGACGACAGGTACCCACTATTTTATCAACATCGCAGGTGGCGGCATCATGACAGAATTGTCCTATGAAGTTCCGTCTAAACTCAAGACTGCGCTTGGACAGTTGGCGTATTACGTCAAAGGAATGGAAAAACTTCCGCAAATCCGTCCGACGTATGTAGAACTTGAGCATGAACGGGGAATCTTTAAAGGAGAAGTCATGCTGTTCTTGACCTCAAATACGAACTCGGTAGGCGGTTTTGAGAAACTTTCGCCGAATGCTTCCCTCAATGATGGACGTTTTGATTTATTCATTTTGAAAAAGTGTAATCTCGTCGAGTTAATCCGTGTCATGCGGTTGGCGTTAAAAGGGGATCACTTTTCGGACCCTTGCATTGAACACGTGACGACGTCTTTCGTCCGGATGCGAAATACATCCGAGATGAGCTTGAACATCGATGGTGAATTTGGCGGGATTTGTGAAGGGGAGATGACGAATCTTCAATCGCATTTTGACGTCATGACGCCGAAGTTCCGGATTGATGAGATGGAAACGATCAATTTACAGCTACAAGCAGAAGAACAGGAAACAAATCTTGCATAAGGTGCGGGATTTTCTAGGAGGAAAATAACATGATTCCAGTACAAAAAAATGACGAGCATGTCGTCGAGATTGTTGATTTGACACACGACGGTTCAGGAGTCGCGCGGATTGACGGCTACACGGTCTTTATTCCCGGTGCATTACCGACGGAACAAGTCAAAGTAAAAATCACGAAAACAACGAAATCATACGGTTTCGGACGAATCATTCGTCAAAAAACGAAGAGTGTCGATCGTGTTGAACCACCTTGCCCGGTCTACAACCAGTGTGGCGGATGCCAACTGCAGCATCTCTCTTATGAAGCGGAACTAAAATTCAAACATAACCGTGTCCGTGACGCCTTCGCCCGTCTAGCTGGTCTTGAGATTCCGGTCCACGAAACGATGGGTATGGAAGATCCATGGGGATACCGCAACAAGGCACAAGTTCCGGTCGCGTTCCAATCAAACAAATTAATGGCTGGTTTTTATCAAAAACGCAGTCACCGGATCATCGATATGGATTACTGTCTGATCCAAAACAAAGAAAATGATGAAGCGATTCAAGCGGTTCGCAAAGTATTGGCTGACCTGAAAGTTCCGGCGTATGACGAAAAGAAAAACAGCGGTGTCATCCGTCACATCATGGCGCGTCACGGTTATCATACAAACGAATTGATGATCGTCCTCGTGACGAAAGTCAAACAATTGCGTGGTGTCGATAAAATCGTCGAAGGCATCTTAAAAGCCGTCCCGAACGTCACATCGATCCAGCACAACATCAACCCGGATGAGACGAACGTCATCTTAGGAAAACGAAACATCGTCTTACACGGACCAGCTGTCATCCGCGACCAAATCGCCGGATTGACGTATGAAATTTCACCACACTCGTTCTTCCAGGTTAATCCGTTACAGACGGAAAAACTGTACGGAAAAGCACTCGAGTACGCACAATTGACAGGCAATGAAATCGTCGTTGATGCCTACTGCGGAATCGGTTCGATTTCGTTATCACTGGCCCAACAGGCGAAACACGTTTACGGCATCGAGATGGTCCCACAAGCGATTGACGATGCACGCCGAAATGCGAAAGCGAACGGCATCGACAACGTGTCGTTTGAATACGGAACAGCAGAAACGGTCATGCCGGCGCTCGTTAAAGGCGGCATCAAGCCGGACGTGATCGTCGTCGACCCGCCACGTAAAGGGTGTGACGAAGAATTCCTTCGTGCTGCGGCTGAAGTCGCGCCACAACGGATCGTTTACGTCTCTTGTAATGCATCCACACAAGCGCGTGACGCGAAGTTGCTTGCTGAACTTGGTTACAAGCTGATGGAAGTGACACCTGTCGATATGTTCCCGCATACGACACACGTCGAAAGTGTTGCACTCTTCGTACGTGAAACGAATGAGGCATAAGAATAGATTGTAACATGACAAAAGACGCTGCGACTCTCGAAACATCATCGAGAGTCGCAGCGTCTTTTTTTCATGCCGGCTTGTGCAAGTGAGTATTATTCTTCACTCTGTTCCAACACATCATTTTTTTCGGAAGGCGGACCAAACAGTTGCACCGCAACACGTTCACTGGCGGTTCCATCATCTAAACTACAGAACTGATCCAGGAAACGATCGTATTTTTCATCATATAGAGCCGATTTCACATCAATTTGTTCGATGTAATCAATCACTTGATTCGTTTCTTTTAAAAGTGGACCAGGAACAACCTGCTCAAAGTCAAAGTAGAAACCACGTAATGTCGAGGCATATTTTTCCAAATCATAAGTGAAGAAGATCATTGGACGCTTCAAGTGAGCGTAATCAAAGAAGACGGAAGAATAATCGGTAATCAACACATCGCTGATTAAATAAAGTTCAGCAATGTCCCCGTACGACGAAACATCGTAAGCAAATCCGGCAAAATTCTGAATGTCCATGTTTTGGGCGATGAGATAATGCATCCGAAGAAGGACGACATACTCGTCACCGAGTCGTTCTTGCATCTGTTTTAGATCCAGTTGAAGATCAAAACGATACTGTCCACGGGCGATGAATTCGTCATCGCGCCAAGTCGGAGCATAGAGCACGACTTTTTTATCGAGCGGTAGATCCAGTTTTGTTTTGATTTCACTGATTAAGCCGTCTTGATTATCTGTGTACAGTAAATCATTTCGGGGATAACCGGTTTCAAGTAATTCGTTTTGGAAACCGAAGGCGCTGGCAAAGATATCGCTCGAATAAGGATTTGGCGAAATCAGATAGTTCCACTCCTGCGCTTGATTGTAGAAATTCCGTTTGTATCGGATGGCATTGGTTCCTGCCATATGGACTTCTTCCATATCGAGACCCAGTCGTTTTAATGGTGTACCATGCCAAGTTTGAAGATAAATCGTTTCTTCGCGTTTGCTCAAACTGACGGGCTGTCGTGTATTGAAGATCCAATATTTCGCACGTGCCATAGCTTGATAATAAGCCAAACTGTTTTTTAACACCCAGTTCGGACAGGCTTCTTTTACATCTTCTGTCGGTTCTTGAGCAAAAATCCAGACAAGATCCAGATGCGGATAATTTTTTTGCATATAGAGATACAAGGCTTTTGGATTATCTGAATAACTGCGTCCTAAGAAACTTTCGAATAACACGAGATTTTCTTTCACCGGTAGTTTTTGGAAAGCACGATAGAGCATCAGACCGTTCTTAATTTTTTTACGCTTGACCGAGCTGACGAAACGTTTTGCTTGAACACCTCTAATGTACAGTTGGAACAAGGTGAATGATCCGGTTGACCACGCCTTTAAATATTTACTCTTCGCTTTCGTTTGCTTCAGGTCACGGGCGACATAATTAAAAATGATTTTTTGTTGTTGCAGATCACCTTTTTCTAACAAACTGCGTCCGCGTTTCGAGATAAAGCGTTTGTACCACGTATTTAGAAACGATTGTACAGAATCATCTGTCGTATCCGCTGAAAGAATACCAAATATACGTGAGCTGTCTGCCAGTGTTTGCACATCCCGTAATTGATACAAGGACTGTCCTTCGAGAGGAGTACTTCGCGAATTTCTGCCGTACACCACGTAATTAACAGAAGTGAAATTCGTTAATTGCGAAATGACGGTATGGGCGATGACCGTGTCTGAAAACCAAGTAGTCTGGAAAAGAGAAAGATCCAACAATAACGATTTTTTAATCATCCATCCATGGATGCTCGTTAAGTGGTTGGCGTTAAATTTTGAGCGTGTATAGAAAAAGTAGCGGTCGTCTTCAATCGGCATAAACCATTTCTGTTTATTGTAGACCGGAGACACTTTTCCGATGATGACTTCACCATTTGTTTTTTCAGCCGCCTTTAAGAAGGTGTACAGGGCACGGGGAGACAATACATCGTCGCTGTCTAAAAAGATGATATATTCTCCTGTTGCCTGAAGTAAGCCGGTATGACGTGCGCTATGCACACCTTGATGGGCTTGCTCGACGACTTTAATTTGCGGGAAATTGGCTTGAAGGTCTTGACTGTAATTACTTGCGCCGTCAAACACGACGATGATTTCGACAGGTGATTCAACCGATTGTTCGATGACGGATTGAATCGCGGCATTCACTTGTGATTCGGTTTGATAAACTGGAATGATGACACTAATGGAATTCATGAAAATGCTCCTTTTTTTAAAGACTATTCTTAAAAAGTACCATAAATAACCGAGTATGTGCAGAAATCACTTAAAAACGATGACTCTGTCTGTAGTGTGTAGGTGTTTCTCCTGTCGTTTGTTTAAAAGCCTGGCTAAAATGGCTTTGACTTGAAAAGTGCAGCTTATTTGAAATCGTCAATAAAGAATCATCGGTGGAGCGCAATAATCGTTTTGCTTCGCGAATGCGTTCCCGAATGACATATCGAGCGAGCGGCAATCCGGTTTCCTCTTTAAACAGAACGGACAGATAGTTTGAGGAAACATGGATGGCTTGACTGATTGAAGATACCGAAAGCGCTTCATACAGATGTTGTTGAATATAACGAATCGCAGCTAGAACATGCGGCGAATGCCGCAGTTCCTGCACTTCTTTAACAGCTTCTGCAAAGCTGACTGTAATCTTCACATGACGGTTCCGCAGTTCTGAAATGCTGGTCGCGGCTTCGATCGACTCAATCATCCGGTCGCTGAGCATAAAGGCTTCATCGGGTTCGAGACCGCCTCTAATCGCGGCACGAGCACTTAACAAGACTGTACCGAGCAACAGATTTTTTTCGGCACGCAACGGTTGATGGCGCGCCAAGGATCCAAATTCTCCGTAGGCCGGGAGAGAATAAGTTGTTGCCAGACGTTCGCTTTGTCCGGAAGAAATCCATTCGATAATCTGTTGTTCCCGTTCCCAAGCCTTCATGTAGGCGGTCGCAGCGGTATGCGGCGGAACGTCAGCAACGATTTGAACTTCCGGATGCTGACTTTCAGATTCGGTCTGAATATCTTGTGCAGCCAGTTGTTCCCCCGTTAATAACCGGTAAAGGAAATGCGCACAATGCATCAATCGATTTTCTGTCGTCCGTGTTAAGACTTTATAGAAATCATGAAAGGTTTTGTCCTGAATGTGTGCACGAAACAGGGCCGATTGTAACAAAACAGGACCGATTCGGTACTGTCCTTGATTCAGAACCGGCATGAATAAGTAGGCTGTGCCATCGTTTAGTGTGTACAACAATGGTTTGGTTTTGACGTCAGGCCATGTCTGTTCGATTGTCAGCTGACTCGGATGAACGGGTGGGGCAGGGCGAATGTCCAATGATTCGCCGGTCGATGACTGATACGATACGAAAAATCCGGTCGTCCCGTACAAATTTTCTGCAATTTGAATTAAATCTTCTTCTCGTAAGGATGTCACGAAAATTCCTCCTTCCTCACCAATCGTGTTGTATACAGTTTACGTCGTGAGTACTGGGTTGTATAGCCGGAATCGCTGTCCGTCACATGCTGCAGAACAGCAGGAAACGAAAAAAGACATCTACACCTTATGATAACGAAGGTGGTTGATGTCTTTTCGTGTTAAACGATTAACGGATCGTAGAATCTTCTCCAGAAAGAGCGTCTGATTCTTCCGGTAAATGTTCCTCGGCGGAATCAGAGATCATGAGTTCTTCTTCATTCAAAGAAGAGACCGCTGCTTCGTCGTAAGAACTATTTTCTTCAGTCTGTTCGAACATTTCTGCGGGGGTATCTTCTTCCTCATCCATCGCGTCGTCTACTTGGAAGCCGAATGTTAAGGCGTGCAGTTCAGTTGCGATTTGTGCGAGGTGCGCAGCAGCTGTCGTGACAGCTTCAATCGTCGCATTCGTTTCTTGAATACTTGCAGCACTCGTCTCGATCCCGGCTGCATTTTCTTCCGTCAAGGCAAGGATGGTTCCCATAGCATCGGAAACATCTTCTGTTGCCGTCGTCAAGGCGCTGATATCTCCCGTCAATGATTCTGTCCGTTTCGAGACGTGCTGGACGGATCCGGCAATTTGTTCAAAATCCGTCCCAGTCGTTTTGACCGATTCAAGAGAAACTTTTAAGTCACTCATGACGCCATTCATCGCGCCCATCGCTGTCTGGGTTTCTTGTTGAATGTTACCGAGTAATTGCTTGATTTGTTTAGCCGATTGGTCACTCTCTTCCGCGAGTTTTCGGACTTCGCTGGCGACGACGGCAAAACCGCGGCCTTGTTCACCGACACGGGCTGCTTCGATGGCAGCATTGAGGGCAAGCAGATTCGTTTGACTCGAAATGGCCTGTAAGGTTCCGAGAATCTTACCAATCTCATCGGAACGTTTTCCAAGGAAATCGGATGTGTTTTGAATTTCCTGCTCCAACGAGTCAGAGTGTTGCAGCAGTTCGGTAATCGTTTGTTTGGTCAATGCACTGCCGCGTGTTGCCGCTTGTGCGACAGAGGCGACTTCTGTCAAAGTTTCTGTAGCTGCTGTTTGCATGGCGATGGATCGTTCCTTGACCCCATAAACAGCATGCGAAGAGCGTTCCGCTTGTTTCGTCTGTGTCTCGCCGGCTGCAGCGATTTCTTCCATCGTCTGTCCAATCTGAACCGATGCATTTTGGACGTGTGTCGCATTAGAAGATAAATCTTGTGAAGCATCTCTTACGGTACCGGCAGAATCAGTCATGGCGACGATTGTCTGCCGGATTTTTTGCCGCATCGCATCAAAGTTCTCACCCAAATCGGACAATTCATCCCGAATCCAACGTTTTGAACGAGGTGTTGATCGTAAATCACCACTTGCGATCGCTAACGCTTCATTTCGGAGTCCGGATAATGGACGGTTAATCGAACGTCCGATTAACCAAGCGATGACCGTCGCAAGAGCAATCGCAACGACGAAGTTAATCAAAGACTGCTTGAGCATGGCATCTTTTGGTGCATACAAAGAAGCATGATCCAGTACGACAGCCAATTTAAATCCGGTCTTTGAAGACAATTGCCAAATGACGACGGACTTTTTACCGCCGACATCCATGATTGTCGAACCCGATTCTTCGTTGATCATCTGTTTAGGTGCCGCAAAGTACGGTTTTCCCTTTTCGCGTAACTGGTCTACTTTTTTGAAGAAATAGTTGTTGTTTGGATGCGTAACGACTTTACCGTCTTTTGTGTAGCTGAAGACGAATCCTTTTTGACCGATTTCGATGCGTTTCATATCCTGCGATAGACGGTCAATACTTTTATAAACGGACAACACACCTTTGATATTGGCTTGATCGTCAAGTGTTGCTTTAGAAAAGCCGATGATGGACAGTTTGGTGGCTTCATCGTAATACGGTTCGCTCATGGCGACAGTACTTGAATTTTCCAAAGCTTGTTTGTACCAAATCTCTTTACGTGGATCATATCCGGAAGAGGCATCCTGCTTCGGCCAGTTTAAGTATCCGCCTTTTACATCCGCATACTGAACAAAGGAGTTCTCGATTTTAGACGAACCGTACTTTTCGAGGATGCTGTAAATGTCTTTTGCCTTTTGTGAAGGCAACTCGGTGACAGTGGATGTTTCAGGATCAGTTATGTAGTTCGGCAATTGGCCATCGGCCCGGTTAAAGGGAAGACCTGCGAGTAAGGTTGTATCTTTTTTTGTGTCATCGATGATACGGGAAAACGATTGTTCCAGTTGTTTTAAAGCAGTTTGTGATGTTGAGTCAACGAGACGTTCAACCGTCTGACTCGTCTGATTATAAGAAAACCAGGTCGAGACACCCAAAGTAAGAGCAGGTAATAAAATAAGTCCAATAAAAAGCCGACGTGTAATCGGAAGGCGCATATGTATTCTCCCATCTTTTGAAATAGTCTTTAAAATCTGTCTATTCTGATTATCGGAAGGGTAATACTAAATATGAAGGAATTGTGGGTAGATTTTCATGATTTGGGAACTGAACGTAACCAGAGTTCATGATAAAATAGAAGAGGTGTCACAGAGTGGCTAGGGAGGAACTAGAAATGAACATCGCTTTTTTCTTATTACCAAAAGACGAAGTCAAATACTTAGATCCGGAGTCGACGGTCAGACAAGCACTGGAAAAGATGAAACATCATCGTTTCACATCGGTCCCACTCGTCGACGATAAAGGAAAATACGCAGGAACCCTGACGGAAGGGGATGTCTTGTGGGCATTGGAAAAAAATCTGGAACATGCGGATTATGATCATGTGCTGCAAACCCGTTTGACCGATATCAAGCAACGCGTTCGCTATAAGCCGGTTTCGATTACGGCACAAATGGAAGAGATGATTGAAGTCATCACGGATCAGAATTTCGTACCGGTAATTGATGACGGAAAACACTTCATCGGAATTATCCGTCGGCGTGATATCATTGATTATTTTGCAAAAAAAGTCGCACGTGAAAACGTACAATACTGAAATCTAGTATCAAAAGCACTTATTTTCACGAAAAGTGAGGATAGGTGCTTTTATTGACCCGTTTTTACTTCACGAAAGAGAGGAACTGGACGATATAGAAGCATAATGACAGGTTAGGGAGGACGATGTGTTGCGGCGTTTATCACCAGTCTCCATCGTAGAAGCATTTCGAAAACGCTCCTACTATAAAACATTCACATGGATGGTTGTAATTATTGGCTTTTTAGCCTTGTTTATCGCGACACAACAGTTATTGAAAAATCTCGAAGACGGTTATCAGCTTAAACGGTCAAGCGATAAAATGGACATTTTTAATCAATTAAACAAAGTCGAACGGGATTTGACAAAAGAGTACTATCTGACGTTGAGTGAGACGACAACAAAAATGAAATCATCACATGAGGATTCATGGGAAAATATACAGACGGAGATTCAGACATTAAAAAAACAGCTTAAAAAAACAGACACAACAGGTCCTGCCAAAAAAGAATTGTTGTCAGAAATGGAGGACATCACGTCAAAAGGACGTCAAGCCGATCATCAATTTTTCCGAAAGGCGACTTCTTACAAGAATGAAGTCTTGTTCAATCAACTGTATTTAAGTAAAGAGACGGAGACCTATTACTCCTTGTTCTCAAATCTTTTTTTAATAGAGGAAGAGCTTGGACGGACGGGACAATTCTTATTGGATGAAAACGAAGACCGGCAACTGGATTCAATTGAACTATTGCGGATTCGTCAAGCGCGTCAGGAATTAGAAATGCGCCACAACAGGTTAATTCAATCCCTTTATGCAAAAATGGAAGCGGACGGGGATAGCCGGCCACGGGAGATTTCTGTAATGAACAATCAGATCAATGCCTATCTGCGGATTATTGATGCGGCGATCAATCAACCGGATAATCAACAGTACGGGACGATTGATTCAGTGTCAGCGCGTTACCAGACGAGTATCTCCCGGGTCTTTGACGAAGGGATTCGTGATGTTCAAGCAGAGATGACGGATCAAGGAACGTCTGTCATCCGAAATGCATGGTTTGCATTCGTATCGGCGTGTAGTGTCATCTTACTTTTAATTTGGCTGACCTTGTCGTTACTGCGGGCTTTCCGTAAAGACTTACATATTCTCCAAGAGGAAGCGGACTTTTTTGCAGAAGGTCCGCGCCAGTCACGCTACCATGTACCGAAACAAAACGATTTTTATCCGGTCGTTGAAGCCTTTCGCACGATGACGACCATTATTTCAGGACTGTTGGATTATAACGATAAAAAAACAGTTGAGATCAAACAGAAAAAAGCTGAAATTGAATCGCTATTCTCACAAAATACAAATCCGATTGTCGCGTTGTCTTCTGATTTTCAGCTGTTGAGCGGAAATGATCGGTTCAAGCAATTGGCACAATCATCGGAATTGATGACGATTGAAGAGTTGATTCATCCGGCTGACTTGAACCGAGTCCGTCGGGCGTTAAACCGGGCGATCGAAGGATTCAGTCAAACGATCCGGTGTCAAATGATTTTCAAGGAAGACATCCGGAACATGTTCGTCAACATCATTCATGTCCCGACTAAAAATGAAGGTGGGACCGCCCTCTATTTGACGTGTCACGATGAAACGGATCAATTGAAACGGGAAGAACGCATCACACAGTTAGCTTTATTTGATGTTTTAACCGGCTTATTGAATCGAAACGGCTTTGAACAAAAGATGGAAGAAGCACTCGCTGCACCACAACCGGGAGAACTGGTGACGATTGGTGTTCGTCAGTTCCGACGGATCAATGATATTTACGGTCACAGTGCCGGAGATCAAATTCTAAAAGAAGTATCGACGCGTTTGCGGCGTCACTTCATCGGTACCGGATCTGCTGCCCGAATCGGTGGGGACGAATTTGCTGTGATGATTTTTCAACAGGACATCGTCAATTATCGGGATCTCAAGTCCATTATTGAAAGACCGTACCGGATTGACGGCGAGAACATTGATGTCGCCATCAGTATGAGTATGGTCCGTTATCCGGACGATGCTGTAGCCGTAACGTCTTTACTGTCTTCAGTCGACATTGCCATGCAGCACGCGAAGCGGGAAGAGACCGGTGAGCCGGTTTGGTTCGAGTCGTGGATGAGTGAAGAGTATCGGGAATCAGTGGTGCTTGAATCAGAGTTGCGCGAGGCGATTAACCGGAATGAACTACAACTGTTCTATCAGCCGCAGGTGAATCTGGAAACAAAGCAGGTGGATGGGTGTGAAGCCTTATTACGCTGGTTCCACCCGGAACGTGGTCTGATCAGTCCCGCGGTCTTCATCCCGATTGCCGAGCGTTCGATGTTGATCGAAGAGATTGGCATGTGGGTTGTTCAAGAATCGGTTCGTCAAGTAAGAGCATGGGAAGGGACGCCACTGGGATCACTGCGTGTCTCCGCCAATCTGTCAGTAAAAGAGTTGGTATCCGGACGAATCGTCGAATTTTTGGAAGAAGTGAGAGGTCGTCATCCGGGAATCGAACAACGAATGGAGCTCGAAATTACAGAGTCTTTCGGAGTTTTTTCAGATACACGGGTCTTTGACGCCCTTCAAAAATTGAATCATCTCGGTTATCGTTTGGCGATTGATGACTTTGGAACCGGGTATTCCTCGCTATCCTACTTAAGTCGTTTACCGATTCAACGTCTAAAAATTGACCGTTCCTTCATCAGCGGCACAGATGCTTGTTCGAACGCCCCGTTAATCGAAACCATCATCCAACTGGCCCACACGTTAAAGTATGATGTGGTGGCAGAAGGGATTGAACAAGCGGAACAGGGAGAAAATTTACGGAAACTGAACTGTGAGTACGGTCAAGGTTTCTATTATTCACGTCCGATTCCGGCAGATGAATTTAAAATATGGTTTAATCGCTATCAAGATCAAATCAAACAGTCGGGATAATGTCTTTCAGGCGTTAAACTAAAAAAAGTGATCGCTTCCCATCGAATGGAGGGGCGATCACTTTTTTTGTTTACTTTGATGGGAGAAACAAAATGAGTCAAGAACAGACAGAACGAGGACTCCTGTTTAAAAAGCGAAGTCCTGTCTGCAGTCATTACACACGATCAAGTGCGAGATCGTCTGTTTCTGCCAAGTAGGCTTTGATTGGCGCAACCGCTTCACTGACCGTACCAGGAGCGAACGGTGATTTCAGTCCTGCCCGTTCGACGAGTGTGAGGAAGCTTTCTGATCCACCGGCTTTGCAGAGCGCGAGATACGACTTCCAAGCCGCTTCCCGGTCTTGCTCCATCCACGCATAGAACTGGAACGCACAGACTTGTGCGAGCGTGTAATCGATGTAATAGAACGGACTGCCGAAGACATGTCCTTGCTGATGCCACCAGGCGCCGGAATCGAGGTAATCATTTTCTTCATAGTTCCGGTGTGGCAAATACTTCTGTTCGATCGCACGCCATGCCGCGCGACGCTCCGCCGGTGTCAGTTCCGGTTGATTGTAGATGACATGTTGGAACTCATCGATCGCGACACCGTACGGTAGGAATGTGACGCCGCCCGCAAGATGACTGAATTTGTATTTGGCAGTCTGATCACCAAAGAACTCCTCCATCCACGGATACGCAAAGTATTCCATTGACATCGAATGGATCTCACATGCTTCATATGTCGGGAACCCATATTCCGGAACAGTGAAGTGACGGCTTTCATACACTTGGAAGGCGTGCCCGACTTCGTGCGTAAGGACATCAATGTCGCCGGCTGTCCCGTTAAAGTTCGAGAAGATGAACGGGAGTTTTTCGTCAGCGATATACGTACAGTATCCGCCGCCTGCCTTACCCGGTTTCGCTGTCAGATCAAGCGCGCCGCGATCAATCATGTACTCAAAGAACTCATTTGTCTCCGGTGACATGTCACGGTACATTTTCTTTCCGCCTTCGATGATGAAGGCTTCTTCGCCTTGTGGTGTCGCGTTGCCGGACTTAAAGGCGAATCCTTCGTCGTAATAATAAAGGGAATCGACACCGATTCGGCGTTGCTGGCGTTCTTTCAGTGATGTCGCGATTGGCACGATTGTCTCGAGAATTTGCTCGCGGTAGTTTTCGACCATCGATTGGTCGTAATCGACACGTAACATCCGGGCATAACCAAGTTCGACGAACGACGGGAAACCAAGTGTCTTCGCGATATCGGTCCGGACATGAACGAGTTTGTCGTAAATCGAGTCGATGGCGTCGCCGTGCTCTTTTAAATAGCCATAACGTGCTTCAGAAGCGGCTTTTCGGACGTTACGATCGGCCGACTGTAAGTAAGGACCAAACTGGGATAAGTTCAATGTCTTGCCGTCAAATTCGATTTGCGCAGCCGACATCAATTTCGTATACTCACTCGCCAAACGGTTTTCTTCCTGCAGTTTTGGAATGATGGCGTCGGAGAATGTTTTTAAACTGGCTTCCGCCAGTAAGAAAAGCTGTTTGCCCCACGTCGATTCGAGTGAAGTACGGAGGGGATGAGCCGTCAACGCATGGTAATAACTCGAGACGTATCCTTGGTAAACCGGACCGGCTTCATCAAAGAAACCTTGCTCCGTTTCATAAAAACCGTCGCGTGTATCGATTGTGTGACGAATCTCTACTAATTGGCTGGCTGTTTCAAATTGATTTCTAAGGGTATTAATCTCAGAGATGGCATTGTTTGCTGCATCGACATCTGTTGCTTCACGCAATCTGTTGATCGCGGCATGCATGGAAGTTTCAAGGACATTCAGGTCAGGACGGACATATGTAAGTTCTGAAAATGTTAACATGTAAGCGCCTCCTTGTGATTTCTAACTATTATCACACAAAAATACTTGCAAAACCAGAGTTACAAACGTATGCTTTTTGTGAGAACGTGAGCGAGTTTACATTTAACTGGCTCCTATAAAAAAATCGAATCTTCTTAAAGAAGAAAACGATCGAGAAAGTAGAGGGATAGTATCATGGGATTCTTTAAAAAATTGTTTGGTGGTAATGATGAAAGCAACACGAAAATCGCTTCTGCCCTTACAGGTAAAATCGTCAGCATCGAGAACGTACCTGATCAAGTTTTCTCACAAAAAATGATGGGAGACGGCGTTGCGATCGAACCGACGGAAGGTAAAGTCGTTTCACCAATCAACGCGACAGTTGAAACCATCTTCCCGACAAAACATGCAATCGGTCTTAAAGGCGAAGACGGTCTTGAGTTATTGATCCACGTTGGATTAGACACAGTCAACCTTAAAGGTGAAGGCTTCACGGCACACGTTCAATCCGGTGATAAAGTCAAAGCCGGTGACGTCCTCGTTGAGTTTGATCTCGATTTCATTCGTGCGAACGCACCATCGACGGTCACACCGATCATCGTGACGAACCACGATCAATTTACACTTTCTGCTGTTCCGGCTGAAGGAACATCTGTTGTCGCAGGTGAAACAGAGCTTTTCAAAGCGACACATAAATAATCATTTTACGTAATCGCTCCCTTGTCTTAGACGAGGGAGCTTTTTTTGTCGTCTTCTCCTCGAGCTTACTGTTTTGTAAGATGCTTGAAAGTCTAACCGATTCTTTGAAAGGCATATTGCTCCGTATACTAAAAGCAACATGAAGAATACGGGAGGAAACACACTATGAAATCAATCTTACACGCAGAACAGATTACGAAAGTCTACCAAACGAAAAACGCCCGGCATGAGGCACTCCGTCCTACGACGTTGACGGTCCATCAATCCGAATTCGTCAGCATCATGGGACCGTCAGGAGCAGGGAAGTCGACGTTACTGAATCTCTTGTCGACCATCGATCAGCCGACGGACGGCACGATTCATATCAACGGGGAAGACGTAACCGGGATGAAAGAAAAACAGTTGGCCCGGTTTCGTCGGGAACAGCTCGGATTCATTTTTCAGGATTTTAATCTGCTCGACACGATGACGATCGAAGAAAACATCGCCTTGCCGCTTGCTTTGCAACAGTTGCCAAAAGCGGACATTTTGGCACGAGTCGAGCAGGTGGCAGGCGAGCTCGGAATTGAAGAATTACTAAAGAAGCGACCGGCTGAACTGTCAGGTGGTCAAAAACAGCGGACAGCCGCCGCCCGGGCTATCATTCATCAACCGTCGTTGATTTTAGCGGATGAGCCGACCGGTGCTCTCGACTCGAAATCGGCGACCGGGTTGCTAGAAGCAATGGCTCGTCTCAATGGGCAGGGAGCGACGATTTTGATGGTGACGCATGATCCGATGACAGCGTCGTATGCAGAGCGCGTCGTGTTCGTCAAAGACGGCGAATTATTCCGGGAGATTCATCAGTTTGGATCACGGAAAGAGTTTTTTGAACAAATCATGGAAGTACAACGTGAACTCGGAGGTGTCGCTCGTGAACTTGTTTAAGTTGGCTTTTCGCAATTTAAAGAACATTCGTCAAAACATGATGTATCTTGGCGCAGTCACTTTCGCCATTTTGATTTATTACACGTTTTTAGCCATCCGATCGAACGAAGCGATGTTGCAGGCCAATGAGTTATATGGAAAACTCGGCACCGTCTTTACCGGATCGAGTGTGATTTTAGCATTGTTTTCCGCTATCTTTATCTGGTACTCCAGCGACTTCTTCCTGCGTCGCCGGAAGCAGGAGATTGGTCTGTATGCGTTGCTTGGTCTTGAGCGCCAACAAATTGCCAAACTCTTGTTTCTCGAAACGATGGGGTACGGTCTCATCGGTCTCTTGATCGGTATGTTGCTCGGAACGGTTGCTTCGAAGTATTTTGTCATGCTGCTCGCGTATGTGATGGGGATGTCGATTGAAGCAGACTTTTCGATCAATGCCGGTGCAATCGGTCAGACGGTTGCCGTCTTTCTGACCATCTTTTTATTGATTGCGATCCGTTCGGCACGGACGATTTACCGTTTCACATTGATTGAACTGTTTAAAGCAAAGCAACAGGTCGAGACGGTCCCGAAAGTGCATCCGGTGCTTGCCGTAGTGTCCGTCTTGTTGATTGCGGTCGGTTATTACTTAACGGGAAAACCATTGCTTGAACACTTTACGATCATTGCACCGGTTTTGATGCTTTGTATTATTGTCGGGACATTCGGAACGATGAGTTACTTTACGATTTTCCTGTTACGTCTGTTAAGCCGCCGTTTACGGCATTATCAAGGGACGAACATGATTTTACACGGTCAGCTGTTATCCCGTATCAAATCCAACGCCGTCATGCTATCGACGATCACCGTCATCACGGCCGTGACGTTGACGACAGTCGGAACCGCGACGTCGATTTACTATTACATTGATCGGACGGTCGAAGAACAGATGCCGTACAGCTTATCGGTTACAGGGAAACAAGCAGAGGCAGAAAAATTAATTCGATCATCGAATCAAAAGATTGAGTCGCGGTCGATGGTCAATGTCAAAAATGTCAATCATTCGTTTCAGGAGTTGCCAAACCCGCTATCCTTTACGACTTCATACGAGACATTTGGATTTGACGGAAAACCGGGACAATTCAGCTATATCAGTTATTCCGAT
The DNA here is from genome assembly GCF_043359615.1 of Exiguobacterium sp. S22-S28. Taxonomy (NCBI): domain Bacteria; kingdom Bacillati; phylum Bacillota; class Bacilli; order Caryophanales; genus Exiguobacterium; species Exiguobacterium sp. S22-S28. Next base: position 213,153 of record NZ_JBHFFC010000030.1, on the reverse strand, counting down.
TATGAGAAGCTCGCAAAGAGTAACGGAAAACGTGTTTTGCCGGAACCTGGAGCCGGGGAAGCGATTGTCCTTGAAACTTTTAAAGGAAATGATCTTTTGAAAGAACCTGTTCAGTCACCGATTGGGGTTTCCATCAAAGATACGCATTCATCCTTTCGTATTACCGGTGCGACGAATTTACCAATCACTCAACTCTATGCAAAAAAACGTCTGGCATTTGCCGTTTCCGATGATGCCTTCGCGATGATGCCGGAAAAAGCAGCAATGCTGACGAACTATCAGTTCTCGGATGAACGAACGGATGACGGATTGATCAAACAGTTGGAACAACTGTATGGCAAAAAAGCAGAGACCGACATGGCGGCCTATTATCCGGTCTATGCCATGACGACTGCGACGACAGGGCTGCTCGCGTTTGCTGCCGGATTCCTTGGGCTTGTCTTCCTGCTTGCGACCGGTTCTATCATCTATTTTAAAATGCTCGCAGAAGCAGAAGAATCGAAACAACGTTTTGCCATTATCCAAAAGATCGGAGTCGACGAGCAGGAACAAACAGGAATCATCCGCCGATTGGTTGGATTCATGTTCTCCCTGCCGTATGTACTCGGACTCGTTCACAGTCTGTTCGCGATGCAGGTGCTGCAAAAACTGTTAAACTACAATTTAGTTTTACCGATGTCGCTCGCCATCGGCTGTTATACGATTGTCTATCTGGTATATTATGTCATGACAGTGCGAGCCTATCGCCGCATCGTCATGTAATTCGGATGGACTGGAAACGAATAAACGTTTCCAGTCCATTTTTTGTTCGGTATCATGGAGGAAGAAGGAGCTGAATGTACTGATGGAAACCATATTATTAGTAGAAGACGATCAACAAATTGCTTTGTTGTTAAAAGAATTGTTGGAACGGTACGATTTTAATGTCATTCATGAAGATGGGTTAGGTGATGTCGTAGCTCGGTTTGAAGAGACAAAAGCAGACGTCATTTTGCTGGATGTCAATTTGCCGAAGTTTGACGGCTTTTATTGGTGCCGGCAACTCCGGATGAAGACGCGGGCGCCGATCCTGTTCATTTCAGCCCGGGTCGGTGAGATGGACCAAGTCATGGCTTTGGAATACGGGGCGGATGATTATATCGTCAAACCATTCCAAGGAGCTGTCGTCATCGCAAAAATCAAAAGTCAGATTCGGCGTGCCTACGGTGCATTGTCCAATGAGAGTGACGAGCGGACGGTAACAAAAGCAGGACTGGTTCTGTATTTGGACCGGTATATCGTTGAGCACGCGGACCGGACGATTGAGCTGTCCAAAAAAGAAGGACTGATTTTAGAAATGCTGCTGACTGCGAGTCCACGGATTGTCAGCCGGGGGGACTTGCTGGAACGCATTTGGGACGACGAGGCATTTGTCGATGAAAATACGCTGAACGTCAATATTACCCGTGTCCGAAAACGATTGGCAGAAATCGGAATCGGGGGACTCGAGACGGTTCGGGGAGTCGGTTACAAACTGGTTCTCGACCAATGAAGCTGTTTCTCCGACATATGATTCCCGGAATATTATTTTTTGCGGGTCAGCTGGCCGCCTTGTTTCTGATTTTATGGTTGTACGATCTTTACCGTCCGGCCGCGTTCTTTTACATCGCACTCTTGAATGGGATTGCCTTGTTAATTTATTTAAGTTACCGTTTTTTCAGTATGCTGCCGCTGTTTAAACGATTGCAGACTCCTATTCAATCGGTCGCAGAACCCATTCGCGGTGACAGCGATGAGCCGCTTGCAGCTGCTGTCGAACACTTTTTAGAACGTCAACAGACGGTGTTTCGAAACAGTCTGTTTGCGGAACGGCGTAAAGAAAAGGAACGTCACCGTTACGTCGATCAATGGATCCATCAAATGAAGACACCGCTGTCGGTCATCGAGCTGATTCTCGAACATCCCGGAGAACACTTTCAAGCGGATCTCCGCCACGAGGTCGACCGGATGCGGATTGGACTCGATCAGATGTTGTATTCGTCTCGTCTTGAAGCGATTGAAACCGACTTGAAAGCAGAACGATCGAATCTGCGGACATTGGTCGCCGGTCTGATTAATCAGGAAAAACGATTGTTCGTCAAAAATAAAGTGTATCCGAAGCTTGAAATCGCGACAGATGTCTATGTCTACACGGATACCAAATGGTTTCGTTTCGTATTGCTTCAGTTGATCACGAATGCCGTCAAGTATACTGCCGGTCACGGTCACGAGGTCGTGATTCGGGCAATTGAACAGGCGGGGCAAATCATCGTGACGGTTCAAGATGACGGCGTCGGGATACCGAAACGGGACGTACCACGCGTCTTCAATGCCTTCTTTACCGGCGAAAACGGCCGAAGATACGGGGAATCGACCGGAATGGGTCTCTACTTCGTCAGTCAGATTTGCTTGAAACTCGGGCATACGATTGAAATTGAAAGTGTGGAAGGAGAGGGAACGACGTGTCGTCTCATATTGGTAGGAGGGAAGCAACATGATTGAAGTCAAACAGTTGGGCAAAGTCTATCCCGGAAAAGTGACGGAACAACCGTTGACCGACATCAATTTCCGGGTCGAAGAAGGCGAGATGGTCGCAGTCATGGGACCTTCCGGCAGCGGAAAATCGACCTTGATCAATTTACTGGCGACGCTCGACCAACCGAGTTGGGGCTCGATTTTGATTCAAGGGATGGATACAGCCGCATTTAAGCGAAAGGAGACGACCCACTTTCGACGGGAGACGCTCGGAATCATTTTTCAGGAATTTAATTTGCTTGATTCCTTGACGGTCGCCGAAAATATGCTTGTTCCATTAATGTTGAGCGGCAAAAAGACGCAAGAGGCGCGGGAAGAGATGTATCATCTCGCGAAGCGTCTTCAGATTGATGAATTGCTGGATAAGCAGGTCGATGAAGTGTCAGGCGGACAACGGCAACGGACGGCGATCGGTCGTGCGTTGATTCATGCACCGCGTCTGATGCTCGCGGACGAACCGACGGGGGCGCTTGATTTTCAGGCGACGAAACATGTCATGGAGTTACTGGCGGAGTTGAATGCGGCAGGGATGACGATGGTCATCGTCACACATGACCCGACCGTCGCGTCTTATTGTAATCATGTTCTGTTTCTGAAGGACGGCAGCATCCAGACGGAGCTGTTTCGTGATGAGCCGCGGCGTGTCTTTTTCCAGCGCGTCATTGAATCGCTTTCGTTGCTAGGAGGGGATGAACATCACTTATCTGCAATACGCCCTACGTAACATCAAGCGTTATCAACGTCTGTATTACGGATATGCCTTGACGATCATCGTCGCGATGACGATTGCGACCAGCTACTGGAATCTTGTCGTCAGCGAATCGTTTCAGAATATCGCCAAAGTGTTAAGTCAGTTGAATCAAGTCATTGAGTTGACGATGGTTTTCGTGTTCATCGCGGAAGTCATTATTTTGTTTTTCAGTATTTTATTCATCTATTCGACGACGTATACGATGCTTGAGCATCGCAAAAATGACTTGCGGATCATGCGGACGCTCGGAAGCGGTTTTTCGCACTTTTTGAAATACTTTATGATTGAAATCTTGATTGTCGGCGGTTTAGCGATTACAGCCGGTATCACGCTCGGCGTCGTTTTGACGAAGCTGATGTTACTCTCCATCGAAAAGGTCATGTTCCTGCCACGGTTGGCAATCGAGATTTCCGTTACTTCCTCTTTGGTGTTGATTGCTGGCGCGTTGTTGACGCTGTTGATCGCGACGGTCCTTGCGATTTACCGGTTTCGACCGGATCGTCCTGTCCGCCTCCGTTCCCGGCTTCGGATTCGACTTGGTCTTTTCGTTCAGGGAGTGGCAGTTCTGATTCTGTTTTACGGATATTTCATGGCGCTGACGCAACAAGGCAACTTCTTTCTGGTCTTTCCGTTTGTCATCTTCGTCGGATCGTTCTTTTTTTGCCGGCATGTCATTCCGGTCATTCTCAAACTGTATCGCCCCCGGCGGTTGTCGTTGCGAAAACTGATTGTCTCGGAAATCGCCATTCAATTACGGACGAACAGCACATTGGTCGCACTGGGAACGATTTTGACTTCGTGTGCACTGACAGCGGTTGGTCTTATTTTTATCCTTCAATTAATTGGTTTTGACCTGTCGTCGAAAAATCAATTTGGATTGGTCTATTACGAGGAATCTGCAGTCCCGTCCAGTCGCCTTCAGACATTGGAACGGACAATGACGAAAACGTTCCCTGATAAGTATCGTCAAGATGTCAGAGTCAAAGGATCGAAGACCCGGCACGTGATACCGTTATCGGACTACAATCAACTCATGAAACATTTGGAATATGCCCAGCGCACGTTGTTGCAGCCGAATCACGCCTTTATGATTCCGGCCCGTCCGGTTCAAGTGGAAGAAGTGACACCGACGATGAAAAAAGCCAAGGCTGCGATGGAAAAGGCCGGCTACACACTGGAACCGATGGCGGAACATGGTCTTCTGTTCGGATATAACGACCGGATTGAAACGTTATTCGTCGTCAGTGACCGCGCCTTTGCAGAGATGAATCTTCCGTTATCCCATGTCCGTGTCTTTGAAACACCATCCTACACGGACTATGGAACAAAAAGTTGGACGAGTTGGATGTCCATCGTCCGGGACATCCAATCGAAAGAAGCGCTCGGAAAAAAAGAATCGATTCCGTATCAGTTGATCAATGAAACGGAAGATGAACTGGACGGCATCCGCATCGTCCGTCTCGTTTCCTTCGTCGTCATCCTGCTGACGGTATGGTTGTTCATCATCAATGCGAGTTTCCTGCATGTTTGGATGCAGATGACGGCAGAGAAGGAACAGAAACGATTGAAGACGTTATTTGCGCTTGGCTTCAGCAAACGCAGCATCCGGCGTTTTCTGTTCGTCAAATACGGTGCAGTCTTGATGATGCCGTACCTCATTTCGATCTTTCATGCCTGGTTGTTCTTTCAAGTCATCTTATCGGAAGGAGGACTGGAAATCGGTCCGTTTCTTTCGTTGTCCTTGATCTGGATTGGAATCGTCACCGCAGGTTATTTCATCAGTATCCTTCCTTTATGGATTCGTTATCCACGTCATCTGCTGAAAAAATCGTGCGAAAGTTCGATGTATCCAATACCTGATTCAAGGGTATGATAAGAATAGCGAGGAGGGGTAATATGCTGGATCATTCACCTTACCGGGGATACGGTGACCGCATCCGAATCTTACGAGAACGGGCCGGAATCTCGATTGACCAATTGGCGGAAAGCCTCGGGGTCGCATCCTATTTTATTCGACGCACTGAACTGAGCGAAGTGTATCCGACGAAAGCGTATATCGAATCGTTGGCGGAAGCATTGCATATCGACTCGAGTTATTTGGCGCGTCATATTTGGACGGGCGAGTCTTTGAAATTCGTCATGCAAGAAAGGACGCCGCTTGAAGAAATGCGTTTGGCGTATGAACAGACGATGGGACAGGATGAGGCAAAAATCGAACGGCAACTCGAGGAACGGATGCGTTTATTTGATTTGATGTATGACGAAGACGTCAAACGAATTGAAGAAACGATGAGTGTAACGGAGCAACGGATCTTTCATGAGTTGGTAGAGGCCGTCATGGAAGCCGGCGAATTGCAACGAGAGGAAGCTGCAGAGACGTTTGAACTGTTTGAAGACAAACTCCCGACGATGCTTCAACTCGATGAATACTTGGATCGTTTAACGGAGGAGACGAATCTTCCGCAAACCGATTGTTATGCGAAATTCAGCCGGACGGATACACGTGCCCGTTACCACCGGAAATGAGCAACAGAAAAAACGCCGTCTCGGAATTGAGACGGCGTTTTTCAATAGATTAACGTTGTACAGCAGGACGTGGAGTCCGGCGTACTTTTTGACGTGTCCGTCCGATCAAGAAACCGATGATGGCGTTTGCGATGACGAGCACCCAGCCGACATAACCGAAGTTTAAAGTCAGACTGCCAAGCATCGCCTGCCATTTGAAAATCATCATGAAATCTCCCCGAAGTAAGAAGCGGGCGACACAGACGAGCAGAACGGTCGTTCCTCCGATAAAGACGCCGATCCAACTTCCGTACAAGCGGGACGACTGGACGCGGAAAGCAACGAACGACCAGTAAAACAGACTGACGATGAATGTCGTTCCTCCATAAGCGAGGACAAGTTTCCATGTCTCACTTGCCTGTGGAAATTTAGTGAACATGACAAGAGACGAGACGATGGCGGCAGCTGTAAATAAAATCGCTGCCCAAAAACGAGACCGCATAACGTAGTTCCTCCTCAAGGCTTTTTCTCACCTAACGATAGCGGAAACGATTCATCTTGTAAACCGTTACCGGCGTCCACCGAGGATTCGCCGCAACTGCTTTAAGGGATTGGAACCGTAAAAGAGAACACCGCCCCGGTAGAACTTTGTTCCGACGAAAAGTGCCAAGGCAATGCTCAGTCCCATCAAGATGAGGGATAAAGCGACTTGCCAGACGGGTACTTCGGTCAACATTACCCGAAGGAACATCAGCATCGGGGTGAAGAAGGGAACGAATGATAAAACGACGACGGCTTGATTCGTCGGAGCGTTCAAGCTGAAGATCGACACCGTGAAGGCAGCAACGATTAACATGATAACGGGAAGTGTGACTTGTTGGGCATCTTCCACACGACTGACGAGCGATCCGAGTGCAGCGAGTAACGTCGCATACAGCAAATAACCGAGCAGGAAAAAGACGAACAGGTAAATGATTGTTTTAGCACTCAGTGAATCAAGGGACAGCTGATCAAACAAGCTGCTGCTTTGCGCACTATAATAGCCGACGCCGACGAGTAATGACAACTGAATCAAACTGACGGTCGCGATCGATGTGATCTTGGCGAGCATATGCTGAATCGGACTGGCCGCTGAAATCAGTAACTCCATGACACGCGACGATTTTTCATTGGCGATTTCGGTCACGATCATTCCGCCGTAAATCGCAATCGTAAAGTACATCAAAAAGAGCAACACATAGACGAGTGCGGAAGCGGCAAACAGCTCGTCTTCACTTTTTCCGCCGGTCGAGGTCAATTCTTGTTTGACATCGACGGGAGCGGCAAGCGAAGCGAGGAGATTCGGATCGACCTTCGCATTGGTAATGATATTTTGATCACGGACTTGTTTTAAAGCAGTCGATAATTGGGTTTGCAGCTCCTGTTCCGGACTGGCGCTGATCAGCGTGACACGGTACGGGTCATCCGTTAAGACGGCGACGGCATCGTACGTTCCTTTGTCGACGACTTGCCGGGCCTGTTTCAGCGTATACTCTTTTTGGGTAACAGTTGTTTTAATCCCGACTTGTTTCAGAACAGGCAAAATGTCCGTATCCAGTGTGCTGACGACGGCAATTTTCGGATCATCACCCGAGAACCAATCGATGATCCGTTCAATATTACTCAAGCCGACGAGAACGACAAGCATCAACGCCGTTGAAACTAAAAAGCTTTTAGCCCGCAATTTTTGCAGAAGACTGAAACGGTACAGGGTAAGGAATTTACGATTCATAACGTTTGCCGACCTCCTCAATGAAGATATCCTGCAGGGACAGTTGATCCCAGACAAAACGTTCGACTCGGAATCCTTCGGTAATCAAGTGGCGCAACAATGAATCGGCGGCTTCTTTGGAAGCAACTTGTAACGTATGACCGGTTCCGTCCGAGTCCACCTGCAAAATGCCGGGGAGTGCATCCCAAAGTAAGGGCGGCGCATCTGTCGTCAATAAGACACGCGTCTTGCCGTATCCGGCTTTGATATCCGGGAGATAACCGGCGACGACCGGCTTTCCGTGATCGAGGATGGCGACGTGTTCACACAATTCTTCGACGTGATCCATCCGGTGGCTGGAGAAGACGATTGTTGTCCCGTCCGCCGTTAATTTACGAACAGCTTTCTTGAGCTGTTCGACATTGACCGGATCAAGACCGCTGAACGGTTCATCTAAAATCAACAGTTCCGGTTTGTGCAGAACGGCAGAAATCAGTTGGATTTTCTGTTGATTTCCTTTGGATAATTGTTCGACCCGCATTTTTTCATATTGCGGAATTTGAAAATAATTTAACCAGTCGAGCAAAGACTGTTTCGCTTCTTTACGTTTCATGTCACGCAGTTCCGCGAGGAAAATCAATTGTTCATCCACGCGGATTTTCGGGTATAATCCGCGTTCTTCAGGAAGATAACCGATTTTTGATAAAGGAATCGGTTGTCCTTTCCATGTAATCGATCCTTCTGTCGGTTTCAACAGACCGAGTAACATCCGGAACGTCGTCGTTTTTCCGGCACCATTCGCACCGAGCAACCCAAAAATTTGACCTTCCGGTACTTCGAACGATAAATCATCGACCGCTGTGAACGTACCAAATTGTTTCGTGATGGCTTTGATTTCGAGCATCTCATCCGTCCTCCTTTAATTTGATGATCGTTTTTATGTAACCTATTCTCTCTTCTTACGTGTACATGGGAAAAAGGTTCCAGTCCTAACAAGAATGAGCATATGTGTTTACTTTTAGTAAATTAGTTACTATTATCGTGTTAAAGGAATGAAACAATGAGGGGGGAACGAATCATGAAAACCAAAGGGATTCATCATATTACGGCAATGGTCGGCAATCCACAGGAAAATCTGGATTTCTACGGTACGTTGCTCGGATTACGGTTCGTCAAGAAAACTGTCAATTTTGACGATCCGGGTACGTATCATTTTTATTTTGGCAATGAATCCGGTGCGCCGGGAACGATCATTACCTTTTTTCCGTTTGAAGGAATTCAACAAGGAAAAGTCGGAGCAGGTCAAGTCGGTACGACGGCATATGCGATTCCAGTTGGTGCCTACGGTTTTTGGAAAAACCGCTTGACCGAAAAACATGTCATGTTCGAAGAATCTGAACGATTTGGAGAACGACAATTAGTCTTAAAGGATCCACATGGCTTACAAATTGAATTGGTCGAACGAAGCAAAGGACCGAACAGCCGTTTTGAAATCGATGGAATCTCGACAGATGTTGCGATCAAAGGTTTTGCCGGAGCGACCTTATTGTCACATGATCCAGCAGATACGGCACGTCTTCTGACAGAAGCGTTCGGATTGACGATCGCTAAACGTTCCGAGACGATGGACCGGTATGAGGCGGAAGGTGAATTCGACAATACCGTCGATATTTTGCATACGAATGTACCGGTTGGTCGTCCGGGTGCCGGAACGGTTCACCATATCGCGTGGCGGGCAGACGATCAGGTACAACAGCTGGACTGGATGAAACAGATCAATACGTTTGGATTGATGACGACAGAAGTCAAAGACCGCAGTTACTTCACGTCGATTTACTTCCATGACCGTGGTCGGATTTTGCATGAAATCGCAACCGATAATCCGGGATTTGAAGTCGATGAAGGATTTGAAGCACTGGGAGAAGACTTAAAATTACCGGAACAATTCGAAGCACACCGGGCGACGATCGAAGGTCATGTCGCACCAATCACATTACCAAAGGGGAGACTTGTATGATTCATCTATTTGAACCGGCGAAACAACCGGGCGCACCGATTTTTCTTTTGTTACACGGAACAGGCGGGACGGAGCAAGATTTGATTGGGCTCGTTTCACTGCTCAATCCGGATGCCGGCTATCTGTCGGTCCGGGGCGAAGTGACGGAAAACGGGATGCCGCGATTCTTTAAACGATTGGCGGAAGGCGTTTTTGATGAGGAAGATCTTGCCCTTCGCACTGCTCGCTTGATTGAGTTTGTTAAAGAAATGAGTCGTACTGCTGACTTTTCTCTTCAAGATGTCATTCCGGTCGGTTACTCCAATGGCGCAAATATCGCGGCGAACATGATGTTTGAAGAACGTTTGTTTGAACAGGCGATACTGCTGCATCCGATGGTACCGCGTCGTGGTGTGACATTACCGGATTCGTCACAGGTTCGAATCTTTATCGGAGCCGGAGCGAACGATCCGATTTGTCCGGCTTCAGAAACGGAAGACTTAAAACAACTCTTCGGGCAGGCCGGTGCGGATGTTGACGTGACGTGGTCGAACCACGGGCATCAACTCGTTATGCCGACAATCGAAGCTGCAGCAAGCTGGCTCGTCCAAAAATAATGGCACAAAAAGAGCATGGGATTCAGGAAGCAGATGTCCTGACATTCCATGCTCTTTTCTTTTTCATATTCAAGCAGGATGATCGCTCTTAGGACGGGAATAGACGATGAGGACGCCGTGCTCGACGAGTTGGGTGGCGAGTGCTTCAATCGATTCTTGGGATGTTTTCGTTTGCGTGATGTGTTTGTAGAGGTGACGGAGTTCGCGGCGCATCGGTTTACGGATCAACCACATGCTGTCGATGATGGGGCACCAGCTCAAAACGGTTTCATGACTGATGTAAAACTGGGTTTGACGGTCAAGATACCGGATCCACCATTCATCGCGTGCCATTTTTAACAGGACGCCCGTCAGCAGGACAACGGTCAGGGAAAGTGGAATGCTTTCGTAAAAAGGAAGGTTTGCGAGTACTTCACGGATACCTGTGACAAGACTGAGCATCGTCCATCCAATGAGACCGATGACGAGCCAATAGCCAAAGTTGACTGTACTTCGTTGCCGCATCATAACTCTTGGTTTAAGAATTGGAGTAGCCATCAGAATCACCTCCTTGTTAAATAATCGAATTTTCTGACAATTTATAGTTGTCCTTCTACTATAGTTACTTTTTCCCGAAACGTCCAGTCCTTAGACATAGAAAATGTGTTTCTTTCTTGACGAATTTCGTGTACGCTAAAAAAAGAAAGTGAACGGTTACATATAAGGGGGAAAAAAGATGGATCAAGTCGTGTGGATCGCAGTCGGTATCGTTGCAATCGCTGTATTCTCAGCATCGAGCATCGCCGCATACATGGGTGTCAAAAACCAAGAAGATTAATGGTGTGGTATACGCCATTGCAAGAATGTTAAAAAGGAGATTCCGATTTTTTACGGAATCTCCTTTTTAACGTCCTTCATTTCATTTGTTTTCCGTAATCTGAAGACGTTCGGCAAACGGTTTTAACGCGTCACTCCATCTTAAATAGCCGTCTCCGACTAAATGAAGACCATCGTACGTGATTCGATTTTGGAGATAACCCTGTTGATTGGTCAGTGCGGGACGTAAGTCGACGAACTTTGCTCCAACAGATTTTGCGAGCTGTTCGAGGTTACGGTTCAGTGCTTCAACATCCCGGTTGATCCGGACAGAATCGGAATACTTTGGAGCAACAGGAAGTGTTGACTGAATAATGACATCGATGTTATTTTTTCGGAGCGTCGTCACAATCGTCGTCATATTTTCTGTGATCGTCGGAATCGGGGTAAAGTGACGAATGTCATTGATGCCGCCCATCAGGAAAACACGTTTTGGTTTCATCTCAACGATCAGATCCAATCGTGTCAAAAATCCTTCTGTCGTATCACCCGGGATTCCGAAGTTGACAATCGTTGGATCATCAAGCAGAATCCGCCAATCACCAAAGTTCGTCATGGAGTCACCTAGCATGACAGAATTCGGAGATTTTGGGTATTGATAAGTATGAAAGAGACTATTCAAGCGGACGTAGTTTGGATTTTTTGTATATTGAAATGTAGTGGTAGGTTGTGTAGTAGTAGCAGGAAAGACCTGCTCAAACAACTCAATCGGCTTGCGTCCGATCAACAGAGCGAGGAGGACGATGTTTGCGACGACCGAGAGAATGACTAGTGCTTTTTTCATAAAACAATCGTTCCTTTCGAGGGAGTATAAGGGGTAGTGTAACATGAATCGAAATCCATGGTTTGATAATATTAAAGGATTCCTTGTCATTTTTGTTGTAATCGGTCATATGCTGACGGATTTACGGTTTGATTACGACGGGAAATTGCTTGAAACCGTTTATTTGGTCATCTACGCGTTCCATATGCCATTATTCATTATCTTGAGCGGTTATTTCTTTCGCGAAAATAAATACTTGCGCGTCATCCAGCTGTTTGCCGTCTACTGTGTGTGGCAACTGTTGATTGGTTCTTGGGCTACCTTCAACGATGGGATGCCTCTTTTATCGGGTGAGAACATCGGAACGCATCTGTTGCGGCCGTACTGGGCACTTTGGTATCTGTTTGTCATGGTCGTCTGGTATATCGTGACACCGTACGTCGTCCACTTAAGAGGCTACGTCTGGTTCGGGTTGGCCTTTGCTTTGTTATACGGTTTTGAACTCGAAAATACAGGTTTCCTTGCTTTACGGAAATTGATCATGTTTTATCCGTATTTCCTTCTCGGGAACTACTTATCGGAACATGAATTCATTCGGATTTTTGAAATGCCGAAAAATTTTAAACGGCGTATGAATGTCCGGTTGATCGGCGGACTGGCATTTGCGAGTGTCGTCGGTTTCCTTCTATATGAGGCATGGCGTGACACACCGGAAGAAATCATCGCTTTGGCGAATGCCTTCAAACACCGTTTTCCGTACGTGGATCAATATGACAGTGATGCGTGGATCGGTGTGTTGAAACACAGTGTCATCTACTTCCTGTCGATTACAGCATCCCTTGGATTCATGATGCTTGTACCGATGCGTCGTCTTCCGCTCGTGACGCGGGCAGGGGAGCTGAGTTTATATGTGTATCTCCTTCATGTCTTTTTCGTCATGGCGTGGCGGCAGTACGTAACAGAAGCGTTTGTACCCGAACCGTGGCTCGCAATGCTCATCGTCACCGGTGTTGCGTTATTGATTGTCGGGGTGATCATTCATCCGGTCGTTGTCCGTCTCCTGCGTCCACTGATCGAAATCGATATTCGACCAATCGTCGAAGAGCGAGAAGACCTTTCAAAAAAAGGTTAAATGCTATACACTTTAAAGTAGAGCGATTAATAGATGAAGGGCGTGGAATATATGTCATATAACTTAAACAATGCGGATGGCGTCGTAAACGTTTCCCAACAGGTCATTGAGGTCATTGCTGGAGTAGCAGTCCAAGAAACAGAAGGGATTGCGTTTACACAGGATGATTCGAAGTTGCAGGAAAAACAGATGGTTAAACTCGTGAAGGTGGAGGATGTTGACGGAGCCATTACAGTCAGCTTGTCCGTGCATATCAAATACGGGATGTCGATTATCAAAACTGCAGGGAAAGTACAGGAACGGATTGCACAGGACATGGAAAACATGTTGGCGTTTCAGCCGAAAGCAATCAATGTTCGGGTCATCGGATTGCTAAAAGGATAATAACCTAAAACTCTCTTCTACTGAGGCATTCAAAAAACGCGTAATCAGCGAAAAAGGAATGCTCCCTTCAGAAGAGAGTTTTTTGTTTTTAAGAAAGGAAAGACAATATATTTTTGATAACGCTTGCAAAGAGAAAGATGAACAGGTAAAATTATTTTTGAGGCAAGTGCAATCGTTTGCGCAAATCATTCGATTTCTTGTCTTTCATGTACGATGAAAGAAAGGATGGATGTCGGATGGCACCAACGATTGAAGCGGTCATTTTTGATTTAGACGGCGTGATTACCGATACAGCCGAGTATCATTATTTGGCTTGGAAACAACTAGGTGAGGAGTTGGATATTCCGTTCGACCGGGATTTCAATGAAACACTAAAAGGCGTCAGTCGGACTGATTCGCTAGAGCGGATTTTAACACTTGGCGGAAAGCAGGATGCTTTTACGGATCAAGAGAAAAGTATGCTCGCGACGAAAAAGAACGATCATTATGTCACGTTGATCCAACATATCTCAGAACAGGATATTTTGCCGGGAATCATTGCATTTTTGGATGAAATCCGTGACGCTGGGCTGAAGATCGGAATGGCATCGGCTTCTAAAAATGCGTTGATGGTCGTTGAGGCACTTGGAGTCCGGCACTATTTTGATGACATCGTCGATGCAGCAACTGTTGCCCAGTCAAAACCACACCCTGAAGTGTTTTTACGGGCAGCGGAAGCGCTTGACGTCGCACCCGACCGTTGTATTGGTGTAGAAGATGCAGCGGCGGGAATTACGGCGATTCATGCAGCAGGTATGTATGCAGTTGGAGTCGGTCCGGAAACGGCGTTACATGAGGCAGACTATCGTGTCGATTCGACGGATTTGCTTTCCCTTGAGCAAATTCTAGCTAGTCGCTAAGGAACATCCGCTATTCCCTGATAGCGGAGCGTTTCATCTGATTGATCTCTTTTCATGTGAGAATAAGAAGAAAGGACGGCTTCCCTGAGCTGTTCTTTCAAACACGAGCATTGGAGACGGTTATCTTTTAAGATGCCGGCTCTGATGTTTTTTTGATTTTGATCAATTTAAAAACGAAGGATGTTTTGCTGATTGAGCAAAACATCCTTCGTTTTTTGTTGATTCATACAGAATTAAAGAGAAGATAAGATACCGTTCGCTAAAGCATCAGCGAAGCGCTCTTGATAATACGGAGAGACCAGTTTAGAACGATCTGAAGCGTTCGAAAGGAAACCAAGTTCTGTTAAGACGGCAGGCGCGTTCGTGCCGCGGAGAACAGCAAGGTTACCAAAACGGATACCGCGATCACGGAGTCCGGCAGTACTTACGACATTTTGTTGCAGTTTCCGTGCCAAGTTGCCGGATGACGTGCCACGGTAGTAGAAGTTTTCAGCTCCATAGGCAGCAGTTGAAGTAGATGCATTCACGTGAATACTTACAAAAAGGTTTGTTTTGTGGGCATTCGAGATCCAGCTGCGCTCTGACAATGATGGGTAGTAATCATTTGTATAGCGTGTTAGTTTTAAATCCACTTTTCCAGCGAGACGTGAAGCTAAAAGTTTTGTGACAGACATGACGATGTCACGTTCGTAAATGCCGTAGCGTGCTGCACCGACATCGTGTCCACCGTGTCCAGGATCAAGAACGACTAACGGACGGTTGGACATACTCGGTTGGAACAACGATAAATATGTTGCCTCTACGTAACCGGAGCGACCATCGTTTGTCCGAACCGGAACAAAACCACGTGTCTTATGGAGATAGTTGCTGACGGTTACAGCAGTCCCACGCGGAAGAGTTCCAATAGAAGAACTTAATGAACTGGCGCCTGACCGTAATGTAACAGATGTCATGGCCGGAACAAGCACGTACATCTTTGTTCCTGTATAATCGACAGCTGATTGTGGTGGAAGCGAAGCAGAGCCGGATGCAGATTTCTTTAAATAGCTTCCGGAGACATAACCCGTTTTGCCGCCGTATGACAGTTTGTACCAGTTGTCAACACGATAACTCGATGTGACGACCTTCCCTTTAGGAATCGTCAGCAGCTTAGAAGCCGTTGATGATCCAGAAGAACGGAGATTCAAAGCATCCAGTGTTATGTAATTTGTTTTTGCGAATGTTGTCCCGGCGAGCATCGGATCAACTTTTTTCAAATAAGCACCGGCAACATAACCTGTTTTTCCGCTGTAAGATACTTTATACCAAGTGCCTTCTTTATAAGTCGAAACAAGGTATTTCCCTTTAGGAATAGCTAGAATTTTTTTTGATGACATAGATGTCGATGTTCTGAGGTTCAGAAGATCAAGCGTCTGATAAGTGGTTTTTGAGAACGTCGTACCTGAAGCAGCTGAGACACTATAGGGAGTCAAAGCGAAAGAAAACAAAAGGCATGAAACTAAGATGATGACGGGTAATGCGATAAACTTTTTCAATTGAATGTTCCTCCTTTAAATCGGTGAGTCAAGCAGCATAAAAACTATAAAATATAAATGTTATTAAAATATATGTTTTTAAAAAATAAATGTATGTTCGAAATCGTCTCCTTTCTGTTAAGATGAAAATGGAAAAAATATTTAAGGAATAATTGTTGAATGTTACAAAAAAATTAAATTTATAAAAAAATCATATATTAATCTGTAAAAAAAGTGGTTACAATATTTCAAAAAACATACAAATGAAATATTATTGAAACAAATATGTATAATTTTAGAAAAGAGGGTAATGGAATGAATAACAGTGAGCATATTTATAGAGAGTTGATGGAAATTGAAGAAGAATACAGACGATTGCAACGTCGTGCCGAGTATCTAGTCGGAGAACTCAGTAGAACGAACAAAGAACAATACGATGAGATCGCAGTGACGCAGGAACGTCCGTTTAAACAAAGACGAGTGAATCAACGGTATCCGCTGGAAGTCTATGTACACCAGATCAGTGATCTCATGCGTGAACGGGAGTCGATGTCAGCCCGTGATATCCAGTTGGAATTAGAATTACGCTACCGTCACCAAATCAGTAACATTTATCAATTGATGGCTAAAGTCGAACAAGCGAACCCGGCGATTAAAAAAGTAGGCCGTGGAATTTATACATATGATCCATCGGCAGAAATCCCTATTTTTATGTAAAATTACTCAAGCACAGCTTTTTTTTCATAAAAAGAGGTGCTTTTTTTTGATTTTATAATGGCAAATTAAATACAATTTTTAATAAAAAAGTAAATGATTTTCTTAAAAACGGTTATTATCTATATCGTTCCAATTTTTAATTGATATAATATAAACAGGAAAATACATTATCGTACCTCGATCAAATTAGGTCGTGGAGAGGAGCAACCATTGTGTTTCAACTAGTAAAAGAGACATTCAACGAACAATCAAAACGTTTAAAAAGCTATAACAAAAAAGTAAAGAAAATAAATGAATTAGAAGCAGTCTATACAGCCATGAGCGACGAAGACTTACAGAAGGTGACGGTTGAACTAAAAAGAAGAGCGGCTGAAGGGACACCTTTAGAAGAATTAACGATTGAAGCGTTCGCATTAGTCCGTGAAGCCAGCGTACGTGTGCTCGGCATGAGACATTACGACGTCCAATTAATCGGAGGATTGGCATTACTGGATGGACAGATTGCCGAAATGGCGACGGGTGAAGGGAAAACATTGGTTGCGTCACTTCCAAGTTTTACAAAAGCACTTCTCGGAAAAGGGGTTCACGTCATCACCGTCAATGATTACTTGGCTAAACGTGATGTGGAACAGATTGGTGAAATTCATCGTTTCCTTGGTCTTTCGGTCGGATTGAATGTGCCTGATATTTCTCCGGATGAAAAGCGTGCGGCATATGCTTCCGATATTACATATGGTGTTGGTACAGAGTTCGGTTTTGATTATTTAAGAGATCACTTGGTCACGCGCGATGAAGACCGCGTTCAACGGGGACATCATTTCGCGATTATCGATGAAGTGGACAGCATCCTGATCGATGAAGCCAAAACACCGTTAATCATGGCGGGGAAAGCTTCCGTCCATCAAGGGCTTCAAACGATTGCCCGGACTATCGTCTCAGCGTTTTCGAACGAAACCGAATATGAGTACGACGAAGAGATTAAAGCGGTTTCTCTGACGGAAACAGGAATCAATACGGTTGAAGAAAAATTCGCCATCGATAATCTGTTCGCGGCAGAACATCAAGTGTTGTATCACTACATCGTTCAAGCCTTGCGTGCTCATGTGGTCATGCACCGGGATGTGGATTATATCGTCCGTGACGGAAAGATTGAGCTCGTTGATTTATTCACCGGACGAATCATGGAAGGAAGAAGCCTGTCGGATGGATTACACCAAGCGATCGAAGCAAAAGAAGGTCTCGTCATCACGGAAGAAAACAAAACGACGGCCCAAGTGACGATCCAACACTATTTCAGGATGTATGAACTGATTTCCGGAATGACGGGAACTGCCCAGACATCAAGACAAGAATTGCTGAAGACATATGGGATGGACGTCGTTCAAGTCCCGACGAACCGTCCGAAACTGCGACAGGACGAGCCGGATATCATCTATGCGACAAAAGCCGCCAAATACGAAGCGGTAGCTCAGCTCGTAAAAGAAGCACATGACACGAAACAGCCTGTTTTGATTGGAACGACTTCGATTGAACAGTCCTTGCAAGTTGCTGAATCGTTAGATGCGTACAAGCTTCCTTATATGATACTGAATGCGAAAACCGTCGATCAAGAAACAGACATCATCAGTCAAGCCGGACAAGCGGGACGCATTACAATCGCGACGAACATGGCAGGGCGCGGAACGGATATTACGCTGGACGAAACCGCGAAATCAGCCGGTGGACTGTTCGTCATTGGGACAGAGCGTCATGAATCAATCCGGATCGATAATCAGTTGCGCGGTCGCTCGGGACGTCAAGGTGACCCGGGAAAAAGTGTCTTCGTCGTCTCGTTAGAAGACGACTTGATTCGCCGGTTTGCGAAAGACCGGTTAGAGAAGTTTCTCAAGAAACGTCAGCAAAGCGCAGATGATCGGGTTACGAACAAAGAAGCGTATGCGTTGCTCAGCTATGCACAAGAAACGTGCGAAGGAACCGGTTATTCCATCCGGGAAGAACTCGTTAAGCTGGATGATGTCTTGCACCAACACCGTCTCGTCATTTATTCGTTACGGAATCAGGTCATCGATGCAGAAGATATCGCGTCACTTGTTTTGCCGATGGCACAAAAAAGTGTCGTTCATTTGACGGAAGGGCTGCTTTCGGAAGAACTGGTCGCAGAAGAATGGCCGATCGAAGAGTTTACGCTGAATATGAACGAGTTATTGAATGACGAGATTGAGTTCCCGTCCCAGGCGGAGAGTGTAGAAGAAGTCAAACAGTACTGTGTTCAATTGGCGGCTGAAAAACAAGAAGCGTGGCAGACGCAATTGACGGAGGAGCAGGCAGGTGAAGTCATGCGTGAACAGCTGCTCGCTGCACTTGAAGAAAGTTGGACGGAACACTTGACGACGATGAACACGTTAAAAGAAGGAATTCACCTCAGAAGTTACGGACAGGAACAACCGTCACGCATGTATGAAAAAGAAGGATTTGAAATCTTTAACTTCATGCTGGCCGAAATCGAATACCGGGTCACATATGTATTGTCTCGACTGACAGAATATGTGTGGCATGAAGAACAGGCAGAGATCAGTGATGTAGGGGAGATTGAAAAAGATGTTTAATCGAAGAAAAAAAATCGTGATGGAACCAGTGGAATCAGCGGAACAAGAATTTTTTAAACCGAAGTTAATTTTTACAGAAGATATGTTACTCGAAAAAGAAGACGAATACTTATTTCGGTATCATGCGAATCAACTGCCGGCATTAAGAAGCAATCAGCTTTCTGTCGAAGCGTTGCAACTGGATGCTTCCACTTATCCGGTATCGGTCATCTCGTTGTTCAGAAATACATTGGAACATTCTTTCCAAATCGATGGACTGCCGTTATTGATGTTAGATGAACGCAAGCAGTTGATCGGTCGGAAAGTCTTATCGACAGAAGATATTCCTGAATTCATAGCGATGAGCAGTATTCCCTGTTGGTTGGATTTTCATGAAGAAGAAATTTTCCTTTCGGCAGCTGAAACATTCCCGGAAAAGATCACACTGTTGTTTAGTCTGGAAGAGACGCATCATCTTGAACTGGGAGAATCCTTGTCGACAGAAGAACAAAAACGGGTGAAACAAGTCTTGTATTCGACCCCGACGCTGACAAGTGAAGAGTTGAATGTCTTGAGTGTTTCGAGTCATCAAGCAGACGGGAAATTAGTCGTGCTGCTTTTGATCCGAAATGGTTACAATCAATCCATTCAACTCGGCACACTTCCGGTCGAATTGTATGCCGAAGATCAAGTCTTTGAAGCACATCACATTCCTATTCAGCAGGAAATTGAAGCGCATACGACGATACCGGTCCGAATCGAGCTCGACGTCATCCATCTGCCGCACGAAGGGGAAATCGCACTTCGCGTAGCGCGGTAAACTTTTGTTTACAATCGGGGAACAGGAGATTATTGATGAAAAATTATGATATAATTCGCGCAGGAGCGTGATGTTATTATGTTATGGACGGCGTCCATTGTGTGTTTTATCGCGGCCTTACTGATCACACCCGTTGTGAAACGCTTTGCGATTGCAGTCGGTGCCGTTGACAGTCCGGACGCGCGAAAAGTACACGTGCGGATCATGCCGCGTTTAGGCGGACTGGCGATTTATATTGCCTTCATGATCGGTTATTTTATTTTGCAACCTTCGAGTCCGTATGCGACTCATGTTTTGGTAGGCGGTTTTGTCATCATCTTGACAGGGGCATTTGATGACCGTTTTCAATTAAATGCCCGGCTGAAGCTGATGGGACAAATCGTTGCGGCGGTTGTTGTCTTAAACGGCGGTATCCGGATCGAGTTCATTAATCTGCCGTTTGATCAACAACTGTTTCTCGGATGGTGGAGTGTTCCGTTAACCTTTTTATGGGTCATCGGGATTACGAATGCCGTCAATTTGATCGACGGACTGGATGGTCTGGCGGCCGGGGTTTCAAGTATCGTTTTGCTGACACTGATCAGCCTCGCCGTCATCCAGGGAAATGTCTACGTGACGATTGTCGCGATTCTTCTGTTGATGAGTACGTGCGGATTTTTATTCCACAACTTTTATCCGGCAAAGATTTTCATGGGAGATACGGGAGCCCTTTTCTTAGGTTACATGCTGGGCGTTCTGTCCTTGCTCGGATTTAAGAACGTCACGCTGTTCTCACTCGCGGTTCCGGTCATCTTGCTCGGGATTCCCATTTCCGATACGTTGTTTGCGATCGTCCGCCGCGTATTGCAGGGGAAACCACCGTTTGCTCCGGATAAGGCGCATCTTCACCACCGTCTGCTCGATCTCGGATTTACGATGCGACAAGCCGTACTCGTCATTTACGGGCTTTGCGCCATCTTTGGAATGACAGCGATTCTGTTTTCACAAACGAATTCACTGGGCGCACTGATTTCTCTTGTTATGCTGTTACTCGTTCTTGATATTTTAGTCGAGTCACTCGGATTACTGGGAGAACGGTATCGTCCGTTGTTGAATTTGTTGGAACGAATGACATCAAAATGATCAATCAGCCGCTCAATGCATGTTGAGCGGCTGATTGGCGATTGGGGATACTAGAGGATGAAAGCGATTGAACGGACAGACCGGATTGTTTATTTGGATGTTTTACGCGGATTCGCCCTATGCGGGATTTTATTCGTGAATATGCCGAGTTTTCTCGGAGATCGATCGACGAGTGAGATGGGACGATGGGATCAAATGATTCGCCTCTTATTTGATTTATTGATTCAGACGAAGTTTTATACGTTGTTCAGTGTGTTATTTGGGGCTGGTTTTATTTTATTTATTGACCGCCTCCGTGTTAAGAACAAATCACTTTGGATCTTTGCCCGCCGGCTCGTGATTTTGTTGCTGTTCGGGCTGATTCATCTTTTATTTTGGAAAGGTGACATTCTCCAGACCTACGCGTTAAGCGGCTTCTTTTTATTGTTATTCGTCAAAGCCCGGCCGAAAACGAAGCTGTTTTTCGGAATTGCCCTGCAGTTGTATACGTTTTTCCTTTACTTATCGATTTATTTGTATGCCCGTTCTGTGGGAGATGCCTCCATCGTGGAACCGGACGGAAAGCTGCAGGAGTTGGTAGCATCCCGCCATCTGCTCGATTATATCGCCTATCACGCGACAACCGAGTTACCGATAGCATTAGCCAATACACTGACCATTTTCCCCGAGATTTTGTCCTTGTTCTTGATCGGTGCGTATCTGATGGAACGTTTTACGGTTCGTCCGCCGACAACACGGACACTCAAGATCATACTGGCGGTCAGCTTGATTTTATCGATTCCAATGCTTTATCAAATCGTCATCATTCATCAGGGGCCGGTACCGGACGGCTTAGCGAATTACTTTTTCGTGTGGTTGTCGGGGCGGACACTGGCAGTGACATATGCCGTCGGGATTGCGTTGCTTATTCGTTCGGGACGTTCCTTCAGCGGATTTCAGGCGCTCGGTCGCATGGCACTCACGAATTATCTGTCACACACATTGATCTTTACCGCCCTGATTTTCTTGACCGGAGCGTACGAAACCATCCCGCTCTGGCAAGGAACATTAGCCGTGATTCTCATATTAAGCGGACAAATCGTCTTTTCACGCAACTACTTGAACCGTCACCGCCAAGGTCCGGTGGAAGCCGTTTGGCGTGCCGGGACGTATGGTTCTAAACCTTCTGATCATGTCTAAACGGTCACAGAATATTTACAAACTTTTTGTATAATTCACCATGGAGGTGGTGATATGAACCGGTGGATCGAAATTTTTATCGTGTCCTTGAAACTGGGTCTGACGTCTTTTGGCGGACCCGTCGCCCATTTAGGGTACTTTTATGAGGAATATGTCAAACGAAGGAGATGGGTGGATGAGAAAGCCTATGCGGATCTCGTCGCCCTGTGTCAATTTCTCCCGGGACCGGCGTCAAGTCAGGTCGGGATGGGGATTGGACTCGTTCGAGGCGGTGTCGTCGGGGCAATTGTCTCATTCATCGGCTTTACGTTACCGTCGAGTGTGTTGCTAATCATGTTTGCGTTGCTCGCAACCGAATTTGATTTAACGGAAGCAGGCTTCATCCATGGTCTGAAGCTTGTTGCAGTCGCTATCGTGGCGGATGCGGTTATCAGTATGGGAACGAAGCTTGCGGTTGGTCCGAAACGGCTCTTTTTAATGCTACTGGCCCTCGCCGGAGTCTTGTTGCTGGCCCATCCTCTTGCACAAGTCGGTGTGCTTGTACTCGCGGCATTGCTTGGTCTAGTCTTGTTTGACGACGAACCGAAAAGCGGCGGACAACTCAACATCCGTGTTCCGCGGGTTCTTAGTATTACGGCATTGATTCTGTTTGTCGTGTTACTCGCAGCGACTCCGATTTTAGCGAATGGCGCGACCGGTCATGTCCAATTGATGAGCATTATGTACAGTGCCGGAGCATTGGTGTTCGGTGGCGGGCATGTCGTCCTGCCGTTTCTGCAACAGTCACTCGTTCCTGATTTTTTGACGGGCGACAGTTTTCTTGCGGGATATGCGGCGGCGCAAGCCGTTCCGGGTCCGCTCTTTACCTTTGCGACCTACTTAGGGACGGTCATCCATGGCGTGACTGGCGGAATTCTTGCGACGCTCGCGATTTTCCTGCCCGGTTTCCTGCTTGTCATCGGGGTCCTCCCGTTTTGGGACAGTGTTCGTGGCAACAAACAAGTCAGCCGCATGTTGATTGGTGTCAACGCAGCTGTCGTCGGCATCCTGCTTGCGGCCTTGTATGATCCAATCTTTACGTCAAGTGTCAAAACAGGGATCGACTTTTTCGTCGCCTTTGGGCTATTTTGTTTACTTCGCTTCTACAACCAGTCACCGCTGCGCATCGTCCTCATCGGTGCTGTGATTGGAACGATGATGAGTTGGATTTGAAGCATAACCAAACGGATTGTAAACGGTATGTAAAAAACGAACGCTTTTTCTGTTTAAAACAGGAAGGCGTCCGTTTTTTTGATTAGAATAGATTGTTGAAGCAATACCCAGGTGATTTAACCTTTACTCCCGTTTAAGCGTCACGAGGACAATCGCGTCCCGGCTGACTTGATTGATTTGTTGAAATCCGAATTGCTGATACAAAGCGATTGCCGGAAGATTGGCCGCAGCGGTCGAGACAAAGTGGAGCCGGTGTTTCGCCAAAACATGACGGAGTAACTGTTTCGCGATCCCTTGCCGGAAGTGTTCCGGTGCGACGACTAAGCGTGTAATCGTCTCTTGTTCGATCGTCAAAGCACCGACCAGTTGTTCATTCAGACAATAGACGTAACCGTTCGGCTGCTCGTGCACCAGTTGTGCGGCTGTTTGCTGAAGCGGCGGGAAATCAGAGACACGGATGATGTCCGCTTCAATTTGATAAGCACGTTGTTGGAGTCGATGAAGCGCCGGGTAATCAGTTGCTTCCAGTCGTCGAATCATCCGTGACCTCCGGTGTGGACGTGAAATCATCTGTTGTTTGCGGCAAGTTCAGTTGTTCTTTTAAAGTGGATTTGGCGTCAGATAACGATGCCGGATCAAGTTGATAATAGTAGGTTCCATTGATTTTCGTATCGGTTCCTTTTAAATCGATGCGATTCACGGCATTCAGCGACTTCGCAAACGGTTGTAACTGGAACGCTTCCGTCAACGACATGTTGGTCGTGAAGTTATCACCGGTCGCATCCATCAGTTTATTGAGTTTCGTGATCGATCCAAACGATGTCGACTGATCGATGATGGCTTGAACGACCTGCTGTTGGCGTTTCGTCCGTCCGATGTCGCCTTCCGGGTCTTGATAACGCATCCGGGCGTAAGCCAATGCTTCTTCTCCGTTTAACCGCTGAAGACCGGGCTCAAGTTTGACGCCGCCTTGTTTGTCGGAAGAATTTAACGTATCGATCGGTAACTTGACGTCGACATCGATTCCGCCGACAGCATCGACGATGGCAACGACGCCGTTAAAGTTAATTGCCCCGTAATAATCGATCGGAATATCGAGCAGTGACTCGACGGTTTCGATTGTCGAATCAATTCCGCCGTACGCATAGGAATGATTGATTTTGTCTTCATATCCGACAGAAGGAATCATGACGAGGGAATCGCGTGGGATGCTGAGCATGCTGATGGATTGCTCCGCTTTATTGAACGTTGCGACAATCATCGTGTCAGCTCGTGACGAAGTGTCGCCTTTCCGCTCATCGGTTCCGACGAGTAAGACGGAAAAGTGATCTTTCGTCAGATCGACGGCAGCTGCCCGTTTTTCTGATTTATCACCACGTGACAGTTCAACTTCGGATTGTTTGGCCGTCTGGAAGGTTTTATTGGCCACGTAAGCAAAAGTTGCGCCTCCGGCAATCAGGACGACAAGAAACGTTATGACGAATATCCTGAACCAGCGTTTTTTCGGTTTTTTATGTTTTTGGGAACGGGATTGTCTGGATTCATCCACAATTCATTACTCCTAACTTTACTGAATTATTAAAAAACTTTCGATTTCTTTACAATAAGTATAGCAGGTCAAGATAGAATGTCACGTTCGACGTAGCGGGAACGGGTTTTCTCAAGAACCGCCTGACCGTTCGTCAGGTTCGTCATCCAGTCGAGGAAAAGAGGGACCGTTGATTCTTCCACCCAAACGTCAATCTTGACCTGATCAAGATAGTGAATCTGATCGATGATGTGCGGGGTTGCCCGCAGTTCATTCTCAAGCTTCCCGAGCCACGTATAATCGACGGTGATTTCGACCAGATCGTGCGCGACACGTTCGACGATTCCGACAGCATTCAACGCTTCCGAGACACTGGAGCCGTAAGCCCGGATCAATCCGCCGCCACCGAGCTTGATGCCGCCGAAGTAACGGGTCACGACGACGACAGTGTTGCGGAGGTTCCGCTTTTTAAGAACTTCGAGCATCGGAACGCCTGCCGTCCCGCTCGGTTCGCCGTCGTCATTGGCTTTTTGGATTTCATTTCGTTCGCCGATGACATAAGCGGAACAGTTATGATTGGCGTCGTGATGTTTTTTCTTGAGGTCCGCAATGAAGCTCTGTGTCTCCTGTTCTGAGGTGGCGCGCGCCAAATATGTAATAAATCGTGACTTTTGAATAATGATTTCATGGAAACCGTTTTCTTTTACTGTATAATAATTAAATAATGTCATAATCAAAAATGTCCTCCTCGTTAACTAGTTCTTTCTAGCATAACGACGATTAGAGAGAGAGACAACCGTGGGGACTGGCAAGGAACGGAGGGAGTAGTATGACGAATGAGATGGGGGAGCGACTGTCCTTGAATGATATCGTACAGAACATCATTGGTGTCGTAGAAGAAAGTCGGGAAGAAATCGTCCGCATCACGGAAAGTTCTCGGGAACAGTATGCTGAAATCCAGCAGGAGTTGCGGGAATTGAAGACACGTGTCCACGACTACATTAAAGAAGCCGAGCGGCTGGAACGACACATTAAGGACTCGAAAGCGCGACTCGTCATCGTGAGCAAAAACTTCGACAACTACTCGGAACAAGATATTCGTTCTGCTTATGAGACGGCGAATTCGCTTCAGCTCGAGTCATTCATCAATCAACGGGATGAGATGAACTGCCGCAAACGGCGGGACGAACTCGAACGCCGTCTGATCCAGCTGGATGAAACAATCGAGCGGGCCGACATGTTGATCAGCCGGGTTTCGGTTGTCTTGAACTTCTTGACGGACGACATGCAGGTGATGAATGAGAAGTATGAGAAGGCGATGCAAAAACAGGAGATGGGATTAAAAGTCTTCCAATCGGCAGAAAACGAACGCCGGCGCCTGTCCCGTGATATGCATGACGGTCCTGCACAAACGCTTGCTCATGTCTTGATCCGGGCCGACCTGATTGAAAAAATTCACCAACATAACGGTGCGGAAGCTGCTTTTGAAGAGATTCACCGCCTGCGGACCTTGATCCGTGACGGTCTGGCCGACATACGCCGCATCATTTATGATTTACGACCGATGACGTTTGATGATCTCGGGTTCGTCCCGACACTCGAGCGGTATCTGCGTCATATGCAGGAAATTTCGAATATTCCCATTCACTTCAACTATCTGGGTGGAGGGGAACGGATCGAGTCGACGTATGAAGTCGCCGTCTTCCGGATTGTCCAGGAAGCGGTCCAAAATGCAGTTAAGCATTCCAAAGCACAGGATATTCGTATTATTATAGAACAGTATCAACATTCCGTTCGGATTCATGTCAAAGACAATGGAGTCGGATTTGACTTCGATTCAATCGTCGAATCCTGCGATGAGTCATTCGGCTTGATCGGCATGCGGGAACGGATCGAATTGATTGATGGAGATTTTGAAATCGAGACACAACCAGGCAGAGGTACAGTCATCAAGGTGAAAATTCCGATTGAGGAATCTGAAGTGAGAGGGGAAACACTGTGAATAGCGAGCAAGTAAAAGTAGTCATCATAGACGATCATCAGTTATTCCGAGAAGGCGTCAAACGAATTCTTGATTTCGAAGAAGAGTTTGTCGTCGTTGCAGAAGGGGAGAGTGGGGCGGATGTCATTCCACTCGTCGAAGCCAATCAACCGGATATCGTTTTAATGGATATAAATATGCCGAAAGTGAACGGAGTCGAAGCGACAAAACGTCTGATGGAAGTCTATCCGGACGTTCGGGTCATCATCTTGTCCATTCATGACGATGAAACGTATGTCATGCATGCATTAGGTGCCGGTGCTGTCGGATATCTGTTAAAAGAGATGGCGACGGATGAACTCGTCAACGCGATTCGTTCTGTTTACCGGGAAGGCGGATACGTCCATCCGAAAGTTACGCCGAATTTGTTGCAGGAATACCGTCGTCTCATGAAAATGAAGCAGACGATGTCGTCTCAAACGATGGAGAAGCGGGTCGCCGAAGCACCGTTGCATGTGTTGACACGCCGGGAATGTGAAGTCTTGCAGCTGCTCGCGGACGGGTTCTCGAACCGGGCGATCAGTGATACGCTATTCATCAGCGAAAAGACTGTTAAAAACCACGTATCTTCTATTTTACGTAAGATGAACGTACCTGACCGGACAGGAGCTGTCGTCGAAGCGATTCGCCGCGGCTGGGTCGTCGTCGTTTGATTGCAGGACGGAAGCCGTTTCGGCTCCGTCTTTCTTTTTTTTCACGCGCCACCTATGATATGATAAAAAGCGATTGTGACCTGTCAGAATACCTTATGTCACGACGGAACTCTTAAAAGCGAGGAAATTCACGAATGAGCCAGATTGTGATTTTAACGGATAGTACTGCCTATCTGCCAACTACCTATTGTGAAGAAAACAATGTCCATGTCGCACCGCTTAGTGTCATCTTCGACGAAGAGGCGTATCGTGAAGGAATTGATATTTCCGTACCGGACTTTTATGAACGGATTCAGACGGGAAGCCTGCCAACGACGTCACAGCCGAACATCGGCGATCTCGTCGATGCCTTTGAACGCCTTCCTGCAGGGACGGACATCATCGGCATCACACTCTCAAGCGGAATCAGTGGAACGTACCAGGCACTACATACGATCAACATGATGGTCGAACACGTCCAGGTACATCCGATTGATTCCCGGATTTCCTGTATGCCGCAAGCCTTTTTGGTCAAGGAAGCGGTTCGGATGCGCGATGCGGGTGCAACGGCTGCTGAAATCGTCACCCGTCTTGAGGAACTTAAAGAAGTCATCCGTGCCTATTTCGTGGTCGATGACTTGGAACATCTGCAACGCGGTGGACGTCTCAGCATGACCCAGGCCGTTGTCGGCTCTTTCCTTAAAATCAAACCGGTTCTTCATTTCGTCGACGGGAAAATCGTTCCGTTCGAAAAAATCCGGACGTTCAAACGAGCCGTCAAACGGATTGAAGAAATGATGGACGAGACGATTCAAGGAACCGGTGCCGGTTATGTCATCGGTGTCATTCATGCGGAAGATTCATCCAAGGCGGAAGCGGAAATTGCCGTCCTGCAAGAACGGTTCCCGGCCGCTCGAATCGAGATGAGTGTCTTTGGACCGGTCATCGGAACCCACTTAGGTCCGGGTGCGATCGGCATCACGTGGTATCAAGAAGCATAATCCTGTGTTAACGGCGGGGTATACAAGAAACAACCGGTGCATTCCTGAAAAGGGATGTGCCTTTTTTTGTGTTGTTCCGGTACATTAACTGAAACCACTGCCGGCAGGAGTGAAGGAAAGCATGACGAAACACAACGTAAGTCATACGAAAAGGAAGTGCTTGATGGACTTACGCGGACGTTTAATTCCAGACTATTCACTTGAGACAACGGTGGATCAGCCGTTGGTGTACCGCCCGGCCGTCACGTGGCGATGTCAACGGTGCGGCAAACTGCCGACACGTGGTCCTTGTACGTGCGGGAAACGGTGTTATTACTGCCGTCACTGCTTGATCTTCGGTAAAATCCGGACGTGTGACCGTCTTGTCACGGACCCGCGTCCGCTCGACGCCGTTCAGCCGGACGCACATGCAGCACTGCGATTGACGAATGATCAGCAACGGATTGCGGACGCAATCGTCCGCACGATTGACCGCCGGGACCGTTTGCTTGTCCATGCTGTGTGCGGTGCCGGTAAAACACCGATGTTGTTTCCCGGTATCGAGCGGGCGTTGCAGACGAATCAACGGGTCTTGATTGCGACGCCCCGTGCCGACGTCGTTCGTGAACTGACCGGACATCTCAAGCAGGCGTTTCAACACGCGAATATCGTCTCTTTGTTCGGCGGCTCGACGGACCGGTTGCTGCTCGGGGATATTACAATCAGTACGACCCATCAATTGATTCACTATCGTGCGTGTTTCGACGCCGTCTTCATCGATGAGGTTGATGCCTTTCCTTACCGGTCGGACCGGACGTTACACCGGTATGTCCGACAAGCCTCGTCCTCCGAATCCTCGTTGATCTTACTCAGCGCAACACCGTCCTTTTGGGATCGACGCCTGCCGACCGTCCGTTTGATGCGCCGTTATCATGGAGTTCCGTTGCCGGTACCGCGTTTACACCTCCCTTATATGAAAGCAGACGTTGTGACATGGCTGCAGATCCACTCCGGGAAACCGCGGCTTATTTTTGTTCCGGAAGTTTCGATGTTGGACGTTTGGCAAGCTTATTTACGTGAG
Source organism: Exiguobacterium sp. S22-S28 (assembly GCF_043359615.1). Taxonomy (NCBI): domain Bacteria; kingdom Bacillati; phylum Bacillota; class Bacilli; order Caryophanales; genus Exiguobacterium; species Exiguobacterium sp. S22-S28. Next base: position 183,537 of record NZ_JBHFFC010000030.1, on the reverse strand, counting down.
CATCAACTGGAGAGTGGGACGGTTCATGCGGCTGATCCGGACCGGGTCGCGAAGGTGGCACACTTTCGAACGACGACCGGAATTTTGTTGACGACGACGATTTTGGAGCGGGGCGTGACTTTGGTCGATGTCCAAGTAGCGATTCTTGACGCCGACCGTTCATTCAGTGACGCGGCGTTAGTCCAAATCAGCGGACGTGTCGGGCGGAGTGCTGACTTTCCGACCGGAGACGTCGTCTTTTTTGCGAACGACCGCTCCGATGCGATGTATCAGGCAATCGATCAAATCAAGCGGGCGAACCGGGAGGGATGTCCATGACTTGCTTATTGTGCGGACAATTTTTTTTACCGAACTGGACATTGTCGAACGTATGGGCTAGGCAAATGCTGTGTCCAACCTGTAAAATAGAATTTGTGAAAAAAGGGGAATGCACGGATTGCGGAAAGCCCGGACTACGGCTGTGTGCGGACTGTCAAGAGTGGCGGAATCAAGGGCAACACCTCGTGACACATCCATTGTACTTGTATCATCCGCAGGCAAAAGCCTTTATGAAACAGTATAAGTTTCTCGGGGATACATTCTTGCTGAATGTGTTTAAAACGGAGCTGAAGAAGGTAAAAGTCAAACAGGACTGGATTGTTCCGATTCCGATCAGTCCAGAGCGGTTGTCTGAACGCCGTTTCAATCAGGCAGAATCGATTGCCCGAATGATGCGCGGAACAGTCAAACTCGCTTTGGAGCGAACAGAAGGTACAGCGCTCAGTCACTTATCAAGACAACAACGATACGAACGACCGAATCCGTTTTCTGTCACACAATCGGTTTCCGGTAAAACGATCCTGCTCGTCGATGATGTGTACACGACGGGAATCACCTTGCATCAAGCGGCTTTTCGGCTGCGTGAAGCCGGAGCAAAAGAAATTTCTGCGGTAACTTTATTTCGAAGTATTTAAAAATCCTTCACTCCTGCCGATACTCCATATGAGGTGAAGGAAATGGATGTAGTAAACTGTACAGCTTGTAGGAAATTATTTATTCGTCAATCTTCTGATTTGTGTATCGATTGTATCAAAAAAGATCATACTGATTTTGAGAAGGTACGTGAGTTCCTGCGAGAGCGGCGAAAAGTCCGAACCTCACCTGTTGACGTTGAGAAGGCTATCGGAGTGAAGAAAGAAAACGTCTTACGATACATCAAAGAAGGGCGATTGTTGATTTCTGAGATTTCTCAGATGGAGATCATGTGTGAGAGTTGCGGGAAGCCCTCCCGTGATGGCACGATTTGTGCCGAATGTCGTGATACATTGCGACGTGACCTCGCCCAAGCGATGCTAGATTCTGCTAACCCTTCGAAACCGAGAACGTATCGAACTTGAATTAAGAATCTTGTAGTCTAGAAAGCAGGTGTTCACATGCGAATTGATTCTTCGAAGTGGGTGAATATGCCCAAAACGTACGAAAGAAATCAAAAAGTAGAAGGAACAGAACCAACACGCACGAATCGACCGGATGAAGTGACGATCTCAAGTGAAGCACGGATGCGTTACAGCGAGACGACTTCTTCCCGGGCAGAGAAGGTGGAATCCCTTCGCCAAGCAATTCAAGATGGAACGTATAAACCAGACGCGAAAAAAATCGCTGAACGTTTCTTAAACTTATAAGAAGTAAAACGACTTAAACAGGAGAGGCGACTCGGGGCACGGATGCGCGGGTCGCTTTTTATATGAACATACATAAGAGACAAGGAGGAGACAGCAGATGGAACTCATCGATCAACTGACAACGGAACATAAGACCTTGTTGAAGCTGGCACATGAAAAAAAGCAGATTTTGATTCAAAATGATATGCCGCGCCTCTCACAAATCGTCAAGGAAGAAGCGGTCTACTTAAAAAAGATCGTACAGCTGGAAGAACAGCGGATGGCGCACATGGGAGAGGTGACGATGTCGGAATGGCTTCAGGCTCATCCGGAAGATGTGACATCGATGCGTCGTCTCCTTGAAACGATGGGGCAATTAAAAAAAGCCAATGACTTGAATGCAGAATTATTAACACAGTCGCTGGATTACTTAAACTGGCATCTTCAATTACTTATACCGGAAGCAGACGACTTCACCTACGGTCAATCGGCACTGGACCGGGCTCACTTTAATCGAAACGCATAAGGAGGTAAAGACATGGGATCTACATTCATGGGACTTGAAACAGGGCGTCGTGCATTGACAACGAGTCAATGGGCGCTTCAGGCAACGGGAAACAACGTATCGAATGCGGGGACGGCCGGCTTCTCAAGACAACGGCTTGTTCAAGCGTCGACAGAGCAGCTGTCGGTGTCACTCGGCGGCGGGAAAAACGTTCAATTCGGAACAGGTGTCCGGGGAGAACTTGTCGAACGGCTGCGCGATTTAATGGTCGATAAACAGTACCGGGATGAATCGACGAAGTTAGCGTATTATTCGTCAAAAGCAACGGCATTTGGACGGATGGAAGACATCATCAACGAACCGTCCGATACCGGTCTTGCCAAAACACTGGATACGTTTTGGGCATCGTTGCAGGGTCTTTCAAAAAATCCGCAAGATTCAGGTGCACGAAGTGTCGTGCGTCAGCAAGCGGATACGGTTTCCAAAACATTTAATTACCTGGCGACTTCGTTATCGAAAGTACAGGGAGATTTAAAAAATGAATTGGATGTATCGGTGAAAAAGGTCAATGACCTGCTTCAAAAAATCTATAACGTAAACACGCAAATTCATGAAATCGAACCGATTGGCGTTTTGCCAAACGACTTATATGACGAGCGGGACCGTTACTTTGACGAGTTATCGACGTATGTCGATTTTGAAAAAGTGTCGATCGATACAAATGCCATTACATCCGGACAGATGGGCAATGCTTCACGGATTGCGGAAGGGCGAATTAACATCAACATCATCATTCCTAATGGAACGAGTTTAAAAGCTGTTGAGATGACAGATACAAAAGCCAAATCATTGGAATTCACGACAGATACTGTGACAGGAGCCTACACGGGATACAAAACGACAACAGGTGATGTGAAGTTCACACAAACGTCCGGTTTTGCGAACGGAAAGCTCTGGGGATTGATGCAGATGTACGGATATCAAAACGATGGCGCAACTACCGTATCAGGCGAGTATCCGAAGATGATGGGGTATCTAGATAAGATGGCAACCGAGTTTGCTTCAGCGTTTAACGACGCACACAGCAAAAACAAAACGGTGACAAAAGATGCGAGTGGTGCAACAGTAACCGCCCAGGGAACAAAAGACTTTTTTGTCTCGTCTGATTCAGCCAAGCCGATTTCAGCGAAGACGATTTCCGTCGGTAGCGAAATTTGGAATAGTTTATCGAACATCGCGTCTTCACAGGATGGAAATATCGGAGACAGTTCAGGAGCGCTGATTTTAGCTGATATTAAAACGAAGAGTATTTCTAATTTAGGTGCAACGATCGGTTCATTTTATCAATCGATCATCGGGGATATGGGCGTTTCGACGAGTCAGACAATCGATCTCGGGAAAAATGCCAGCGTCCTGATGGAAAATGCCGATCAGCGACGGATGTCCGTTTCAGCGGTTTCACTCGATGAAGAGATGACGATGATGATTCAATATCAACATGCCTACAATGCCGCAGCACGGAACATTACGACGGTCGATGAGATGCTTGATAAAATCATCAATGGTATGGGACTAGTCGGTCGATAAAACGAAAGGAGGAACAAGAAGATGCGGGTGACACAAACGATGTTGACGAAAACGAATATTGGACATCTTTCGTCGAGTTATCAAAAATTGAGTACGTTACAAGAACAGTTGATCAGTGGGAAAAAGATTCAAAAGCCGTCGGAAGATCCTGTCGTTGCGATGCAGGGCATCCGGTACCGGACGGAAGTCCGGGAAGTCGATCAGTTCAAAAAAAATGTCGATGAAGCAACAGGCTGGATGGATTTGACGGATTCGGCGTTAGACGAAGTAACGTCCGCGATGCGCCGGATTACGGAATTGACGACGCAAGCGGCAAACGATACGTATGACGCAACGCAGCGGAAAGCGATTCAAAGCGAGGTCGGTCAATTGATTGAGCATATCGGAACGCTGGCCAACACGAAATACAATGAAAAGCAGATTTTTAACGGGACCAAAACGGACCAGCCTTTCGTGGATATGACGAAACTGAAAGATTTTTTGAAGGACACAGCCGGTGTGGCGACAGTAGACAGTATCTTTACGAGTGGTGCGACACCGCAGAACGGAAAAATCGAGTACGAAGTCTCTTCCGGTATCCGTGTGCAAGTAAATGTCACACCGACAGACGGTACGACAGGCGGGGTATTCGGCAAAGAAACATTCGAGACGCTGAAAAAATTATTTAATGAACTGGGCGGTAAAAAGGCTGACGGTACAGCGGGCAGCAGTACGAATAACGGCTCGACGTTATCCGGTATGATCACCGACTTGAACAGTATGATCAATAAGACGGTCGAAACGCGTGCTGATCTTGGCGCCCGGGTCAATCGGCTTGAACTGAACGCTTCCCGTCTTGAAGATCAAGAAATCATTGCAAAAACGATTATGTCTGATAATGAAGACATCGAGACGGAACAAGTCATCATGGAACTGAAATCGCACGAAACATTGCACCGGGCGGCACTCAGTGCAGGAGCACGCATCATTCAGCCGTCCTTGCTTGATTTCTTACGTTAAGGGGTGACGGTTCATGAATCTGCCACATCTTGAGATGCGCCAAACGACCGCGAAAATCGGCATGAACATTACGCGGCCGACGCTCGAACAAACACAACGGCCGGCGACGTTATCGATCGAGCAGCCTAAAGGGGATTTGTCGATTGAAACGGTTGCGGCGCGTCTTGAAATCGACTCGTCGCAAGCCTGGATTGAAATGGGGAAAATTCCGGCATTCGAATCCGTTCAGCGTTATGCGGAATACGGACAACAGATGGGACGACAAGGGACAGGACGAATCGCGGCAGAAGGCGACCAAATGATGCGAATCGAACAAGGGGGAAGCGTGGTAGCCCGTATTGCGAAGTCACGGGATACTCCGCCGGCAGAAGTCACGACGCTTGGTTTCTCTCCCCGGAGTCTTGATCGTGTCAAAATCAACTATACGCCGGCAGAAGTCCAGATTCATTATACGGCTGAAAAGCCACGGATTGAGGTTCAAGTCAACCGACCCGAGTTAAACGTAACAGAGGGGACGGTCGAGATTTATCTACGGGAACAAAATCAACTGGATATGTGGCCGGTCGGCGGCATATTCGATGGGGAAGGATAATCTTATGCAAATCGAAACTGATTTTTTCGGCACGATTCAAATCGATGAAAGTGAAGTCATTACCTTTGCTTCGGAAGTACCCGGTTTTCCGGATGCGCGTCGTTTTGTGTTATTACCGTTTGGAGACAATATTCCGTTTTGGTCGTTTCAATCGATTGACCAGTCGGAATGTGCATTCGTCGTGACGAATCCGTTTTGGATTGATCCGGACTATGTCTTTGAGCTACCGGAGTCAGCGAAAGAACAACTGGGGATTCAAGAAACGGCACAAGTCGCGGTCTATACGACGGTCACCTTGCGTGAACCGTTCCAGGAATCGACGACGAACCTGCGGGCACCGTTCGTCATGGAGACGAAACGCCGTCAAGCGAAACAGATCATCCTCGATGAAACGTATGCGAACCGACGGGTGATCGGCAGTTTGACAGAAGTAGGTGGCCGCTGATGCTTGTTTTAAAACGTAAAACGGGAGAAGCGATTCAAATTGGTGACGATATCGAATTGACGATTCTTGCGATTGAAGGCGATCAAGTCAAGCTTGGTATCAATGCGCCCCGGCAAATCGATATCCACCGGAAAGAAATTTATCTGGCCATTCAAGACGAAAATGCGGAAGCCTCGCAAAGTACGAGCTTGATGACGCAATTGTTAAAGCAACGGATGGATACATAATTTACGCTTCTTTTGCTGATTTTTTTGGCAGAAGAAGTTTTTTTCATTAACGAAAAAAATGCTCATTTCTTTTGAATCGTGTATAGTAATGTAGAGAAAAGAAACCTTTTTGACTAAAGAGGGAGTGTAATGGGATGAATGAGACGAAGCAGCTGAAGAAAGACGCCAATCGTGTATTAAAAGCGACGAGCCGGACCTTTTATATACCGATCAGCCGTCTGTCACAGGAATTACAGGAGGCTGTAGGAGCCGCCTATCTATGTATGCGTGCAATCGATGAGATTGAAGACCATGAAGAACTTCCGACAGACGTCAAGACCACACTGTTGCGGGAAACGGCATTATTGATGCGGGGAACGTTCTCGGACGAGACGTATCGGGCGTTGATTGCACCGTATGCGGACCAGTTGCCGGAAGTGACGCTTCGTCTTTCAGAATGGATCGCCTATTGTCCGGAAGGAATCCGGTCGAAAGTACTGGAGTCGACAGCTGAGATGGCGGAAGGCATGGCAGTCTGGGCGGAGCGTGACTGGACGGTCAAGACGGCCGCGGATCTTGACGAATACACGTATTATGTCGCAGGACTCGTCGGCGTCATGTTATCGGATATTTGGTACTGGAAAGCGGGGATCGTCACCGATAAACAACAGGCAATCGGCTTCGGACGGGGCTTGCAAGCTGTCAACATCTTACGGAACCAACAGGAAGACGCCGAACGGGGTGTCGGTTATTTCCCACCGGGTTGGACGACGGAAACGATGTTTGACTATGCGCGCGACAACTTGGCGGAAGCGGACGCCTACCTCGCGTCGATTCCAAAACAGACGACGATTTATGAGTTTTGTAAAATTCCACTCGCCCTTGCGCACGGGACGCTCGATGCGCTCGCCCGTGGAAAAGAAAAACTCAGTCGTCCGGAAGTCTTGAAGATTGTCGGCAGTGCCGTCTTAAAACGATAAGTATATCAAAAGGGAGACCACGTTCACGCAGAACAGGGTCTCCCTTTTTGTCGTTATCGAATATCTTCGAGGTAGGACAGAACTTTTTCTTCGTACGCTTGACGATCGTGTTTATAGGACTGGACGTGTCCGTCGTTTTCCGTCACATACAACTCAGACCGCGGCGCTGATTTTTGCAATCGCATGCTTTCCGTCACTGGAATGGCGTCGTCATCTTTTCCATGAATCATCAGGATCGGATAATCAATCCGGCGAATCGCTTCAATCGGTTGAACCCGTTCCGGATTCAGTCCGGTCAAAGGGGGTGTCACCTGTAAGATGACCGGGGTGAATGGGAAGTTGGGCAGTCCGCTCCAAACCGGCAGATTCGTCTCGAGATAGTTTTTGAGATCACTGAACGGACTGTCGGCGATGACACCGGCGACATCTGCTTTTGGTGCTGTGACGAGAGAAGTAGCCGCACCCATCGAGATGCCATACAGGACAACCGGTTCTGAGGCACGTGACTTGGCATAATTGACAGCCGTTAATAAATCATCCTGTTCGTTCGCACCGACCGTGACACGGTCGCCTTCCGACTCACCGGAACCCCGGAAATCAAACGTCAACACGTTGTAGCCGGCTTGATGAAACTTCTTGAATAATGGCAGAATCGGGACATCCGTTTGTTCCCGGTTTTTACCGTACCCATGAGCGAAGACGATGGTCAGTTTGGCATCTTCACTTGGAATCCACCAGCCGGACAGGCGGGTCCGATCTTTATACGAGCGGAAGGATACATTTTCGTATGCCAGATTTTCTGCCTTTTTCGGATTAGTCGTCAACGGTTCCCGTTCGGGTTGCGTCAGGGATGAGCCGACATAAGCCGAGATTCCGACAATTGCAATTAATACTAAAACAAACAAGACGATCAGTCCGGCAATGAGTTTCTTCCGGTGTTTCTTCAGCAACGACACGACCATCCATCCTTTCTGGAGCAACGTTAGTGAATATCTTTTTTCTTGAATCGTCCGCCGTGGACATCGTGAATGTTTCCGATGGCGATGAAGGCTCCTTCGTCAAAATCACGGACGATTTCCTTCAGTTTCGTTTCTTCCAATCGACTGATGACACAAAAAATAATTTTTTTGTCGTCTCCGGAAAAAGCGCCTTCTCCGTTTAAGTACGTCATCGTCCGACCAAGCCGGTCCATGATGGCAAGACCAATTTCCTCATGATTTTCAGAAATAATCCAAACACTTTTTGATTGATCAAGCCCGTCAATGACGACGTCAATCGTCTTAAAGGCGATGAAGTAAGTAATCAACGAATACATGGCCCGGTCCCAACCGAAGACGAAACCGGCGGCACCTAAAATGAAGACGTTAAAGAACATGACAATTTCACCGACCGAGAAGGGAGTCGACCGGCTGAACGAGACGGCTAGGATTTCCGTTCCATCGAGCGAACCACTGGCCCGGATGACAATTCCGACACCGATTCCGAGGATCAATCCTCCAAAGACTGTCGCAAGCAAATCGACCCGCGTCATCGGACCGATGTCTTCGAGTAACTTGGTGGCGATTGCCATGACGGTGATGGCGTACAGTGTGGATAAGGCGAAGGTTTTCCCGATCTGTTTATATCCGAAAAAAATGAACGGAATATTGAGGAAGAACAACCAAAGGGCGAGTGTCGAATCCGTCAGTTTCGAACCGATGATCGAAATCCCGACGATCCCGCCATCGATGATGCTGTTCGGAACAAGAAATCCTTTCAGTCCGATCGCAAAAATAACCGCTCCGATCGTCAATAACAACAGGCGGCGCACCAGTTGCCATTTGGTTGAACGGCGGTGGCGTTTGACCTGTTCAGTCGCAGGCATCGAACTCCTCCTTTTTAGTGCTTTTTTATTACTATAACAAAAAAGCACTAAGGCGCGCGATAACGACCTTAGTGCCGGATTCAGCCATTATAGCGTAATGACTGGAAAAAACGTAAGACGAGTTCAGCTTCCTGTGCTGTTGTGTACTCTCCGATATATTGTCCGTGCTCCATTGCTGTAAGGGTAATGGTACAAGAGACGAGTTGAATTCCTTCAAAAAGACGGACTTCAAACGTCGCTGTCTGTAAGGGAAGTGAGGTATCCGTCGTGAAATAAAGCAAGCGGGTACTGGTCCGGTGCGCTTTAATATCTGAAAAACCAAGTTCAAACGTCTGATCATGGTGTTTCAACATCTTGATTTTTCCTTGAACCGAAAAGCTTGGAATACTGTCGGCTGCAAGTGAGCAGATCTCAATCGGGTACAGTACTTCACGTAACAAAAAACTGCCCATCACGTCGGCTGAGACCGGCTTACTGAACAAATAGCCTTGGATATTAGGACAATTGAGCGCCCGGAAAGTCTCAAGCTGACGGAGTGTTTCGATTCCTTCAGCGATGACCGCTAAATTAAATTCTTTTGCCATATACAAAATACTTTTGACGATGGCTTGCGCTTTTGCATCCTCCGCGATATGTGTTGCAAATTGACGATCGATTTTGACAACGTGGATCGGGTACCGTTGCAGATAAACCATGGAAGAATACCCTTTTCCAAAATCATCAAGAGCAATCCGCACTCCGATCTGACTCACATATTCCAGTGTCCGGCTAATGTTCGGATCGTCCATGATCAAGGCGGCTTCCGTGATTTCAAGCTCCAGCAGTTGGGGGGATAAATTATATTTTGTCAGGATGTGTTCGATTTGATATTCAAATCCCGGAATTAAGAATCGCTTCGGGGAGACATTCACTGAGATCGGCACAATCGCTGCGCCGGATCGTGCCCACTGTTTCATCGTTTTACACGCTGTCTCGACGACCCAGTCCCCGATCGCGATATGAAGTGCACTTTCTTCCGCAAGTGGAATGAAATCATTTGGGGGAATGCGTCCCCATTCGGGATGTTGCCACCGGATCAAGGCTTCGAGACCGATGATTTTTCCCGTCCAACTGTCGACTTTCGGTTGATACTCTAAAAATAATTCATCGCGTTCGATGGCATAATGTAAATCCTGTTCCAGTCGATAACGGCGGTAATAGTCGATATCGAGATTGGAGGCGTAATGATGCACGGTACTGTGATTCTCCCGCCGTGAACGCCGCAATGCCGTATAGGAATGCTTCATCAGTTCGACAGGATCGTCACTGTCATCCGGGAACCGGCTGATACCAATCGAGACCCGTGCAAACAAGGCATACGGTTCGATTAAAATCGGTTCGGCAGATAAGGACAGTAACACCTCGGCGCAAGAGGTGGCATCTTCCTTGTAACTGGACGGGATCAACATGGCGTATTCATCCCCACCGAGATGACCAAAAAAGACCTCGTCCGGTTTCGTCGTATAGAGCAACGCGCTTGTCGCTTGAATCCATTGATCACCTGAGGCATGGCCGAACGCATTGTTGATGTCGGAAATCCGGTTAAAGGAAATCGTTAAAATCGAAAAAGCTTCATTTTTTTTGATCCAATCCGTGATCGTCTCGTTCAACGAAAGTCGGTTCGGCAAACCGGTAATGGAATCATGCATCGCCAGTTGCTGTAACCGTTCCTCGTACTCTTTTTGGAGCGTGATATCGTGCATGATGCTGTTCGTGTAGGCAATCGATCCATCGAGATTAAAAACGGGAATTTGTTGATCCTCAATCCACTTGCAGCGTCCATCCGAAAACAGCAACCGATATTGGATCGTTCCGGATTTCCCGGACGTCAGCTGTTGAATGAATTGTTTCATCGCTGGTGCATCACGTGGATCCAGTCGTTCGCACAGCCAGTCCAGGCTCAAAATCAAATCCTCCGGTAATTCTTCGAAAATCTGAAAGAATCCCTTGGAGTGAAACAGCAGCCGTCCGCTTGATAAATCAATTTGCGAAATTGCCGCCTCTAATGCTTCATAAATTTCTTTCGTTTGTTCGCGTTCGAGCTTCAGCTGCCTCCGGGCTTCGCTGACCTCTGATAAATCATATAGGATGATGGAAATCTGATTTTTATTGTCGTGACGACGTAACGCTTTTAAACGTAAAAGCTGATACTGTTGTTTGAAATTCAAGATTGACACTTCTTGTTCAAACGAATCAATTTCTCCGTCCACCAGCCGGATCATTTGAAAGCGCAAAGGATCAAAGTCACGTGGATGGATCCGTCCTTTCAACTGTTCGTTTGAGAGTTGCGTCAACTCCATTTTTGGAAGACCTAAGTAGTTAACCAAAGACGCGGAATAGTCAACTTTCCGTGTTAACGCATCATACTGGAATACGACCAGTTCCGGAATTTGTTCCGTCAGTTCGAGTTTGGATTGAATTTTTTGGACGTCATCTTCCAGTTGTTTTTCGCGTGTGATATCGCGTGCGATCCCGTATACCCCAATAACCTGACCGTCTTGTTCAATCGGCATATTCGTGATTTTTAATGTCAGCCGATGGTGATCGGCATGTAATCCTTGTGCTGTATAATGAACGGTTTCTCCGGCAAGGGCACGATTGAAAAAGGCGGTCACGGCCTCAACCTGTTCAGGTGGATTGAAAACTGCAAAATGTTTGTATAATGTTTCTTCCGAATAGCCAAGCATTTGCGGAAGCGATTCATTGAAAAAAATGATTTCACCGAGGTGATTGAAGAAAAAAACAGCATCCTTTGTTTGCTTAAAAAAAGGCTCTGCCCGCTCGGGATGTGACAGTTCTAACCCGCCGATCAACAGAGGGGATGTAGATGAACGACTGAGTCGTTGCATCGTCTCGAAAAAAGTCATAGACAGATCTCCTCACTCGAATTTTTACTCTCTTTACTACTATCGGAATAAGTCGAGTGGTATTTCAATTAAAGTTCAAAGAATAGACTTTTTTTCGAAAAAAAGCGAATCATTTTTAGAAGAAAAAGAAAACAGAGGAACAGCAGAAGTCGCGCTTCGGAGATGGTCTTCATCGATTCACTGATCAAAGGGCACAAACAAACGGCACCACGCTCCACTTGGTGTGAAGGGTGATGCCGTTTTCTTCCGGATGTATACACGGTCAGATGGCTAAGTCGACAGATGTGTCACTGGCATTCGGATCCGCTTGATCCGAATCGTTCATGTCGTGATGACGTCCCGGACCATGTCCGCCGCGGGGATCTTGCTTGATGTCATCGTAGCTCGAAACTGCATCGGCCCGTTCCTGCATGCGTTCTTTGATGGCCGTCGCTTGTTTTTTCGTGATGGTACCATTTTTGACTTTTGCATCAATCGATTTTGTCTGTTCTGCGAGGACAGCTTTTTCAAAATCAGCGAAGGACACGTTGTTCGCTTCCGCAAACTCCGGTAATGATTGATCGGCTGCCTTGAACTTCGTTTCATCGAGATTCAGTTGCTTGAGGATGGCAGAGGCCGTATCGCCGAAGACATCATGTCCCGGTCCGCCGTGTTTTCCGGGTCCATGCTGACCGCGATCCGGTAAGTCATCATAACTGTTGGCGTCGGAGAACTCTTCCGTCAGACGGGCTTTGATGTCTGTTGCTTGTTTTTTCGTCATCTTACCGTCCGTGACGAATTGATCGAGCTGCGTTGTCTGCGCCGCAAGCAAGGCTTTTTTGTAGTCAGCAAATTTGATGGATTGGGCTTTCGCATACGCAGCAAGTGATTGGTTGGCCGCATTGAACTTGTTCTGGCTCAGTCCAAGTGCCTGTAAGACGTCGGCGATCAACGATTCGTTAAAGAAGCCGCCTTTGTCTCCGTGGTGTCCTTTCGGCATCTGTTCCTTCAGTTCGGCGTAGTTTGAAACACCGCTGAAGCGTTCCGTATGGTGTTTTAACATGTCCGCTGCCTGTGACTTTGTTAAGTCACCGGATTTGACGAGTGAAGCGAGCTGTTCTTTTGCGGCGTCCAGTTCGGCCTTTTTATATTCACTGAATGTAATGCCTTTTTGTTTGGCAAGGTCTGCGATCGATAAGCCTTTTTCACGGGCAGCATCCATCTGCTTTTCTGTCAGATTCAATTTTTTGAGCAGTAACGTCAAGTCGAGTCGTTTCATCCCTTCAAAATGCGGGCGTTCTGATTTCGTTTCTGTCGAGCTGTCATTGGTTGCAGCATAAGCAGACGCACCTCCGACGGTTAAGGCGCTGATGGTCAATGCGGTGATCCATTGTTTTTTGAATTGCATGGGTGATCACTCCTTTCACCCTTCATGTTAGCGGGCATCTCGAACGAAGTTGTGAGGAAGTTGCAAGGAAATCGCAAACAAACGTCAACCGGTCAAAAAAGGCAGTACACTACAAGTGGAGGGATGAAGATGAAGATTTTAGTAATTGAAGATGAACTGAAACTGGCGCAGGTCACGGAACGTTTTCTGCGGCATTATAATTACACCGTAACGCTTTCCGCTTCTCTTACGGACGCCAAACGGTCTCTCGCCAACGAATCGTTTGACGCTGTCCTGGTCGATGTCCGATTGCCGGACGGCGACGGCTGGTCGCTTGTCCCGTCCATCAAAGCGACGGTCCCGGCACCCGTCGTCTTTATGTTGACGTCACGCGGAGAAGCGGACGACCGGGTGTTTGGACTGGAGCTTGGCGCGGACGACTATCTCGTCAAACCTGTCGTATTGAAGGAGTTGATCATTCGACTGGAGCGGGCGTTGAAGCAACGTGTGCCAGCCGGACGACAGTTGGGTGACGTGACGATCGATGAAAAAGCACGCCGTGTTCAAAATGGAACGGAGAGCGTTAATTTGACGAAGATGGAATTTGAGTTACTGGTCTATTTCTTGGACCATCTTGGGGAAGCACTGACACGCGATCAAATTCTCGATGACGTCTGGGGCTATACGTTCGGTGGTGATACGCGGACTGTCGATACACATGTCAAGCAGTTGCGTGATAAACTGCCGATCGTTAAGCAACAGCTGAAGACCGTCCACCGGGTCGGATACCGGTTGGAGGCGATCGAATGAGTAAATTGATGCGGAAGTTTTTACTGGCGGTCGTTGCCCCGTTATTGATTATGGGGGTACTCAGTTTTAGTCTGACGGCATTTCTCGTCAATCGCTTTGCGGAAGATGAGCGGTACAGTCAGTTGGTACGGGAAGCAAACATCATCAAAGAGGCACTTACGGAGAATCGTCCGGTACCGCGGGACATTCAAGGATTTATTAGTCGGGACGCAGTGACGGAACGGATTGGCGGGCGGGGGCGGCAAGTCGTCGAACTGCCGATTCTTGACGATTTAAAACGAAAAGATGTCATTGAAGTTCAAGGCAACCGGTTGTTGACGTATCAGTTGACGAGCGGAGACACCGTCATCACGACGATCCGCGAAGCACCGCTCGCAAGCAGCGCACTCGACGGTGTCTATCTCGCGATTGGTGTCGCTTTGTTCGTCGCGTTACTGCTCGCAACGGGTCTTGCCTACTACATGGGACGCCAATTCATCCGACCGATCATTGACTTGCGCGGCGTCGCAAAACAAATCGGCGACGGTCAGAAGACGGTCACGTTACCGCTCCGTCCAAAAGATGAAGTCGGGGAACTGATTCAAGCCGTGGACGAGATGCAGGAACAACTGCTTCAAAAAGAAAAGTTGCAGAAATCGTTTATCGCCGGCATCACCCATGATTTACGGACACCACTTGCCATCATCCGCAATGAGACGGAAGCACTGGCAGCAGGTGTCATTCCGGTCGATGAATTGCCGGACGTGACGAACAGTATCATCGAGGAGACCGACCGGCTCGGTTTATTGATTGACGAAACGTTGGTCTACTCCAAACTGGCCGGCGGCATGATGCCGGTCGACCGGACAGAAGTCGTACTCGATCAACTGGTTATCGAGACGACGACCCGGTTGCAGTCGACGTTTCTCAAAGACGGTCTTCGTTTAATCGTCGAAACGGAACCTGTCCGGTTGGCGATTGATCGCCGGATGTTTGAACGGGTGCTCGTCAACTTCCTGATGAACGCGCAGGTCGCGGCGCCGACAGGAAGTGAAGTCCGGGTCTGCCTGACTCCGGAAGAACTGACGGTCGAGGATGCCGGAAACGGAGTCGCAGAAGACGACCGGGCAACGATTTGGGACTTGTATGTCAAACAGACCGGAGGATCCGGACACGGTCTCGGGCTTGCAATCAGCCGCTTGATTCTCGACAGTCACGGACTGACCTACGGCGTCCGGGACAGCACGCTTGGCGGCGCGTGCTTTTATATTCGGTTTAAGTAATCCGAGCAAAAAAAGACCCGCGTTTCACTGGAGTGAAGAGCGGGTCCTTGTGGTTATTCAGAATCGTTCGCTTGGACGAGGCTTGGTTTGACGAGTGTATAAAATTCATCACTCATGCCGACACGGCTGCCCATTTGGCAAGCCAGTTCAAGTGTTTCCTGGTAGAATTTCGCGACGAGGTTATGGTTTTTGATGTGCATCTCTTTCATCGCTTTTTCAACACCGAGGACAACTTTCGCGATTTGATCATCGGCATCATTACGGACCGGGACAACGTTTTCCGGAAGGTCCACTTCCTTGTCGTGTCCGTTAAAGCGGAACGAAGCGCCGAAGCCGAGGTGTTCGAGGAAGAAGTGCGGCAATAATTTGCCGGCGAAGAACTGGTGCCATTCGCTCTCTTTCATCGTATCCATGTCGCGTTTGAACGATGTCGTCGCCAGTGCGTAGCGGTCATGTGTATCTTTCATGAACTTCTCGAGGATCGGCACCTGCATCGCAAACGAATTCTTGAGCAGATTATCGAGCTGTTCTTGCGTTAATTGTTCTTGTTCAGCCATCAGTTTAACCCCATTTCGTTTCGTTAGTTCTATCGTAAGAAATTTAGACAATTCCGTCAAATCTTTTTCAAGAATAGAGTTTACCTATTTCACAAAAGGGAAATGATTTACTATCGAAGCATTAAGGGGGAGTTAGCATGAAACGAGTGGCAATGACAGGGGTATTAATCGGAGCATGTTTACTTCCAGTGACAGCTTTCGGTGCCAGTAACGTGACATATACAAACGGAACGATTCAAAATAAGGATTTCGGCTATTCCGTCAAGACGACGGCAGCCTTACAGACAGCGATCAAACAGGATAAGGTGAATGTCGTCAAAAATAAAACCGTCAAGACGAAATACGGTACCGTCACACGTAGCGGAACGTTTTCGCTCTATTATAAAGTAAAGGGCAAAGATCAAATGCTCGTCAACTTAAACTTTGAACCGAAAAAATTGACAAAAACCCAATTTGAGAACCAAGTCGGTTTCGGGACGTACCTCGGAACAAAAGGCGACAAAACGTATTACTACGTCCAACCGACCGAAGCCGTCCAAGGGGCAGTCGGAAAACAAAAGATCGCGGATCTCATCGCACGTGACGTTCCGACGATGATGAAGACATTCAAATTAAAATGAGTTCACTGCAAGGAGCACCAGCTTTTGCTAGTGCTTCTTTTGCTGGTTCGATATAGTAAAGGTTGAGGTGAAGTGAAATGGAATGGACAGTAACAGAAGTTAAACAAACAACAGAAGTGTTGCAACTCGAGAAATGTGTCAACGACCACGACGGGATCGAACTGAAAGTCGCGGCGGACTGGGTCGGACAAAATGATTTTGCGATTTACGATGATACGAAATTGATTGGCTATCTCCAAGCATTTGCGTACTTACCGACGGAATGGGAAGTCAACGTTTTCGTTGATCCCGATTACCGGCAACAGGGTGTCTTTAAAGCACTTGTTGAAGCGGCAAAAGAAGCGGCTCGTCCGCAAGGCGTCGAAGCGTTTACGTTTGTCATTGATGATGAAAGTAAATCTGGTCAAGCTGTTTTAGGACAACTCGGTGCTGAATACCGGATGACGGAATACAACATGGTCCTAAAAAAGGCGCAGTTGTTCTTGAAAGCGGATCCGGATTTTGAACTGCGGGAAGCAACGAAGGACGATCGTCCGTTCATCGTCGAGACACTCGGTTCATCATTTGGTAACACAGCCGATGAAGCGGAGTCGATTTATCAGGCGATCGAGTCGGAGGATCGCATCACGTTCATCGGTGTCGCAAACGGTAAGCCGATCGGTGTTATTCGGGCGTATCTTGCGTCCGAGACACAAGCAAGCATTCATGCGTTTGCGGTTCGTCCGGAAGCACAAGGTAACGGATACGGTAAAAAAATGTTGAAGCTGATGGTCCAAGCGATGTTCCGCACCGGTCGGACGCAGCTTGAGCTGGATGTCGAGACAGATAATGCCCGAGCGCTTGATCTCTATAAAGAGGCCGGGTTCGTTGTCGGGCGCGGTTACCAGTTCCACGTGCTCGGATTATAATCGTTTTACAGGAAGTCCACGTGAGTGGGCTTTTTTTGTTTGGTAGATCATAGGTTTTGGAACACAAAAAAAGCAAGTTTCCGTTCGTCCGTTGGCGCGCTTTCCTCGGGCGGAACACAAGCCGCGATCGTCCTCTTCGGACGACCGGGTCTTGCCTGTTCCTGACGGAAGGGACGAGCCCTTCCTTTTCCCGTAGGAGTCGCGCCCGGACACCGGAAACTTTTTTGTTAGGAAACTGGTGAAGGAAAAACAGAAAAAAACAAGTTCATCATCTAAAAGAAGTCTGAAACCTTCTCCGGGTTTTGTCGTATACTATGCATATGGAAAAAAAGAGGAGGCGACGTCATGGACGGTCGACAGGATTCATTACGGACGTTGAAGTGGGTATCAGGTGGTTTAGAGGCAATGCTTGGGATTCCGTTGCTAGGCGGGTTGATTGTCATTGGGACAGGATATAATGCACTGTGGTTGATGCTCGCGTTTCATATCGTAGTCGTCGTCTTGACGGCACGAGCCGGTCGCGTGTCAAAAGGAAACATCGTCGGAATCGTCGCGTCGACAGTCGGTGTCATTCCGGTCGTTGGCATGCTGTTGCACATCGCAGCCGCAATCGTGATCTTACTGGATGCGGCATTCGGAAACCGGATGATTACGCGGACACATGTGGAACGCGTTGAACCGATCCGTCCCCGTCCGGTCCGGAAAGAACAGGAACAGAAAGAGGATCATCCGTTCTAAGCTTTTTTCGTTGACAGGAGAAAACAAGCCGTGTAAAGTAAAAAACAAGTTAAGCCATATCAAACAAATCAACGACGCGGAGTAAGTACCGTCAACACTGCCGACAAAGCGAGTCAGGAAAGGTGAGAGCCTGACGCGGTAAGCTGATCAGGGAATGGACCGCTAAGAGCCTGTTGAACGATTCAGTAGACAGGACGGTTGCCCCCGTTACCGGGCTAGCTGGTTGTTGGACCAGCGACAAGAGGAGATTTTTAATCTCAACTAGAGGTGGCACCGCGCGGATACAGGCGTCCTCTATGCAGTAGCTTTTGCTATTGCATAGAGGGCGTCTTTTGTTTTACGTCAAGGAACGCCGAATCATCCAACGCACATTATCTTTAGGGGGAATTTTTGATGAAAAAGACATTGATCGCGGCGGCAAGCACGGCGTTCCTACTCGCAGGATGCTCGACGACAGAAACCGAAAAGGCAGCACCCAACGAAAACGAAAAGAAAGTTCTGCACACGATGGAAAGTTATGATCTCTTGTCGGTCGACCCGGCAGATGCCATCACGTCAAACATCTTTAACCAAATCTACGAAGGACTCTACCGGTTTGATGCGAACAACGAATTGGTTCCGGCAGCAGCGAAGTCGCATACAGTATCGGAAGACGGAAAAGTCTACACGTTTAAGCTCGATCAGAATGCGAAATGGTCGGATGGCAAGCCGGTCACAGCGGAAAACTTCCGTTATGCCTATGAGCGGGTAATCGAAACGAACTCACCGTTCTCTTACTTGTTAGAACCGGTTAAAGAAACAAAAGTCATCGACGATCAGACGTTACAAATCGAACTCAAACGTCCGACACCGTATTTCCTCAGCATGACGACGTTCGGTACGTATATGCCGGTCCGGGAAGATATCGTGAAAGCACAGGGCGACAAGTTCGGGACGGATCCGCAGACCAACGTCTACAACGGACCGTTCACGTTTAAGAAATACCAGGCGGAACAAGGGTACACACTCGCGAAAAATGCGGATTATGCGGACCGGAAAAACGTCAAGATTGACGAAGTCGACGTTAAAATCATCAAAGACCCGATGCTCGCAATCAATCTGTTTGAAACCGGTGAACTTGATGTTGCACCACTCAACTCGGAAAACGTCGTCACGTATAAAAACAAAAAAGAGTACAACACGTTCAGCGACTCACGGATGTTCTTCATCCGGATGAATCAAAAAACGGATGCGCTTAAAGATCCGAAGACCCGTCAGGCAATCGACGCCGCATACGATAAAAAAGCACTGACGGAAACATTGCTCGGGAACGGATCATTGCCGGCTGATTACATCGTCCCGCAAGAGCTTGATCCGAAGTACGACAAGACCCGTCAAATCGAAGCGTCTTTTGACGCAACACAAGCAAAACAAGTTCTCGCCGATCAAAACCTTGAGTTGACGATGATCATTGAAGATGATGACGTCTCGAAAAAAATTGGTGAGTATATCCAAGGTTCACTGAAACAACAAAACGTCGATGTTAAGCTGTTGTCATTGCCGAAAAAAGAACGATTGGCACGTGAAGGCCGAGGGGACTATGACTTGTCACTTGCAAGCTGGGCTCCGGATTATCAAGATGCAACAACGTACTTGAACCTCTTCATGACAGGCAATCCGTTTAACATGATGGACTACTCGAACAAGAAATATGACGGACTGTTGAAACAAGCGGAAAACGAACTCGATCAAGACAAACGTCTCGCCTTGTTGAGCGAAGCGGAAACGATGTTGCTCGACGATCAAGCGATTTCACCGGTCTACCAACGGAAAAATGCGTTCCTTCAAAATACGGAAGTCAAAAATCTTGCCCGTCACAATGTCGGAACGGATATTTCGTATAAATATGTTGAGATTGACCGTAAGTAAAGTAAAACCATCAGACATCTATGTCAACGCCCTTCTTCTATAGAAGAGGAGGCGTTTACTGGATGTTTTTTTGTTATGTCTATTACATATGTGACGAAAACGTGAGGAGCATGAACTACAAAATCAGGTCAATATGGTTAAAGCGTTCTCAGAAGTTGCCGATAAGAAAGGTGATGAGATTTGAAACAGGAAAGGGAGTTTCGAAGATGAGTAGATTACGAAAGAATTTAAAAATGCGGTTATTTGTTTGGGTACTGGCGATTTCGGTCATCACAGGCGGGATTTCAGCACAGCTGACGTTGTTCCTACATCGGGGACTTGATGTCGCCGACGGTCCGTCGATTTGGCTTGGTGCTGGAATTGGCTTGATTTTATCAATCATCGGTTCCTCGTTGATCCAGTTGATTTTGCGTCAGCCGATTAAAGCGATCGAAAAAGCGACGGAAACAGCACGCGAAGTCGCAAACGGCAACTTTAACGTCGATTTCGAAGAAGCGAAACGTGGCGACGAAGTCGATCAATTGATGCATGAACTCGAAGTCATGGTGTTACATATTCGCAAACAGGCAACCCAAATGGGCAACTCGAGTGATAAATTAACAGCGTCAGCGCAGGAAATCGCGGCGGCTGTTCATGAAGGAAATGCATCAGGCGAAAGCATCCGGACGGCGATGGCAGAATTGTCAGGGAAAATGAACGAAAACGTCGATCAAGCGTACTTGTCAATGGATGCCCTCGGTGCCGTCAAGCGGACGATGGATGAAGTCGCAAAAGAAATGAATGAAGCCTTAAAATCGGCGACGGTCATGCAAACGGAAGCCGAGAATGGGAAAACTCTTGCGACAGATTCAGTGGAAGCGATGCATATGATTTCAAGTAAGATGGAACAGTCGGCGACACTGAACGGTCGTCTGACGGATATGACCGGTGAAATCTCACGGATTACCGATGTGATCAGTGATATCTCGGCGCAGACGAACTTACTCAGTCTCAATGCGTCGATTGAAGCGGCACGTGCCGGCGACGCTGGTCGCGGATTTGCCGTCGTTGCAGCGGAAGTTAAAAAATTAGCTGAACAGACAGCAACATCAGCGAAAGAAATTACCGATTTGATTTCCGGTGTTAAACGTCTCGTCAACGATACAGCCAATGCGATGACGGACGTCCAAAAAGAGGTGGCGACCGGTGTCGGACTCGTCGAACAAGCGGGATCGTCGTTTGAAGAAATCCATCAGTCAACGGAAAGTGTCTATTCGCGTGTTCAATCGGTCGATCAATTGGTTATCAAGTCGGATAAAGAAATCGATCAAGTTGGTTTGACGACAGCCAATATTCTCGCGATGGTCGAAGAAGCATCGAAACACGCCGATCAGGTGTTGCAGGCATCAAGCCATCAAGCGGCATCACTCGGTGAAGTTAATGGGGCAATGGAAGAACTGGTTGCGGTCGCCGAACAATTACAGGAAGAGACAGGCGCGACGCGTCTGTAAAAGAAAACTCGCAGACGAAAATTCCGTCTGCGAGTTTTCTTTTCAAGAATTTTTAATTTTTTTGAGAGAAACTGTTAAACATTTTGATCCGACGTCGATATATAGAGTGGAAGCAGTCATCGACTACAACCACCGCGCTACTCTTGGGCCGGCCAGGGGGCGCATCTCGGCGAAGACGGATCTTCAAAGAGACAAAAAAATTATTCCTATGGAGGGAAACTTAAAATGATTATCAATCACAACATTACAGCTCTTAACACACACAACAAACTTTCTGCAGCATCTGGTGCACAAAGTAAATCAATGGAGAAACTCGCTTCAGGTCTCCGCATCAACCGTGCAGGCGACGATGCTGCGGGTCTTGCGATTTCTGAAAAAATGCGCGCACAGGTGCGTGGACTTGACCAAGCTTCACGTAACGCACAGGATGGTATCTCTATGATTCAAACAGCTGAGGGTGCGCTTAACGAAACACATGATATTCTTCAACGTATGCGTGAACTCGCAGTTCAAGGAGCCAACGATACGAACGTTGCTCAAGACCGTGACGCTATTCAAGAAGAATTAACAGCATTAAAGAGTGAAATCGACCGTATCGGTGAAACAACAGAATTCAACAAACAGACACTTTTAAATGGTGGACTTGGTGGATCTGTTGCTCAAAATTCTGGGACGACTACAGTTCTTGCTGTTACAGGTGTAGCAGGTGCTTCTACTAATGGTGCCGTTGCTGGAACATATGCGATTACTGCTGCTGCTGGCGAATTGACAATGACATTCGGATCTAAAACGCAAACAATCAGCAACGCTGCTGGCGCTCAAGACTTGAACTTCTCAGAGTTCGGTATCTCGATCAAAACAAATGCTGGTTACACTGCAGATGCCGCAATTGGTAACGTTGTTGTAGATCCTGGAGCAGTTACATTCCAAATCGGTGCTAACGAAGACCAAAACTTGAGCTTGAACATCCGTAACATGAAAACAGACGGCGTATTAAACCTCGCAACTGCAGGACGTGTAGATGTTTCGACTCACGCAACAGCTAAAGCTTCAGTAACAAACATCGAAGGTGCTATCACTGAAGTATCTAAAGAACGTTCGAAACTCGGTGCTTACCAAAACCGTCTCGATCACACAATCAACAACCTTAAAACTTCTTCTGAAAACCTAACAGCGGCTGAATCACGTGTTCGTGACGTTGACATGGCAAAAGAAATGATGAACCAAACAAAGAACTCAATTCTTGCACAAGCTGCACAAGCAATGTTGGCTCAATCGAATCAAACACCCCAGGGCGTTCTTCAACTCCTTCGGTAATTTGATTCCACAGGGCGTCTGATCGGGTAACTGATCAGAGCATGACTGGGTGAATTGCTGGAACTCCTAAGAGCCTTGATGTACGACAACGTGGCTGGAAACGGCGAGCGTGACCGTTCTGAAAAACGTCAAGGATTGGACAATCAGCAGCCAAGCACCTGTAGGGAAACCTTGGTGAAGGTTCAACGACTAGGATAGACGACCTAATGGAGACTTCCGATGGTTATGAAATCCGTACTCCGTAAACGGCGGGGGAAGCGCCCAGCTCCTAGTGATGACTAGGATGAAGATATAGTCTTATCATTAGCGAAAGTTAATGCGCGTAGCAAGCGAACCAACAGCCGCAAGGCGTTCTCCAATTACTCCGTTAATCGTAATTGGTCGTATAGCTTACTTAAAGGTCATGGACTCGTTCCATGGCTTTTTTTGATCTTTTTATTTACTTAGAGTGTTTGTAAATCAAATAATACGAAGTGAAAGGTTTTATAAATCAAATCATATAAAGAATTGAGTGATTAAACCGATATACTACATAGAGAAGAAAAAGGAGTGTTTGTCCATGAATTCCATTCATACGGAAATCCGGCTTCACCTGCCTCAAAATGTCTTGCCTTATGAGGCGACACAAAATGTCTTTGTCGAGGCCAATCAGGAAGAGTTAGCGCAAGACGGGATTGTCATCTTGCCAACACCCCAACATATTACGAAGCTTGAAACAGCAATCGAAAAAGCGAATGTCCAGCTTGAAACACAACGAACGGGTTTAAAATTCGTCAAACATGAAAAATTAAATGAATATTATATTCAAGTCGTCGATACGAACGATAATGTTGTGCAAGAAATACCGAGCAAAAAAGAACTCGATTTTTTTGCGGCTTTTATGGAATTTAATCAACTGATTGATAAACGAATTTAATTTATAAGGAAGGGACTGATTGGATGGCAGGAATACGTCTAAGTGGTTTAGCGAGTGGAATTGATACAGAAACGATGATCAAACAATTGATGCAAGCAGAACGAGCTCCAGTTGATCGTTTATCTCAAAAGAAACAGACTTTGACATGGCAACGCGATGCTTATCGAGAAATGAACCGGGGGTTACTTGATTTACGAACGGCTGCGAGTGATATGTTGCTATCGAAAAACTATACAGCGAAGACAGCAGCAAGTTCAGACTCTTCTAAAGTTACTGTAACAGCAGGTTCGACATCAACGACTGGAAGTGTCACGATTGATAAAATTACTAATTTGGCATCATCTTCGTCACTTGTCCTTTCTCGAAATGCTTCTATAACAAACAACATAACAAGTGATACAAAATTGAATGTTAGTGGTCTTGTTGCTAAAGATGGATTAGGAAAGATGGAGCTTGAATTAAATACTTATCAAGCAGATGGAACGTTAGGTACAGCAGTGATCATGAACTTTGACGGAACGTCAACCATTGGTGATTTAGTTTCAAAAATCAACAGTGATAAATCACTTGGTTTGAGTGCGGTCTTTAATGACATCACAGGAAAACTAGTTTTGACACGCCAAAATACCGGAAAGCTTGCAGCGAGTAACGAAATTATTTGGATGGATAAAAATCAAAGTGTATTTGATAGTACGACCGAACCAGTTAAAAAAGCAGTTGAAGGTCAAAACGCTGTCTACAGCATTGGTGGAACACTGCTTGAGCAAAAGACGAACACGTTTACACAGAATGGTCTGACGATTACTTTGGCAGGAACGTCGACAACACCAGTAACGCTTAATACGAAACTTGATACGCAGGCAAATTTTGATTCGATTAAAAAATTCGTCGATAAGTATAACGAGATGATTGATAAAATGAACAAAAAAGTCCGGGAAGAAAAGTATCGTGATTTTCAACCTTTGACGGATGCGCAACGAAAAGATTTGAGTGAAGATGAAGTCAAGAAGTGGGAAGAGAAAGCCATTAGTGGTGTTCTTAAAAATGATAGTTATTTACGAGATGGCATGGCATCATTTAGAAGTGCTCTTTCGTCAGAAATTGACACAGGTTACTCCTATACTTCTGGTACAGAGACGAGTCAATTGAAATACATGTCCCAAATCGGAATCACGTCAACCAGTGATTTTCGTGACGGCGGGAAATTAAAAATCGATGAAACGAAACTGAAGAAGATGCTTGAAGAACAGCCGGAAGGTGTCTATAAACTATTTACTGTTGATGCTCCTCCACCAGTAACAAATCCGGACGGAACGATTACAAAAAATCCCGGTGGTCTTGACGGTTTTGTTCGTCAAATTCAAGGATTTGCGACGACGATGCGCGATAAAATTTCAAAAGTCGCTGGACTCGATGGTGCCGTCGCAACGACGTATCGTCTCGGGAAATCACTTGCTGATCTCGATAAGAGCATGTTGACATGGGAAGATAAGTTGAAAACAAAAGAAGACAGTTACTATCGCCGATTCGCAGCGATGGAAAAAGCCATGAGCCAGGCGAATAGTCAATCGGCAACGCTCTCGAACTATCTTACTCAAGGATAAGGAGGATCAGCTATGAATCCATACGCTACGTATCAAACGAACTCGGTCACAACCGCTCTACCACAGGATTTGACACTGATGCTCTATGAAGGATTAATCAAGTTCACGATGCTTGCGAAACGTGATATCGAAAATGGCTTAATCCAAGAAAAAAATACGAACATTCAAAAAGCGCAGGCGATCATTATGGAATTACAATTGACACTAAATCAATCGATTGCTTTGTCAAAAGACTTAAATAGTCTTTACGACTATATGCAAAGCCGTCTCATTGATGCCAATGTCCAAAATGATGTCGTAGCGATTGACGAAGTACTTGGTTTTGCGGAAGAATTTCGTGAAACGTGGAAAGAAGCGATGAAACTCGCGCGTCAACGATGAGTCCGCTCGATCCCCTTCGTCTGAAGACAAAACATCTGATGGAGTTGCTTGAGCAGACACCGGACGAAGAAGTCTACGACGAGTGGTTGCTGAAGATTCAAAACCTGTTGAATGAACGGGAAGCGTTTATTGCTGCTCACTCGAATTTACTCGCCGGTGCCAATCAGGCCGTCATTCAAGAACTTGTCGCCGACAGTCAAAAAATCGACTTGAAATTATCGTCAGAAACCGCTAAATTAGGGGTACAAATCAATCAATTGCGCCAGACGAAAACCAGTCGAAAGTCGTATGTTGATCCGTATGAAGAAGTGGAAGGTAGTTTTTCACCGTATTTTGATTCTCGTCAGTAACTTTCTAGATGTAGGGAGGGATCTCGCGTGACAAAACGTGAAGACAAGAAGAAAAAAGTCGTTAAGCCATTTTATCGTTCCGATGGTTCGTACGATCAGTTCATCGAACCGGATATCGAATCGGAATCCTGGGAAGAAGCGGAACGTCCGATTTCCGATTTACCGGATGCCTATGAAGAGGAAAAATATCGACGCGAGTCGTTGTAACGAAAGAGGACCTTCCACTATGGAGGTCCTCTTTTCATTTAAACCGATAGGCATTTTTTTCATGTTGTTTGACACTGTACATCGCTTCATCCGCCCGAATCAACAGCTGACTCGTCGTCGTTCCATCATCTGGATACCGGGCGATGCCGATTGACGGCGTGACCGACATCCGAGATCCTTGAAAATCAAATGGTTGATTCAATTGATGGATCAGTGTTTCTGTGTACTGAACTGTTTCTGTTTTCTCACGGAGTAAGAAGACGATGAATTCGTCGCCACCAAGCCGCGCGGCGACCTCGTCGTCCCGCAAGTGCAACTTCAGACGGTTCGCAGTTTCTTGCAGGACGTAGTCACCGGCGTCGTGACCGAATTGATCGTTAACCTGCTTAAAGCCGTCCAGATCGATAAATAACAGCGAACCGACATGAAGTTTTGGCAGTTGTTGTTCCAACTGTTCTTCGAAATACCGACGATTCGGCAGCCGGGTCAAGACGTCATGATAACCAAGATTTTCGAGCCATTGTTCCTGTTCGAGTGTTTCCGTGATGTCGGATAACAGGACGTACACATAGTCATGATCTGGAACCGGAATCAGTGTCGTCTGATACGTATGGGTTTTATCCTGCAGTAACAGTTTTCGGCTGGACTCGAGACGGACGACTTCTTGGCGCAGTTGGTGCATCAGTCGGTCCGGTAATTGACCAGTAAAGCGTGATTGGGCGGCTGGGTTCATTGTCTGTACATTCCCCGTACGCGTGACTTGGACAATCGGTTCCGGATGATCGAGAAACAGTCGCCGGTACTCTTCCTTCCGGATTTCGAGTAAAGACGTTTGCTCTTTGACCTGTCGGGCGAGATCAAACTGAACCCCTACATGTTCGTGTAATAAGGTTTGATTCAAACGCTCCGAAAAGATCTGCCGGACTAAGAACAGCGAAAACAGAATCGTGATTGCCAAAATATAAACAACTTGGGGTACGTCAAAAAATGAAATCCAGACGAGTAAAGAAGCTAAACAGATATAAGGCAGATACGGTCGTGGTAACACACGCGGATGAGTCGCAGTTTGCGGAACTTCTTGAAAATACATCAGAAGTAACGATAAGCTGACCGGATAAAGTGGTAAAAATAATACCATCCATTCCAGTTGGTCGCGGACCAAAAACGTATAATAACCAAAGTTCGTCACACAAAACAGTGTCATCGCTTGAATCAGTTGCCGGTGTCGCATCGATCCGCGTAATCCCGTCGTATAGAGAATCAAAAAAGATAACAGTACGGCTAGAAAACAGAGTGAATACAGCGTCATTGCCGCAAGTTCGAGTGGGCTGCGGGCAAATTCGGGCAGCTTCTGTAAAATCAGGACGTAGCCGAAGACGAACGACATGCCGAATAAGATAAATCCGTCGAGATACAACAACCGATTTTGCCGGAACGACGACCAGTCAATCAAACGGGTCAGTGTGCGTGCGGTCAAAAACAGAAACAGGGTCAAAGTGACATTCGCTAACGCATCCGACCAGACTGGATGAAACCGGCTCGGTAGAAGCGCTAATACGAAATTTAGGACGATACCGAGCCAAAACAGCAGAACGGCATGGCCGATCAAACGGTACGGATGACCCGGTGGTTTTAAAAACTGGATGTATGCCGTCCAAGCGACATAACTTAACGCGGTAATCGTGAGACAGGCTGCAAGTACCGGTGTCCGCACTGGATCAAACGTTAGCAGTAACAGCAGATAAGTAACGAGCAGGTAAGAACCACCTATTTGATACATTTTCGTCATGTGTTCGCCTCCTTTCTTGAGTGTGTAAAAAGTCCGAACGAGAGAAACACCCTGTTTCGTCTAAAAAAACAAAGACGGACAGGGTGTGGTTTCAAATGGCATGTGTTTCCCGGTACCGTTCCCAGTGTTCCCGTGCGTCTTTTTTGATCCGGTCGGAGACGGTTTTACTTTGGAAAATCAGGCTGTACCATTGTTTGGCGTTATCGGTATCGCCTAGCGTCGCGTACAAGTCACTGATCCGTAACAACAACACGTCATGTGGAATACCGGTTCGGACAGCATCCGTATACTCCAAGTACAGTGTTTCATATTTCTGAACCGCCCGTTTTGCCCAGGTCATCTCCTGCGCATTATCTTGCAACAGGCGGTACATCCATGAGATTCGGACACCGAGCATCGCCTGAATGCTGTCTTTTTGGAAGGTGACTTGGGCGATGTAAAGGCAAAATTTATACAGATGAAGCGCCTGTTTCAGCGTTCGTTCCGTTTCCGAAAACGGCAGGACCGGAAGGACAGGCAAAATATCCGTTTCAAGGACAGTCCGGACGTCCGGGCGTAACTTTTCGAACGATTCATGGAAGATGAACCGGCAGTGGCTGCACTGGACGGGTTCGTAAAAATAAACATTTGGTCCTTGATAATGGATCAAGCCGTCAAGATCCGTGTGATCCGTCCGGATGTGACGGCTTAAGACACGTTTTGTTTCGGTATCTTTCAGACAATAGGGACAACGGCATTTTTTGGCGTACAGGTCAGGCATAAAACAAACTCCTCCAGATGAATTTAAACGAAGACGTTGACAAGCATTCCTTTGATCTCCCCGATTTGATCCAAAATCTCAAGGCGGCGGGATTCACCGGAAATGACATTGTCGGTCAGTTGGAGCAGTTTCGCATCGACTTGTTCCACGACCTTGTAGATTTTCGTACGACCGCGGCGGTTGAATCCGCGTTTTTCTTCCAGTTGCTGCGACTGATCGAGGGCGTCTTTCAGGAAGTCCTTAATCTTCTCTTTATATGCTTCGAGATGCTCGATCGTTTGGCTTTCCGCGAGCAGCTGACCGTGCTCTTCGACGAGCATCAGCTTCTGTTGGAGTCGTTCGTAGCCTTTATGTTCCCGTTTATCCTGCATCAGAGCGGAAAACGTCGTCGAGGCCTCGACTTCGCGTGGTCCGGTCTTCGGTGTCTGCAGGCGGCTTGTTTCTTGGATGCGCCGGATATCCATCGGTGATTCCCCCTTTGATTAGTTGAGTAGTTGCAGAACGCCTTGCGGCAGGGCATTGGCTTGCGCAATCATCGCCATACCGGATTGGTTCAGAATGTTGTATTTGGCATATTCCATCATTTCACGTGCCATATCGGTATCGCGAATCCGGGATTCGGAAGCGGTCAAGTTTTCCCGGCTGATCGTTAAGACACTGTTTGTTGCTTCAAACCGATTTTGGATCGCACCGAGTTTTGCGCGTTGAGCCGACACACTGTCGATTGCCTGCGTATACAGACTGAGGGCTTGACTGGCGCCTTCGCTTGTCAGTAAACTCAGGGCGTATTCGGGAACAGCGGCGTCACTTTGCGATGTCAAAGGTTTACTGTCAGCCGACGGTTGCGTTGTCGTACTGATTTTTAGCGCAAAGGCCCGCATGTCTTCGACTGAAATCGTGATGCCTTCGTTGGCACCGGCATTCGTTTGAATGAACAGTCCTGTTGTTGTTTCGTTAAAATCTCCGGTCAGGATGTTTTTTCCGTTGAACTGGGTCGTTTCAGCGATCCGTGTTACTTCGCTCGTCAACTGATTGATTTCCGACTGAATGGAATCCCGGTCTTCCGGTGCGAGGGTGCCGCTGCCGGCTTGAACGGCAAGTTCACGCATCCGTTGCAGGAGGCTGTGCGTCTCACTCATACCGCCTTCGAGTGTTTGCACCATCGAGATACCGTCGAGGACGTTTTGTTCGGCTTTATCCAAAGACTGCAACCGAGTCCGCATTTTTTCGGAAATCGCGAGACCTGCGGCATCATCGGCGCCACGGTTGATTTTTTGACCGCTTGAGAGTTTATCCATCGTCGTCTTGACGTTCAGTTGATTGGCACTTAAGTTTCGATAGGCTTTTAAAGCCTGTACATTGTTTGAAATCCGCATTAATAGTCCATCCCTTCGTAACGTTCGTGGTGTGCCGCCCGGACGAGAGGACGGTCTTTATTCAAACTGGCGGCTTGCCAGGTGATTAACAGTTCTTCCGCTAATTGTAACAGTTCAGGCAGCACATGGGGCTGCGTGTAAACCTGTAAGGTCTGCTCCGCCATGTATTGATAAAGCTGGTCGAGTTGTGCCGTAATGATGCCGCCGTCGTCGTTCAGTCCGTCCTGTAATTTGATCAAGAGCTGGTAGGCTTTTTGCAGACGGATGTTGGCGTCATCAAACCGGCGTTCCTCGCGGGCGAATCCAGTCTGTTCATACTGGAGAACCAGCCCTTTTAACATCGTCTCCGTCAGTTGTTGGGGTGTCATCTGATACAGTTCTTGTTCTGTCATGTGTCCCGTCCTTTCGCATGATCCAGTTCTTCAATCAAGAGTAACAGTTCAGCCATCACGTCATAGAGTTGCGGCGGAATCGCCGTTCCAAGATCGAGATCAAGCAGATGACCGAGCAGTGAGGTATCATGTTCGATCGCGACGCCGCTTGCACGGGCTTCCTGCAAGATGCGGTCTGCCGCAGCACCGGTGGCCCGGGCGACGACGACCGGCGCGTTGCCGGACGCTTCATCGTACCGGAGGACAGCCGCTGATTTGCGATGTTTTAAATCAATTTTCTGATACATGGCTCCTCCTTAAATCCGGTAATCATAGCCGGCAGGTGTCTTCTCGTCCGGTTTGACGGCTTCCGGTGCGGGTTGATCTTTCGTAAAGGCATCAAAACGAATCTTGACGTCCTGGTAACCGGTTGCCTGTAAGGCTTCCGTCGTCCGGTCGAGAAACGGGGTGGCCAAACGTTCGAGAATCGGTGAATCATTTTCAATCGTGATCTGCATTTTCCGGTTGACTGTTTCGACGCGGACACCGATTTCGCCAAGACGGGGTGTCTCGAGCTGGACATACAACGTATTGTTTTCCCAGTCGATGACTTCGTCCGGCCGTTTATTTTGTAAGTGGACGTGCAGTCCGGCTGTCCCTTCGACCACTTGGACGGGGAGGGCAAGCAAGAGTTGTTGCAGCTGCTGATTCTGATCCGGTTTATTGACTTGTTGTTGCGTCGTCAAAAACGTCTGCAGTTTGGCGGCTTCCGGGTTGGCGGCGGGTGTCGCCAGTTTCAGCTCTGCCGTCTGCAACTGAAGTGTTTTTTGGACCGTCTCCTGTAAGACACGCGGACTGTTTTGTCCCGCTTCATACGGAATCGGACGCTGTGTTGGGGCCTGTCCCGTATTCGAAGCAGCGGTCCGCGGCATCGTATTCAGTTCCGGTAAATAAGCGGTCCGGACGTTCGTCGGAGCGTACCGGAATGCTTCGAGGAGCGAGCGGACGTCCTGGATGACGGCTTTTGCTTCCACACCGCGTCCGAGCAGTGCCAGCTCCGTTCCCCGTTCGAGTTTTGATAACAGCTGAATCAGTTGTTTTTCGTCGCGCATACTCGTATGTAACATCGCGTCCGTCTGCTGGAACGTCTGGCGCAGACGATTTGCCGTACTTTCAATCACTTGTGCCATCTGTAACGGGCGTTCCTCGACGAGCGGCTCGATTTGTCGGAGTTGCGAAACAATCGTTCGTTGCTCGCGCCGGAAGTCATTCGTCACCTCAGCGAGACGAGGGGTCACTTCAGCGATGACCGTTAAGTTGGAACGGGACGGTGCCGCTTTTTCAACAGTCGACTGCTGCGCTTGCGTGATGACAGCAGTCAGTTGGTCGAGTTTACTCGGCTGCGGACGTTCTGCGGGAGCCGGTCGTTCAGCCGGGAAGTAGGGCCGGAGTTGTTCCTGGACCTGCGTCAATTCACCACGGTCGATTTTGTTCAGGATATCCGGTTGCGCGTCGGCCGGTAAATGGGTGACGATTTGCTTTAAGGCGACCGGTGTCGTCGCGTGGTCAATGTCAGCATGCGTCGGTACGGTAGCCCGGGCGACGTCAAGCGCGATGATGTTACTGAGTGTCGGTTTTTCGATCACCGCCTGGCGTTCGGGTAAGACGTCGACCAAAGAATCCGTCGTTGCGAGCAATTGGGTGATCAAAGCATCGGCGTCGGCCGGTAACGCACTGTCGGATGGACGCGTGACGAGATCGAGTACCAAGTCCTTATACGTCCCTTGCAAGGCAGCGACGAGTCGGGCGACCGTCTCCGGTGTCTGCGGCAGTTGACCGGTCGCAAGTAGCCGGGCGACCGCTTGTTTGAGTTCAGGCGGCAGTTCGTCGAGTAAGGTTGCATCGACGCCAGACGAATCGGATTTCGCCGGTCCGGTCGCAGTCGTATCTGCCGGCTCCGTAATTTGTTCGATCAGATAACCTTCTGTCGTTTGTCCTTTGACCTTGAATTGAAAGGTGCCTTCCGGAACTTCGCCGGTGAACGTCATTTCGATCTTTTCACGACCGACTTGGACCATTGCCGTGTTCGGTCCTGTTTTCTCAAGAACAGTTCCGCTGTATGTTTTTGTCTCGGACAGCGCAGTCGGGGGTGTTGACCGGGTCGGACTGGTTGGATTCATCTGGATGTTCATCGATGAACCTCCTTTCTTGATAATTTCCTCATCTTATTATATATCGGCACAAACAAAAAAGGATTAAGCGAAATCATCGCCCAATCCAGTTTTTTAAGATTTAATTGCATTAAAGCGGTCCTCTAATGTCATCGCGTTCAATTGTTGGTAACGAGCCATGAGCTCACCAGTTGCTTTCATTTGGTTGCGGACGATGTAAGGAGAGGCGTTTACGGGAAGAATCATGCCATTGCGAGTTTTCAACTTGGTTTGTCCATCCTCTTCAAGGACGTCCGTCATATGACTCCAAGCATACCATTCACAATCATCACGTTTGGGTGATTTGGTAGGGAAAAAGACGAGGCCGAGTGTCGGTTCAATGACAACTGGAACTTTTCCTTTCACGGAAGCGACACGTTTAGCCGTGACAATCCGTTCTTCGATGGAGCTGTTGTACTGTCTGCACGATAACTGCAGAAGTTGATACGGACGAAGCGGCGTCATGATCGTTGACCCGTCTTCTAGGACGATGATGGATTGTTTCATCATGTCATAACAGGGCAAAATCGCGACGGTCCGTTTCGTGATTCGATACTTTTCGTCATTATAGAATGGTCGCATTCGACTGCATCCTCCTTAAATAGGACAATGGATAAAACAGGTAATTACTAACGATATAATACAATATTACAAATGTAATGACAATGTCATTTTTGAAATATAGAGCAATGAATGCTTTAACATCAACGAATGTGACGGTAAATTCAAATTAATCAGAATTTTTAATTGTCAATAATTACTTCTTTTGATAGTATATTCCGTAGAGAGCCTGCTCTCGCACTATAGTTTGCGAAGGGAATGTGAATTCGAATGGAACAAGGTAAAGTAAAATGGTTTAATGCTGAAAAAGGTTACGGCTTCATCGAGACATCTGATGCAAAAGACGTCTTTGTCCACTTCTCGGCGATTCAAGCAGAAGGTTACAAATCGCTTGAAGAAGGTGAAGAAGTAGAATTCGAAATCGTCGAAGGCGATCGCGGTCCGCAAGCAGCAAACGTCTCTAAACTGTAATCCGTAGCAGCCACCACCGTTTTTAGGAATCTCCTAAAAGCGGTTTTTTTGTTTCATCTCAATTTGTTAAGGGTATATACGCTAATATCAACACGCAACAACTATTATAGTACGCTAAGAAAAAAAGGAAATGTTCAACAGAATGTCATCGTTTTCATTTCCTTACAAGGCTTATCGTGGTATAATAATTACGAACCAAAGAATTTTGAATCTTCAGAAGGAAACGACTGAAGGGATGACGAATTCATAGGTTCAACCGGTTACTTAAGGAGGAGTTTACATGATCTACAACATTCGCGGTGAAAACTTGGACGTCACAGATGCTCTCAAGGATTACGTCGAGAAAAAGCTTGAAAAGTTAACTCGTTATTTTACAACTCCTACGGAAGCGCAAACGGCTTATGTCAATCTCAAAGTCAACAATGAGAAGCAAAAAGTCGAAGTGACGATTCCAATGCCAAACCTCTTGCTACGGGCGGAGGATGTCAATGGCGATATGTATGCAGCCATCGACCTCGTCGTCGATAAGCTTGAACGCCAAATCCGGAAACATAAAACGAAGATCAACCGGAGAGGCCGTGCCAAAGATGGCGGTATTGGGGAGTACTTCAAAACGCTCGAAGGACCGGAGGCAGAAGCACCTGTCTACGAAGAGGATGAAGCGGAACTCGAACTCGTTCGAACAAAACGTTTCACACTCAAGCCGATGGATACGGAAGAAGCGATTCTTCAAATGGATATGCTCGGTCACACGTTCTTCGTCTTCTCAGACGCAGAAACGGGTAACACGAACGTCGTTTACCGTCGGAAAGACGGCCGTTACGGCTTAATTGAACCAGAATAATGAATTGACAGAGGGCTTACTCTTCGGAGTAAGTCCTCTTTTGGTATAGCAAAAAACTATTCATAATAAGAAATGGTCTCAGACTAAAGTTGGATTTCAAATGACGTGAACGGTCCGCTTGTTGAAATTTGACGTCGTATTCGGTACACTGAATAAAGGAAAAATCTCGGAATTCTGTTCGTTTTAAGAATCGTTCGAAGTAAGGGGACTGTAAGGCATGGCTAATTTTCTAAAAGAGTTATTCGCACCGACAAAACGTGTGCTGAAAAAAGCAGAAAAAGCGGCGGATGCCGTGGAAACATTTGAGGCGCAAGTCGCTGCCTTATCGGATCAAGAACTAGAAGGAAAAGCGGTTGAATTCCGGACTCGTCTTGAGAACGGGGAAGACCTCGATGATATTTTACCAGAAGCGTTTGCCGTCTGTCGTGAAGTATCGACACGTGTCTTAGGCATGCGTCACTACCGTGTCCAGCTCATTGGTGGATACGTCCTGCATAACGGCGATATCGCTGAAATGAAAACAGGGGAAGGGAAAACGCTTGTTGCGACACTTCCCGTCTATTTAAATGCGCTCGCTGGAAACGGCGTCCACGTCATCACCGTCAACGAATACTTGGCGAAACGTGACCGTGACATCATGGAGCCGCTGTATGCGGCACTCGGACTCTCGGTCGGCTTGAATCTCTCGAGCATGTCGCGTCAAGAAAAACAGGCGGCGTACAACTGTGACATCACATACGGAACGAACAATGAGTTCGGTTTTGATTACTTGCGTGACAACATGGTTCTTTATAAAGAAGACCGTGTTCAACGTCCGCTTTCCTTTGCGGTTGTCGATGAAGTCGACTCCATCCTCGTCGATGAAGCACGGACGCCCCTGATCATTTCGGGATCTGCCGAAAAATCAACATCACTCTACTCGCAAGCTGATATGTTCGCGAAGATGATGAAAGCGGATGAAGACTATACGGTCGACATCAAGACGAAAAGTGTTCTGTTGACGGAACAAGGAATTGATCGTGCCGAGAAATACTTCGGCATCGACAACCTGTTTGGTCTCGAACACATCGCGCTTAACCATCACTTGAGCCTCGCGCTTCGTGCGAACTCTGTCATGCACCGGGACGTCGATTACATGGTTCGTGAAGATGAAGTCATGATCATCGACCAATTCACGGGACGTGTCATGGAAGGCCGCCGTTACTCGGAAGGCTTGCACCAAGCGATTGAAGCGAAGGAAGGCGTCGAGATTCAACGCGAATCGATGACGCTTGCGACGATCACGTACCAAAACTTCTTCCGGATGTATACGAAACTGGCCGGTATGACCGGAACAGCGAAAACCGAGGAAGAAGAATTCCGTAACATTTACAACATGCACGTCGTACCGGTTCCGACGAACAAACCGATCGTCCGGGACGACCAGCCGGACTTGATCTTCAAGACGATGAACGGGAAATTTGCTGCAGTCGCAGACGAAATCGAACGCGCCCACCGCGAAGGACAACCGGTCCTCGTCGGGACGGTTGCCGTTGAAACGTCGGAGTTGCTCAGCAGCATTCTTAAGAAACGCGGCATCCGCCACGAAGTCTTGAACGCGAAAAACCATGCGCGGGAAGCGGAAATCGTTGAGAACGCGGGACAACCGAACGCGGTAACGATCGCGACGAACATGGCTGGTCGGGGTACCGACATTAAGCTAGGACAAGGTGTCATCGAAAAGGGTGGTCTCTACATCCTCGGAACGGAACGTCACGAATCACGCCGGATCGACAATCAGCTCCGTGGTCGTGCCGGTCGTCAAGGTGACCCGGGAGCATCCCAGTTCTACTTGTCACTTGAAGATGAATTGATGCGTCGTTTCGGGTCTGATTCTCTGCAATCGATGATGGATCGTCTCGGAATGGACGATTCGCAGCCAATCGAAAGCCGGATGGTCTCGCGGGCCGTCGAATCCGCACAAAAACGGGTTGAAGGAAATAACTTTGATGCGCGGAAACAAGTTCTCGGCTACGATAACGTCATGGCCGATCAACGGAAAGTCATGTACGCGGACCGGGCAGCAATTCTCGACGCCCAGTCGGTTTCCGATATCGTCCGTCCAATGATGATTCAGACAATCGAAGCCGGTGTCCATCAGTACACACCAATCGAGTTCGTTCCGGAAGAATGGAGCATCGGAGCACTTGCGGATTGGGCCAACCAAACGCTTGCGATTGAAGAAAAAGTGTCGGAGCAAGACTTGTTCGGTAAAGAACGCGAAGAAATCATCGAACTGTTACAAGAACGTGCCTTTGCCCACTACGAGCACAAACGCTCAGAAGTGCCGGCAGAAGCGTTCGACGAGTTTGAGAAGGTCATCGTGCTCCGCGCGGTCGATCAGCACTGGATGAACCATATCGATCAAATGGATCAACTGCGCGAAGGGATTCACTTACGGGCTTACGGTCAAAACGACCCGCTCCGTGAATACCAGTCGGAAGGTTCGATGATGTTTGATACGATGAACGCGGCGATTGCAGAAGAAGTGACGCAATTCGTCCTCCGGGCGGACCTTGATCCGAACCTGAAACGCGAAAAAGTCGTCAAAGATGAAGTCGCCGTTTCCGGAAAAGAAGACAAGGTCGTCAAAAAGGCGCCGGTCCGGAAAAATCCTAATGAACAAATCGGACGCAACGATCCTTGTTGGTGCGGATCCGGTAAAAAATATAAGAACTGTCACGGCCGTCAGGCATAAGTGACGAAGCGGCTGAAAGAGGCGGGAGATTCCTGCCTCTTTTGACGGAAAGAGAAGGTGGAACACAATGGAATTAGCAGAAATACGCAATACCGCCGAGTGGATGGAAAAGAAGCTCGATGAATACAAAGCATCACTGGATCTTGAGACAAAAATCTCACGAATCGAAGAGCTTGAAAACGAGATGACATACCCGGACTTCTGGAACAATCAGGAGTCGGCGCAAAAAGTCATCGATGAGTCGAACGGTCTCAAAGCGATGGTCGATAAATACCAACACCTCGCAGACGGCCACGAAAACATCGTCTTGACGTATGAATTGATCAAAGAAGAACCGGACGTCGAGTTGCAGGAAGAACTCGAGTCGGAGCTTGGCGACATCAAGCGGAAGTTTGACGAGTTTGAATTACAGATCCTGTTGAACGGCGAATACGATGCCAACAACGCGATTCTCGAATTACACCCGGGAGCCGGCGGAACCGAGTCACAAGACTGGGCGTCGATGTTACTTCGGATGTACCAACGTTTCTGCGACAAGCAGGGCTGGAAAGTCGAAACGATGGACTATCAGCCGGGCGATGAAGCCGGCGTCAAATCGGTCACGCTACGGATCCAAGGGCATAATGCCTATGGGTACTTAAAAGCAGAAAAAGGGATTCACCGTCTCGTGCGGATCTCGCCGTTTGATTCGTCAGGCCGCCGCCATACGTCATTCGTTTCATGTGACGTCATGCCGGAATTCAACGATGACATCGATATCGACATCCGGACGGAAGACTTGCGTGTCGATACGTACCGCGCGTCTGGTGCCGGTGGACAGCACATCAATACGACGGACTCTGCCGTACGGATTACCCATATCCCGACAGGTGTCGTCGTCTCATGTCAGCAGGAACGGTCGCAAATCAAGAACCGTGAAGCGGCGATGAAGATGTTGAAAGCGAAACTGTACCAACGCGAAATCGAAGAGAAACAAAAGAAACTCGACGAAATCCGCGGCGAAAAATCAGACATCGCCTGGGGCAGCCAAATTCGTTCATACGTCTTCCACCCATACAGCATGGTCAAGGATCACCGGACGAACTACGAAGTCGGGAACACGCAAGGTGCGATGGACGGAGACATCATGGGCTTCATCGATGCGTATCTGCGCTTAATGAATATGTAAGTCAATAAACCGCCGGCATTCGTGTCGGCGGTTTTTTCAACGAATCGAAGGAGGAGACAGATATGCAAATCCGTACAGAAATTTTTAAAGATGCTGCCGGGATCCGGCTTGTCCATCAAGCCGCCTTTGGTCAACGGGCGGAAGCCGATCTCGTCGAAGCATTACGGGAAGAGGAAAGCTCCCGTCCGCACTACAGCCGTGTTGCCGTCACGGACCAAGGGGGAATCGTCGGACACGTTCTGCTCAGCCGGATATACATCGAAGACATCCCGTCGCTCGCCTTGGCGCCGGTCGGTGTCAAACCGTTTTGGCAACGAAAAGGCATCGGGTCCGAGTTGATTCGGCAAGTGATCGAAGACGCACGGGAAGCCGGAGAATCACACATCGTCGTCCTCGGACACGACAGCTATTATCCGCAGTTCGGCTTCGAGCGGGCCGTTGATTACGGCATTGAAGCGCCGTTTCCGGTTCCGACGGACATGTTTCTCGTCATGCCGCTCGAACGGCAGGCGTTAAAAGGCATACAGGGAACAGTTCAGTACTCGAAACCCTTTAGCGCGGTATAAGAGAACCACTGCGAGTTGCTCAGCCCTTCTAGTCGCTTCCCGACTTTTCCGCTAAAATGAAAAACGGGTTGTAGAACTTATGTAAGGGGAAATGTAACGTTATGACATCAACACGTCAGGAAGTCGTCCGCGACTATGTGTATTTATTGCTGGGATCAGTTTTTGTCGCCAGCGCGTTCAGTTTGTTTTTGGCGCCGAACCAATTGGCGTCCGGAGGCGTCAGTGGTCTCTCGATCGTCTTAAATGATTTGTTTGGGGTTTCGCCCGGCTTGTTCCAATTGATTGCGAACATCGTCTTGCTCGCGATCGGCTGGATGATTCTTGGAATGGGGTTTGGTGTGAAGTCGCTCGTCGGATCGATTTTTTTACCGGTCGTCATCTTAGTCTACGAACGGTTTGAAGTGCCCGCTGCGACGATGAACCCGATGCTTGCTGCGATTTTCGGTGGTGCCGGCGTCGGGATTGGTCTGGGTCTGATTTTTAAAGCCCGGGCGTCGACCGGCGGGATGGACTTGATTGCCCAAATCCTGCACCGATTTACGAAGTTGCCGCTCCACCTGTGTATTGCTCTGCTCGACGGAACGATCGTCATCAGTGCGGCTGTCATCTTTTCGCTTGAAATCGGTTTGTATGCACTTGTCGCCTTGTTCATCACGATCAAGATGATCGATATCGTGCAGCTCGGGATCACGAACGACAAGCTGGCCTATATCATCTCGGATCAACGGGAAGCGCTCGTCAAAGAGATTTTTCAAACCCTCGACCGGGGAGCCACGGAGATCGAGGCGGCCGGTGCCTTCACGCGGACGCGTAAACCGATGCTGATGGTCGTCGTCCGGCAGGGGGAAATCACGACGTTGAAGGAAATCGTCAAACACATTGATCCGACTGCCTTTCTCGTCGTCAGTGAAGCGCATGAAGTGCTTGGTCTTGGTTTTTCGGACGATAAACGTTACCGGAATGTGCCGTAATCGTTTGTTATTCGTGAAGTTTTTGTGAAATCACGCTTAAAAAGTAGCAATAACGGTTATACTCTAATAACAAACAACGTTATTTTGGTACTTATAAGGGGGACATACGGATGAAACTGAAAAATCTTTTACTCGCAGCCGGACTTGGCGCGACACTCGTACTCGGGGCATGTGGCAGTGATGACTCCAGTTCATCGGATACATCGAAGAAAGACGAATCGACGATGAGTGATGATTCGGCAAAAACAGAAACAGCGGTTGATGCAGAAAAAATCTTTGCGAACAACTGTGCTTCGTGCCACGGGAATAATCTCGAAGGAAACGTCGGACCGAACTTAACAAAAGTCGGAGCGAAATATTCGTCGGAAGAGATTCAAAAAATCATTAAAAACGGTAAAGGGCAAATGCCAGCAGGCATCCTGAAAGACGATAAAGAAATCGTTGCCGTCGCGGATTGGTTAGCTGAGAAAAAATAATTATGTGATACTATGGGACAAGAGATGACGGACATGACAAGTGT
Organism: Exiguobacterium sp. S22-S28; assembly: GCF_043359615.1. NCBI lineage: Bacteria > Bacillati > Bacillota > Bacilli > Caryophanales > Exiguobacterium > Exiguobacterium sp. S22-S28. Next base: position 143,035 of record NZ_JBHFFC010000030.1, on the reverse strand, counting down.
TCGTTATCCCTTGTCCCTTTTTTCCGTTAAAACCACTGGAAATGACATTTGATTGTAATGTGCACCGTTTTTTTTGCCTGTTATAATGGGATTCGATAGGCGCTAAGACCTATCTGATCACCAACCAGTAATCAAGTAAGGATGTGAAGTAAGTGATCAAGATGCAACAAGTCAGTAAAATCTATCCGAATGGTGTCACGGCACTTCGTGAAGTCAACCTGACGATCAATCAAGGCGAATTCGTCTATATCGTGGGTCCATCAGGAGCCGGGAAATCAACATTCATGAAAATGATGTATCGCGAAGAACGACCGACAAGCGGTTCGTTTTTATTTAAAGGAATTGAAGTCGGTAAGTTAAAAAACCGCCAAATCCCCGAACTTCGCCGCCAAATCGGCGTCATCTTCCAAGATTTTAAACTCCTCCCGTCCTTGACGGTTTATGAAAATGTCGCATTCGCCCTTGAAGTCGTAGGCGAAGAAAAATCAGCGATCCGAGAAAAAGTACTGGAAGTGTTGGATCTCGTCAAATTGAAGCATAAGGAACGCAACTATCCGGATGAATTATCCGGTGGAGAACAACAACGGATCTCGATCGCGAGAGCCATTGTGAATCGTCCTGCCCTCGTCATTGCGGACGAGCCGACGGGAAATCTTGATCCGGACACTGCATGGGAAATCATGGAGGTCTTCGAAGAAATCTATCGCCGTGGGACAACGGTCGTAATGGCGACACACAATCGAGATATAGTCAATAAGATGCGCCATCGTGTGCTTGCGATTGATGGTGGAAAAATCGTTCGAGACGAAGAGAAGGGAATGTACGGCTATGAAGTTTAATGGATTTCGTCATTTACGCGAAGGGGCAAAAGGTCTCGTCCGGAACGGCTGGATGACATTTGCTTCTGTTAGTGCTGTTACCGTCACTTTGTTGTTGGTAGGTATTTTTGCGATGGTCATGTTCAACGTCAACAAGATCTCCGATAACGTCGAAAAAGACGTCGAGATCCAAGTGTTCGTCGAACGCGAATCCGATCAGGCAAAAATCGACTCAGTTGGAGAAAAATTAAAGCAGATGCCGGGCGTCGAATCGGTCCGTTACAGCTCAAAAGAAGAAGAACTGGATCGCTTCAAGGAACAGCTTGGCGAAGGATCGGAAGCTTACCAGTCGGTTGAGAAAGACAACCCGCTTCATGACCGTTACATCGTCAAAGCGACTTCACCAAATGAGACAGAAACTATTGCAACAACCGTCAAAAAAATGGAAAATATAGATAGCGTCGAATATGGTGAAGATTACGTTGAAAAGATGTTCAACTTCCTTGAAGGGGTTCGGATCGGCGGAATCATCCTGATTGTCGGTCTGACATTCATGGCGATGTTCCTGATTTCGAATACGATCAAGGTCACGATCTTCTCGCGCCGTCGTGAAATTGAGATCATGCGACTCGTAGGTGCCAAAAACGGTTTCATCCGGGCGCCGTTCTTTATCGAGGGACTTTTAATGGGCGTACTCGGGGCATTGATTCCGATTGCTGTCGTTTACTTCGGTTATGACGTGACGTACAATGCGTTGCAACCGCAGCTCGTGACGTTGAACAAGTCCATCTTCACGCTGATTCCTCCCGGTGAGTTATCTGTTCAGATTTCACTTATTCTGCTCGCACTGGGTGCGTTCATCGGAGTATGGGGATCGACGACGTCACTCGGCCGGTTCTTGAAGGTTTAATATGATAATCGAATAAAAGATAAGGAGAGATGCTTCTCATGAAGGTCCGATTCTGTTCTGCCGTCCTCAGCTTCGCATTCATCAGTGCAAGTATGTCCGTTCACGCAACGTCCAAAGGAGATTTGTTGAAGGAACAACAGGAGGTCGAGTCCCGTCTGAAACAGACGGAACGATCACAGAATCAGACATCTGAGAAGTTAATCTTGACGAAAGAGGAGCGCAGGGAAGCACAAGCGCGCCTCGATGAAGTCAACAGCCGTTTGGATGATTTAGCAAGTCAGATTGCAGATCAACAAGCGGCTGTTGCTGTAGCCAAAAAGGAATGGGCGAGCGTCGGACAGGCTGTCCGACAAACGCAGTCTAAATTGGCTATACAAGAACAATTGATGGGGGAACGCCTCCGGTCCGTGCAACGCGACGGGGACGTCAAGTACATTGAAGTACTGCTCGACGCAAAAGACTTCGGTGATTTGATTTCCCGGTTCAGCACCGTCAGTGAAATCATCCAACAAGATGACGAAATCCTGCAAAACTATCAAGCGAACGTTTCGCAATTGACGGAACAACAGCTGGATCAAGAACGGGTCGTCGATCAGCTGAAAAAAGAGCAACGCAAGCTGTTGATTTTACAGACGCAGATCGTGGCCGAATCCGATGTAAAACGGACATTGGTCGTCCAATTGAATCGTCAGGTCAAACAATTGCAGCAAGAGCAGTTTTCGAAAGCTGAAGAAGCCGAGATTCTGGCAGATCAAAAACAGTTGATTGGTCAACAGTTGGAAGCGTTGCGTGAAGCCGAGCGTCGCCAAGCCGAACAGGAAGCGGTGCAGGTGCAAACACCGGCCCGTCCGGCTGAAGAAACACCGAATCAACCGTTGCCGTTACCGTCTTCTGAGGAAGAGACAGTCACGAAACCGTTCCATTTACCAGTGACCGGATACGTATCGTCTCCGTTTGGTCCCCGAAATAATCCATTGACAGGTAAACGAGAACGGCATACGGGAATGGATCTGGTCAACGCTGAGGGAACACCGATCAAAGCGGCGGCGGGAGGGATTGTTCTTCGTGCAGGCCGTGCAACCGGTTACGGTAACGTCGTCATGGTGACCCATTTAATTGACGGGAAAGTCTGGACGACAGTGTATGCCCATTTGGATTCCATTGCGGTTGCAGCCGGACAGACGGTCCTGCCGGATGAAGTCATCGGGAATTTAGGTTCGACGGGGTGGTCGACCGGTCCGCATCTGCACTTTGAGATTCATCAGGGCGAATGGGCGGTCGGTCAGCCGAATGCCGTGGATCCGGCCCCCTATGTTCTATAACGTAAGAGTCAGGCTGACGAAAAGATAGGGTAACCTATCTTTTTTTGCTATACTGAAAAAAATAGCAGGTTTACACCAGAAACGAGGAATCACGCGTGAAGAAATCGACAACGGCCGTCATAGCGGTCAGTACGTTTGGCTTGGGGCTTGGAGCAGGGGCTGTCGGTATGTTAGCGACAGGCGGAACGGATTCCGTGACGACAAGTTCGTCCTCCAATGCAACCGGAGATTGGAAAAAAATTGACCAGGTAAGACAGATGATTGCGCAAAATTATTTAGAGGACGTCACGGATCAAGAGTTGCTTGAAGGTGCCTTGACCGGAATGACGGAAGTTTTGAATGACCCGTATTCAGTCTATATGGATGAGTCGGAAACGGCATCGTTTAATACGAATTTGTCGTCTTCTTTTGAAGGGATCGGCGCGACGCTCGAACAAAAAGGGGAATCGATCGTCATCGTCTCACCAATCAAAGGATCACCGGCTGAAAAAGCAGGCATCAAACCGGGCGATGTCATTCTAGAGATCGACGGCAAAACCACTAAAGGTCAAAAAACGGATCAGGCGGTTAAGAAAATCCGTGGTGAAAAAGGAACAAAAGTCGTCTTGACGATTCAACGGAGCGGACAGGATCCGATGAAGATCACAATCGTCCGCGATACGATTCCGATTGAAACCGTGTATTCGAAAACAGAAAAAGTCAACGGGAAGACGATTGGTGTCCTGCAGGTCACACAATTCTCCGATCCGACAGCAGATGAGTTCGAAAAACAACTGGCTGCACTGGAAGAAAAGAATATTGATGGTCTCGTCATCGATGTCCGGGGAAATCCGGGCGGCTTGCTGACAGCGGTCTCGAAAATGATTGCACCGTTCATTCCGAAAGATACGCCGATTTTCCAAGTGGAAGATAACAAAGGCGAACGGACACGGGAGTTCGGGAAAGCGGACGAGAAGAAACCGTATCAGCTTGTGGTCCTCGAAGACAGCGGTTCTGCATCGGCGTCCGAGATTTTAGCAGCCGGTCTGAAGGAAGGGGCAGGTGCGGAAGTCGTCGGAACGAAGTCGTTCGGGAAAGGGATTGTCCAAAGTGCCTACGATTTAAAAGACGGCAGTGACTTAAAACTGACGACAAACAAATGGCTGACACCGGACGGCAACTGGATTCACAAAAAAGGCGTCAAACCGACGGTCGAAGTCAAACAGCCGGACTACTTTAATGTGACGAAGATTCTGACGGATGAGAAGACGCTTGCGACCGGAGATTACGGAAAAGCGGTCGAAAATGCGCATCTCGTTTTGGAGGCAATCGGTTTTGATCCGAAAGGGCAGGACGGCTACTACGGCGATACGATGAAACAAGCGGTCGAGCGCCTGCAAAAAGAAGCGAAGCTCGAGGTGACCGGAAAAATCGATCAGGTGACAGCGGCTGACATGGAGACACGTCTCCTGAAGAAACTGGAAGACTCGAAAAATGATGTCCAACGTATCAAAGCACTTGAAGTCGCAGCACAATAACTCACAGAAAGAGGTCTGAATGGGCGTGGAATTACTCGATGGAATCGGTTGGACGGCGATGAGTTTCTTCGCCAGTCCAGTCCTGTGGTTAGCAATTCTGGTCAGTTTTTTACTCAGTGTTCGACGGGTCAAACGGGAACGGAATTTGTTCCGGTCGCGCACCCGCAGTAAACGGACCGATGTATTTGAAACATTGGTTCCGGGAATCATCATCGGACTGGTGCTGTCCATCGTCAGTTTGAGTCTTCAGCTGACGCTGTCGTTCGAGTTTATATTGGCGTTTATCGTACTGGCGTCTCTGATGCTGTTGACCGGGATTGTCCGGTTTAATCTGCCGCTCTGGCCGCTCGTCGTGTTGGCAGGTCTGACATGGTTCGTGACGGGAGACCGCATGGCAGATTTAAAAGACGTCAGTGTGACGAATTGGTTGGTGCTCGCAGCGTTATCTTTAGCAGCAGAATTGGTGTTGCTCATCTGGCGCGGAAAGAAAAACTTGTCGCCTTCACTTGTCTTGTCGAAGCGCGGCCGTTACATCGGTGGACTTTCTTCGAATAAGCTGTGGGTGGTTCCGCTTGTCGTTCTTGTTCCGGGCAGCAGCCTCGAGACATTCATTCCGCAGTGGTCGTTTCCGGAGTTTGTTCCGATTATCCTGTTCCTGCCGATCGGCTTTAGTTTTCTCTTTACCGGTCAGTTGCCGGAACACTTGATGCGTCCGCTTGTCCAAGGACGGCTGATTACGCTCTTGCTGTCCGTCGTGCTGGCGGCAGGTGCCTTCTTGACCGGACAAGACGTCTGGTTGTACGGCTTGCCTGTACTGCTTCTTGTACATTTGCTTCTGCATCAGCGGACAAAACGACTGAATCGGTCACAAACTCCGTTGTTCTTAAACGGGAAACGCGGCGTCGTCATTCTTGGAACGTTACCGGAAAAACCGGCTTCTGAGATGGGACTCATTCCGGGCGAAGCGATCTATAAGGTCAACGGAGAGTTCGTTGAGTCGGAGAAATCGTTTTACGAAGCGATTCAAAAACATAAGCCGTACCTTCGATTGGAAGTCATGAACCATAACGGAGACGTCCGGTTTGCGCAACGCGCTTTTTATGAACAGGATCATCACGATCTCGGCATCCTGTTCGTCAGTGAACCGGGAAACAAACGGACAAAAATCCGTACACTGCATTAAAAACACGAATCCATCCGTTCAGGAAAACAGTTCAGCTGCCCAGCTGGACTTTTTCTTTTGGCGAAAAACGGGTAACTTCTAAGTGGAGCACTTCAAAATCGAATGTTTGTTCGTAAAGTGGTACAATAAAAATAGACTTTGTGAACTGGATGAGGGGGAAGAATACGATGGATTTTGAGTTAGTATCACCATTTGAACCGGGTGGCGATCAGCCGGTGGCGATTGAAAAACTGATTGCAGGCGTCAAGAACGGCGAGCGCCATCAGACGTTGCTTGGAGCGACGGGGACAGGGAAAACCTTCACCGTCTCGAACGTAATCAAAGAGATTAAAAAGCCGACATTGGTCTTAGCGCACAACAAGACGCTTGCCGGTCAGCTGTATTCGGAGTTCAAAGAGTTCTTCCCAAATAACGCGGTCGAATATTTCGTCAGCTTTTATGATTATTACCAGCCGGAAGCATACGTACCGTCAACAGATACGTTCATTGAGAAAGATTCGTCGATCAATGACGAGATCGATAAGTTGCGTCACTCGGCAACATCTTCTTTGTTTGAACGGGAGGATGTTCTGATTGTCGCTTCGGTTTCGTGTATTTATGGTCTCGGTAATCCGGAAGAGTACAACAACCACGTGCTGTCGTTGCGGGTCGGAAACGAGATGGGACGAAACGAGATGTTGCGTCGTCTGATCGATATTCAATATGAACGCAATGATATTGATTTCCAACGTGGACGGTTCCGTGTCCGGGGGGACGTCGTCGAAATTTTCCCGGCATCCCGCGATGAACAATGTGTCCGGGTCGAATTTTTCGGAGATGAGATTGAACGGATCCGCGACATGGATCCATTGACCGGTGAAATCATTGCCGACCGGGAACACATCTCGATTTTCCCGGCGTCCCACTTCGTGACCGGAGATACCCGGCTGCAAAAAGCGATTGCTAACATCGAGACAGAACTGGAGACACAACTCGCGAAAATGCGGGAAGATGGCATGTTGCTTGAAGCCCAGCGTCTCGAACAACGGACAAATTATGATCTTGAGATGATGCGCGAGATGGGCTACTGCTCGGGAATCGAAAACTATTCCCGGCACTTGAACTTAATGCCGCCCGGCTCGACACCATATACGTTGATCGACTATTTCCCGAAAGACTTTTTACTGGTCGCTGATGAGTCCCACGTGACGTTGCCGCAAATCCGCGGTATGTACAACGGAGACCAGGCACGGAAACAGGTCCTCGTCGACCACGGTTTCCGTCTGCCGTCGGCAAAGGACAACCGTCCGCTCCGATTCGAGGAATTCGAGGAGAAGGTCAGCCAAGCGATCTATATCTCGGCGACACCGGGTCCTTATGAAATCGAGCATACAAAAGAGATGGTCGAGCAAATCATCCGACCGACTGGACTGGTGGATCCGACGATTGAAATTCATCCGATCACCGGACAGATTGATTACCTGATGGATAACATCCGGGAACGTGTCGCGAAAAACGAACGGGTTCTCGTGACGACGCTGACGAAGAAGATGTCGGAGGATTTGACCGACTATCTGAAGGAGCATGGTGTCAAAGTCAATTACATGCACTCGGAAATCAAGACGCTCGAACGGATTGAAATCATTCGTGATTTACGGCTCGGGAAATACGACGTCCTCGTCGGGATCAACTTACTGCGGGAAGGACTCGATATTCCGGAAGTCTCACTCGTGACGATCCTGGATGCGGACAAAGAAGGATTCCTGCGCTCGGAACGATCCTTGATTCAAACGATTGGCCGGGCCGCCCGGAACTCGGAAGGGCACGTCATCCTGTTTGCCGACAAGATGACCGACTCGATGCAGCGGGCAATTGATGAAACCGAACGGCGGCGTAACATTCAGCTCGCCTTTAATAAAGAACACGGCATTACCCCGAAAACGATTCAAAAAGATGTGCGTGGTGTCATCAGTACGACGATTGAGAATGACGACACCGTCGAAAAACTTGAGAAATTCAATAAACTGAAAAAACCGGAACGCGAAACCTTGCTCGAACAACTCGATCAAGAGATGCGTCAAGCAGCAAAAGATATGCAGTTTGAACGGGCAGCAGAATTGCGAGACCTTATCTTAGAATTGAAAGCAGGTGCCTAAGTTGGCAGAAAAAAAGAACAAAATCATCATCAAAGGCGCTCGCGTCAATAACTTACAAAACATCGATGTCGAAATTCCGCGCGATCAGCTCGTCGTCCTGACGGGCTTGTCGGGATCCGGGAAATCCTCTTTGGCGTTTGATACGATTTATGCGGAAGGGCAACGGCGTTATGTCGAGAGTTTGTCCGCGTATGCCCGCCAGTTTTTAGGTCAGATGGATAAGCCGGATGTCGATGCGATTGAAGGACTCAGTCCGGCGATTTCGATCGATCAGAAAACGACGAGTAAAAATCCCCGGTCGACGGTCGGAACGGTCACGGAAATTTATGATTACCTCCGTCTGTTGTATGCGCGGATCGGAAAACCGATCTGTCCGAATCACGGGATCGAAATTTCGAGTCAGACGATCAGTCAGATGGTCGACCAAGTCATGGAACTGCCGGAACGCAGCCGTCTGCAAATTCTCGCACCGATTATTTCCGGACGCAAAGGCGCACACGTCAAAGTTTTTGAAGACTTGAAGAAAGAAGGGTTTGTCCGCGTCCGGGTTGATGGAGAGACGATTGATTTGACGGATGACATCGAACTTGAGAAAAATAAAAAACATTCGATTGAAGTCGTCGTTGACCGCGTCGTCGTGCGTCCGGACGTCGAAGCCCGGCTCGCGGATTCGCTCGAGACGGCACTTCGTCTAGCCGACGGCCGTGTCATCGTCGATACGATGGATGGGAACGAACTGTTGTTCAGTGAACACCATGCCTGCCCGATCTGCGGTTTCTCGATCGGTGAACTCGAACCGCGGATGTTCTCGTTCAACTCACCGTTTGGCGCCTGTACGTCGTGTGACGGTCTTGGGACGAAGCTTGAGGTCGACGTCGATCTCGTCGTGCCGCATCCGGATAAATCGCTGAATGAAGGAGCGATTGTAGCCTGGGAGCCGACGAGCTCACAATACTATCCGCAGTTGCTCGCAGCTGTCTGCAGTCACTTCAACATCGATATGGATACGCCGTTTGAACAGTTGTCGGAAGAACACCGCGACATTTTGTTGAACGGAAGCAGCAAGGAAGAAATTCAGTTCCGTTATGAAAATGACTTCGGGATGGTCCGCAACACGTCCCTGTTTTTTGAAGGCGTCTTAAACAACCTGCAACGCCGGTTCAAAGAGACTTCTTCCGACTATATCCGCGAACAGATGGAAGGGTACATGGCGAAAAAAGCCTGTCCGACGTGTAAAGGACACCGCTTGAAACGTGAATCACTGGCGGTCAAAGTGTCAGGGATCCATATCGGTGACGTGACGAAGATGTCGGTCAAACAAGCCGTCGTTTGGTTTGAAGAGTTACCAAGCAAATTATCCGAGAAGGATCAGACGATCTCACGGATGATCGTCCGTGAAATTCATGAGCGGTCGTCGTTCCTCGAAAACGTCGGACTTGATTATCTGACGATCTCACGTGCCGCCGGAACACTGTCCGGGGGGGAAGCGCAACGGATTCGTCTCGCGACCCAAATCGGTTCGCGTTTGACGGGTGTTCTTTATGTCCTTGACGAGCCGTCAATCGGACTGCACCAACGGGATAACGATCGACTGATCAATACGTTGAAGACGATGCGCGATCTCGGGAACACGTTGATTGTCGTCGAACACGATGAAGATACGATGATGGCAGCGGATTACTTGATTGATATCGGACCGGGCGCCGGCGATCACGGTGGTTTCGTCACGGCAGCGGGACGTCCCGAGGAATTGATGCAGGATCCGAACTCGTTGACGGGGCAATACTTGTCCGGCAAGAAGTTCATTCCGGTCCCATCGGAACGGAAACAACCGGACGGTCGGGCATTGCGGATCCATAAGGCGTCGGAAAACAATTTAAAAAACGTCGACGTCGACATTCCGCTCGGCTTGTTCGTCGCCGTGACCGGTGTATCCGGTTCCGGGAAATCGACGTTGATCAACGAGATTCTCTACAAGACGATTGCCCATGAAATGAACCGGGCGAAGGAAAAACCAGGGGCACATAAAGGGATTTCCGGACTCGATCAAATCGACAAGGTCATCGATATCGATCAGTCACCGATCGGTCGGACACCCCGTTCGAATCCGGCGACATATACCGGCGTCTTTGACGACATCCGCGACGTATTTGCATCGACGAACGAAGCCAAGCTCCGCGGCTACAAAAAAGGTCGTTTCAGTTTCAATATTAAAGGCGGACGCTGTGAAGCCTGCCGTGGCGACGGCATTATCAAAATCGAGATGCATTTCCTGCCGGATGTTTACGTCCCGTGTGAAGTCTGCCACGGAAAACGTTATAACCGGGAAACGCTGGAAGTAAAATATAAAGGCAAAACGATTGCCGATGTCCTCGAGATGACGGTCGAAGATGCATTGGAATTCTTTGAGAAGATTCCGAAAATCAGCCGGAAGCTGCAGACGATTGCCGATGTTGGTCTGACGTACATGCGTCTCGGACAACCGGCGACGGAACTGTCCGGTGGAGAAGCACAGCGGGTTAAGCTGGCGTCTGAACTCCACAAACGCTCGACCGGAAAAACCATCTACATTCTGGATGAACCGACAACCGGCTTACACGTCCACGATATCGCGCGCTTGCTGAAAGTCTTGCAACGATTGGTCGATAACGGGGACACGGTACTTGTCATCGAACACAACCTTGATGTCATCAAGACAGCGGACTACTTGATTGATTTGGGTCCGGAAGGTGGCGACGGCGGCGGGAAGATTGTGGCGACCGGAACACCGGAAGAAATTGCAACAGTCAAAGAATCTTATACGGGTCATTATTTGGCGCCGGTCCTCGAACGGGACGCAGCCCGGATCGAATCGTGAAACTTTTTTGATTCAGGAATCGTAAAAAGGGAAGTAAGGGAAGTAGAACGAAATAAACACACAAGCCACGTGAAGTAACGTGTACCAGATCAGAGGAGGGAATTATTGATGAAGCAGGATATGCGCCAACTGATACTTGAACAAGTGAAAGAAGGAAAGCTGACGATTGACGAAGCGCTCGATAAGCTCGAACGTCTGGAAGCGATTGATCAGTCGCAATCGACGACGAGTGAACACAAGTATGTGGATGAACCGGAACACTACGACCGGGTCGATCATTATACGGTCGATTCCTTGACGTCAAAGGTCATGTCAGCGTTTGATGGAATCGTCAACCGGATTAAAGAAAGTGACTTGTCACTGAACCAAACATCTGGACCGAACGTCACGTATGTCAAACAATTCCCGTTCAGCGGCGAGACGATTCATTTGGATTTATTTAATGCCAATGCGATCGTCGAGCCGAGTGATTTGGAAGAGTGTGAGCTGACCGTTACCGGCCGGCCGCTCCGTCAAGTCACGGAAGAACAAGCGCTCGAGCAACTGCAAGCATCACTCCAGCACTCTGTTTCTGCCAATACGCTATCGATTCGCTTGAAGGATAAGCGGGTTCGCGCGACGGTTCACTTGAAAATTCCGCGCCGTCATTATGAATCATTGGTCCTTCAGACGTTAAACGGAGAGATCACCTTGTCGTCCCTCGATGCGACGTCCGTTCAATTGATGACGGCGAACGGACGCATCCATGTCCGTGACCTGTTCAGCGAAGAAGTGAAGACGTCAACGGCAAACGGATCGATTGAAATCGAAGAGTCGGAAATCAAGTCACTGAAAGCGAAGACGGCGAACGGTCAAATCGTTACGACAGGTGTTTTTGAACGCTCTGAACTGAAAACAGTGAACGGAAACGTCCGTTGTGAGCTGAAGACGGTACAGGACGCGAAGATTCAAGCCTCGTCACTCGCCGGAAGCATCGCTTTGATGTTGCCGCACGGAGCAGAGGTCTATGGGGAACTGGAAACGAACTTCGGTGGATTAAACTGTAACCTCGACGAACTCGAATTGATCCGTGATCAAAAAGAAGTCGTCAACCGGAAACTTCACTTCCTGTCCGGTCGTGGACGCTCTCCGAAAATTGAAGTCGCAGCCGATACGAAGACCGGTACGATTTCGGTCACGCACGGTGTGCATCTTAGTCCGCAAGCCCTTTAAGCCAAGCGCCCTGTTCCTTTTTAGGAGACAGGGCTTTTTTGTGTATGAAAAAGCCGACCCTTCCCTGTCAAAGTACAGGAAACAGTCGGACGACGTGCCAATTACTTAATAATCGTAATCCTGATCCATCATCGGCTCGTCAAAATTCATGTTCTCAAAGTTATTCATGTCGTAGCCGAACGAGAATAACGTGATGATACCGATAATACCGAGGATGATTGAAAGAATGATCAATCCAATCCCCATCCAACTCTTCCGGCGTGACCGGTTCCAGTAAAAGATGATTGCCAGAATATACGAGATAAATGAACCACTGATGAAGATTCCGATAATCGAGATGATGAAGAATAATAAAGCGGTTTGATCCTGATTGCGCGAATACGCTTTCCACATGTCAATCAGTGCGATGATCAGGTACACAAACCCAACGATGGCAAGAATCCCGAATAAAATCATGATGATAATAATACCAATCCCACTGCCTGAAGCCTCCATCATAATATCCCTCCTTTTTATGTTATCTGTAATCCATTCCCAAGATTGCCCACTTCTAATCGAAATCCTTGATTTTCGCAAAAATATGGTACAATACTTCAAGTGAAAGGGGCTGATTGAGCGTGCAACCAAAAGTGCGGACAGCTGAAATCGTAAAGCAATTCAATTTGAAAATCGTGACCGGAGAAGAAGGGTTACACCGTCCGATTTTGACGGCGGATTTGTGTCGACCGGGTCTTGTTCTTGCCGGATACTATGCCTATTATCCTGCCGAGCGGCTACAGATTCTCGGGAAAACGGAATTGACATTTTTTAATAATTTGACGTACGAAGAACAGCTCGAACGGGCGAACGTCCTCTGTACGGATGAAACACCGGGTATTTTGATTACACGTGGTTTTGAAGTGCCGGAAGCAATCGTCAAAGCAGCAGACGAAACGAACGTCCCGTTGCTTACGACGAAGGGACATACGACATCGGTCGAATCTCAAATCACGAACTTCCTCGAAGCAGAACTTGCGCCGACGACAGCGATGCATGGTGTCCTCGTTGATATTTACGGGGTCGGTGTATTTATTAAAGGAGCAAGCGGTGTCGGGAAATCAGAGACGGCGCTTGAACTCGTCAAACGGGGACATCGTCTAGTCGCCGATGATTCGGTCGAGATCCGTCAAACCGGGGACGGCATTTTAGTCGGTACAGCTCCGAAGTTGATCCAACATCTGCTTGAGATCCGGGGAATCGGTATCATTGATGTGATGACGTTATTTGGTGCCGGTGCTGTTCGTTCGCACAAAAAAATCAGCCTCGTCTGTAATTTGGAAATTTGGGATCAAACGAAAGTCTACGACCGGGTAGGACTCGATCAAGAAGTGTTGCAAATCATTGATACAGAAATCCCGTTCTTGACGATTCCGGTGCGTCCCGGCCGAAACTTGGCCGTTATCATTGAAGTCGCCGCGATGAACTACCGTCTGAAAAACATGGGCATCAATACAGCAGAAGAGTTTGCGGGTCGTCTCGCGCAAGCGATTGAAGATGGGAATGGTGGTCTGTGATGGGAACATTAGCGAGTGTCCAACCGACCTTTGACCGGGTAGCGATTGAAATTGGTCCGATTCCGATTTATTGGTACGGCATCGTGATTGCGCTTGGCGCCGTCGTCGGTCTGATGATTGCCATTTTTGAGTCAAAGCGTATCGGTTTCAACGAAGAATACGCGGTTGATGTCGTTATCTGGTCGATTCCGATCAGTATCATTTGTGCCCGGATCTATTACGTCGCGTTCGAATGGGACTATTACGGTCAGAACTTGGATCAGATCATCAATATCCGCCAAGGCGGGATTGCGATCCACGGTGCGATTATCGGTGCCATTTTGACGGTCTTGATTTATACCCGGAAGAAAAACATTTCGTTTTGGCAAATTGCTGATATTTTGGCGCCGTCACTTTTGTTTGGTCAAGCCGTCGGCCGCTGGGGCAACTTCTTTAATCAGGAAGCCCATGGTGGAGAGACGACGTGGTCGTACTTGCAAGATACGCTGCACCTGCCGGACTGGATCGTCAACCAGATGTATATCGATGGTGTTTACTATCTTCCGACGTTTTTATATGAAAGCATTTGGAACATCATTGGTGTCATTTTATTGATTGTCTGGCGGATGAAGTTCAACCCGCGTCGCGGATATATCTTCCTCGGTTACCTCGTCTGGTATTCGATCGGTCGCTTCTATATCGAAAGCTTGCGAACAGACAGCCTGATGATGGGAGACGGACTCCGGACCGCGCAAATCGTCTCGATTTGTTTGATTGTATTTGGTGTCATCATGCTGTTCGTGCGAAAAAATGCTGTCCGTTACTTGGATGGAACAAAACGGGAGGCGAAATGAGCCGATGATTCAAACGATTTTATTTGATCTCGACGGGACGTTGATCGATACGAACCCGCTCATCCTGAAAAGTTTTGAGCATACACTCAGTTATTACTATCCGGACCGGACGTTTACGCAAGCCGAACTGCTTCCGTTCATCGGGCCGACACTCGAGAAGTCGTTTTCGGAAATGAACGCCGACCAATGGAAAGAGATGGTCGCATTTTACCGCAGCTACAACATTGCGATGCATGATGCGCTCGTGCTCGAGTATCCAGGTGTGCTCGACGGATTACGTCGATTAAAGGAACAAGGTTATAAAATGGCGGTCGTGACATCAAAAAGCCGTCGTGTCGCGTTGCAAGGAATCGAATTATTCGGACTGAGCCATCTGTTTGACGCTGTTATTGCGGCAGATGACGTGACGGAAGAGAAGCCGGCTGTTGAACCGTTTGAAAAAGCGATGGCACTGCTCGGCGCGACACGTGAGGAAACGATCATGGTCGGTGACAACGATACGGATATCCACGGCGGGAAAAATGCGGGACTGAAAACGGTTGCCGTCGGATGGGCGATTAAAGGCCGACCGTATCTCGAGGCATTGCAGCCGGATTTGATCATCGATTCGATGGAACAGCTCGAAGACTGGATCGAGGCCGAAAATGCCAAGACGGACTGACCGGTATCACGTCGGGTCGACGAACCCGCTTTGGCACATGTACCGGACCGTTTCATTTTTTAAAGTGATGTGGTGTTTCGTCATCATTACGATCGGTCGCTTTTCACCGTCGCTCCGTTTCAAGAACAGTTTGTACCGGACGTGTTTGCGGATGAAGATCGGCGACCGGACGGCACTTGCCTTGATGGTCATGCCGGATACGATGTTTCCGGAGCGGATTACGATCGGGTCCAATACGATCATTGGTTTTAACACAACGATTCTCTGTCATGAATATTTGACGACCGAATACCGCATCGGCAACGTGACGATCGGCAATGATGTCTTGATTGGGGCAAACGTGACGATTTTACCGGGAGTAACGATTGGTGACGGCGCAATGGTCGGAGCGGGTTCAGTCGTCCATCGGGATATTTTGCCCGGTGAACGTGTCTCGAGTCAGCCGTTGCGTCGACATGAAATGTGACAAAAATGTGAGAAGGAGGAGATGATGAGATGAGTCAAATCCGCTTTACGTATAAAACGGGAAAGTATTTTGGAAGATTATTTGCTGAACGACCGCAAGGGTTGGTCGTCGAAGTGTTAGCTGTCGAAAAACATCCGATTCAAGGTGACCTGCACAATCCGAATCAGGTGGATGTACCGCTGTTTCATATCCGTCCCGCCTTACACCCGCACGAAAAAGTAACGGTTGCCCCAAGTGTCGTTTATGCCTATGAAGGTGAGATTCCGACCTATGCGGACAGTCTGCGGGGAGCGTATACGAAAGAGGTCGACCGCTTGAATCGTCAAAATCCGGAGACGGATGCTTTCGTACAAAAATGCTTGGAGAATTTCAAAGAACTGGAATCGATTTATGCGAAACGTTGGGGGTAAACCCCGGCGTTTTTTTCTGTTGCAACGCTTTCCGAGATAGGTTATTCTTGTCTCTGCAACTACGAAACCAGATTTAGATTTATGGGGGCTTGAATCATGATGGAATTAACCGAATACAAAGCAGACCCCTTTGCGATCACAACGCGCCAAGCGGAACTTTTTTATTTCCGCGGACGGAAGGCGCACCGGGAAGGGCGACTGGAAGAAGCGGTCTATCATCTCGACGAAGCAACGGCGCTTCAACCGAATGATGTCCGTTATCTTTTGCGTTACGCCCGTGTTTTGTTTGAGACAGGCGAGATCAACCACGCCAATGACGTCTTAAAACAAGTACGGACGCTCGACCAGTCAAATACCGAATCATTGTTTTATTTAGCGAACAATTACGCGCACGTTTCCTTATATGAAGAGGCAAAACAATATGCGCTTGACTATTTATCCAGTGCACCAAATGGAAAACACGCAGAGGCATCGGCCGCACTCGTGGAACTGATTGATCTCGAACAAGAGATGGAAGACGACGATGAGGATGAACTGATTCGGTTACATGCTCAGGCACAACGTCAAATCGATAAAGGCATGTTATTTGCGGCACAAGAGACACTCGAATCGTTGATTGTCGAGTATCCGACGTTTTGGCCGGCATATAACAACCTTGCGATTGTCGAGTTTTATCTCGGTGAAAACGACCGTGCTTTCGCATCACTTGAACAGGTGCTTGACGGTAATCCGGGTAACTTACATGCTCTTTGTAATACGCTCGTGCTGCTGCATGAGATGGGACAAGATGAAGAAGCACATCTTTTATCGAAAAAACTCGAGCACGTCCGCTCCGTGAACCTTGAGACACGGTATAAGGTGGCTTCGACGCTTGCCATCATCGGTCGCCATGATTTGGCGTATGAAGAGCTGAAATTACTGGAACGCCGCGGCTACCGGGGAGATCCGTTATTTGGCCACTGGTTGTCGATTTCAGCGTTCAAGACGGGACACGTCGAAGAAGCTGCTGCCTTCCTTCAATCGAAAGAAGCACAGGGTATGCGGGAAGAGCAGGAAGCGTACGACATCCGTCATAACCTTCAGTTTCGTTCCGCATTGATCCAAGCCTTAAAAACGGAAGATGATGTCTCGCGGATTTTTACAGCGCTGTTACTCGGGAAACTGAATGACGGCGAAGCACGACTGGCGTTGTCAATGATGCCGGAAGTAACGGATCAACCGGACGTGTTGGCATTGACGGATCAAATTCTCCACGAAATGAACGGGGAGCACGAGATTGTCGATGCGCGGATTCACCGTGCTTTGATGACGATTCGTCTTGCGGAACGGTATGTATCCGATGAGGAACGGATGAGTCTTGAAGGTGATTTTTATGAACGCTTCGCCCGGCTTGTCCTCAGTGGAGAGACGTTTGACTCGATTGAACGGTCGGCTGCGGCATTGATTTACCTGTTTCACGATGTCCGTGAAGGGATGTTGATTGAAGAGTGTGCCGGATTGGTCGACGTTTCGTTTGACGAAGTCGCAGCGACGATCCGTGCCTATCAGCGCCTTTTAAACCCGGCTCGTGCAAAGTGTTAGACGTTTGTACGATTCTCACCTATACTCAAGTTACAACGAAAATACAGATGGGGTGGAATCATGACAGAAACAGAACAGAAAATATATGACGTCATCATTATTGGTGCGGGTCCTGCCGGTATGACAGCAGCACTTTACGCATCACGTGCCAATCTTTCAACTTTAATGATCGAACGCGGTATTCCGGGCGGCCAGATGGCCAACACGGAAGACATCGAAAACTATCCGGGATATGACAGCATTCTCGGACCGGATCTTTCACAAAAGATGTTTGATCACTCCAAAGCATTCGGAGCGGAATATGCGTACGGTGACGTCCGCAGCATCGAAGACGGTCCTGCTTACAAAACGATCCACGCACACAACAAAGATTATTACGCACGTGCGATCATCATCGCTTCGGGTGCACAGTATAAGAAAATCGGCGTTCCGGGCGAAGAAGAACTCGGCGGACGTGGTGTATCGTACTGTGCGGTCTGTGACGGCGCCTTCTTTAAAGAAAAAGAATTGTTCGTCATCGGCGGCGGCGACTCAGCGGTCGAAGAAGGGGTCTACCTGACACGATTCGCGAAAAAAGTCACGATTGTTCACCGTCGCGAAGAATTACGCGCACAAAAAATTCTCCAAAAACGAGCATTCGACAACCCGAAAATCGACTTCATCTGGAACCATACGGTTAAACAGATCAATGAAGAGAACGGTAAAGTCGGCGGTATCGAATTGATCAATACGAAAACAGCAGCAACGACGACATATCCAATTGATGGTGTCTTCATCTACATCGGGATGAACCCGATCACAGGTTATGTTCAAGATCTCGGTATCTTAAACGATCAAGGATACGTCGTGACGAATGAAGGCATGGAAACGAACATCAAAGGCATTTTTGCAGCCGGAGACGTTCGTGAGAAAACACTTCGTCAAGTCGTCACAGCAACAAACGATGGTTCGATTGCGGCACAAAACGCGCAACACTACATCGAAGCCTTGCTCGAAGAACTGCAAGCATCATCACAAGTCTAATTTGGGAACCAGCTTGGTTGGAGGCACTTCCATCAAGCTGGCTCTTTTTTTATGTTATACTGAAACGAGAGTGAAAAATACACACGGAACTGTTGTCTGGAGGGCGAAGAGATGGAACAGAATCAACCGCAACTGGTCATCATTACAGGAATGAGCGGCGCCGGAAAAACGGTCGCGATGAATAGCTTTGAAGACTTAGGTTATTTTTGTGTCGACAATTTACCGCCGACGCTGCTGCCACAATTGATTGAAGTGATTGGGCAGGTGCGTCCGAAAATCGCCGTCGCCATCGATACACGAGCTCGTGATTTCATTGACAGTTTTTTTGTCGTTTATGAAGACCTGAAGAAGACAAATCTGCAAATTCGGATGCTGTATCTCGATGCCCGTAACGAAGTGCTTGTCCGCCGGTACAAAGAATCCCGCCGTTCGCACCCGCTTGCTCCGACGGCGTCACCGCTGATCGGAATTGAGCGGGAACGGACATTGCTCGAAGGATTCCGTGATAAAGCCCAGTTGTTGATGGATACGAGTGATATCAAGCCGCTCGTCTTAAAAGAACGGATTTTAAAAGAGTTTACGGCCGGCGAACGGATTCCGTTCACCGTCAACGTGATGTCGTTTGGATTTAAGCATGGTCTGCCGCTCGATGCAGATCTTGTGTTTGACCTGCGTTTCCTGCCAAATCCGTTTTACATTCCGGAACTTCGTCCGAAGACCGGACTTGATCTCGAAGTCTCGTCATATGTCATGCAATGGCCGGAAGCGAAGCTGTTTTACAAAAAGCTCGTCGATCTGCTCGAATTCCTGATTCCGCAGTATGAGCGGGAAGGAAAATCGCAACTCGTCATTGCGCTTGGCTGTACAGGCGGAAAACACCGTTCGATTACATTTGCGGAAGCGATCAGCAAAGAGTTCAAGAACCAATACCATGTCGTGACGAACCACCGGGATTATGTCCATGCGAAGGAGGAAAAGTGATGAAATGGGAACGAAAAGTCGTCGCCATCGGCGGAGGAACGGGCCTATCGACTCTTTTGCGCGGACTCAAACACTATCCGCTTGATATCACGGCCATCGTTACGGTCGCCGACGACGGGGGCAGTTCGGGTCGTCTGCGGACGGAATTCAATATGTTGCCGCCGGGCGATATCCGAAACGTCATCGTCTCGCTCTCGAAGTCCGAGACGTTGATGGACCGGATCATGCAGTACCGGTTTGAGACGGGAGAAGGGTTGCATGGTCACTCGCTCGGTAACTTGATGCTGACGGCTGCGACCCAGCTTTGTAACGGTTCGTTCGTCGAAGCGATTGGTGTCATGGGACAGCTCTTGAATGCGGAAGGGAAAGTCTATCCGGCGACGGAGCGGACGATTACGTTATGTGCCGAGTTTGAGGACGGATCGATCGTTAAAGGCGAGTCCCTGATTCCGAAAGTCGGCAAAGTCATCGAGCGGATTTTCCTCGAAGAAGAAAACGTCCGTCCGGTTCCGGAAGCGATTCAAGCGATTCTCGACGCCGATGTCATCGTCCTTGGACCGGGCAGTCTTTATACGAGTATCATTCCGAACGTCTTAATCGAAGAAATCCGGGATGCAATCAAACAAGCTCTGGCACCGGTCGTCTATATTTGCAATGTCATGACCCAACCGGGAGAAACGACGGCGTTCACAGCAAACGATCACTTGAATGTCCTCGAACGATTCCTCGGCAAAGGCGTGATTGATACGATCATCGTTAATAACGAATCAATCGATGTCAGCTATCTCCGTAAGTATCAAAAGGATCATGCCGACATCGTGACATATGATGAATCAAGTTTTGAAGAAGCAGGAATTGAAGTGCTCGCGGACGATATCGTCGATTATAACCATCACTTCATCCGCCACGATTCAGATGCGGTGGCAAGTTTGGTCATGCGAAAGGTGCTGTCGATCCGTCGAGTCCGTCAATTCGAAGGAGAGGAGGAACTGACGTGAGTTTTGCATCGGAAGTCAAAAAAGAACTAACCCAGATCGCGATCACCGATCATGAGATGAAGGCGGAGCTTGCTGCTTTAGCACGCATGAACGGAGCGATTTCGTTTGGTCTCGGACGCGGATTGACGCTTGATATCTCAACGGAAAATGCGTCGATTGCCCGCCGGATCTACTCATTGCTCAAACGTGCTTACGCGGTCCATCTGGATTTATTGGTCCGAAAGAAAATGCGCCTGAAGAAAAATAATGTCTACATCGTCCGTGTCAAACAACAAGCGGATAAAATTCTGCAGGATCTCGGGATTTTAGGCGAAGGGTTTACGATGATCCGATCAATCAGTGATTCGATTCTGCACGATGAACGCCGTGCCCGCGCCTATCTGCGCGGTGCCTTTTTAGCCGGCGGATCGTTAAATAATCCGGCAACTTCGTCGTATCATCTTGAAATCTTCAGTCTGTATGAAGAACACAATGCAGCATTACGAAGCCTGACGAATCAATTTGATTTAAATGCGAAAGCGATCGAGCGGAAAAAAGGGCATATTCTTTACATTAAAGAGAGTGAGAAGATTTCTGATTTTCTTAAACTCGTCGGAGCGACATACTCGATGTTGCGGTTCGAAGATGTCCGGATTTTAAAAGATATGCGGAATTCGGTCAACCGACTCGTCAACTGCGAGACGGCGAATCTCAACAAGACGGTCGGAGCCGCGCTGCGCCAGGTCGAGAACATCAAGTTTCTTGAACGAACGGTCGGACTTGATGTTTTGCCGGACAAACTGAAAGAAATCGCCGTTTTGCGTGTGACCCATCAAGACGTGACATTACAAGAGTTAGGTGAGATGGTTGAAAGTGGTTCCATCTCAAAATCCGGGATCAATCATCGATTGCGCAAGATTGATCAAATCGCGGATAAAATCCGTAACGGAGAGTCGATGACGGGGGCTCTGTAGGGAGTCACTTGCGAGATGAAGCATAGTCTACTATAATATATAGTCGGTGCAACTAAATGTTCGAATTAAGGAGTTTTTGAAATGGCTAATGAGAAAAAACGTATTTCGCTGACAGTAGACGCGAAGTTTGATGAAGTCTTGACGAAAAAAGCAAAAACGATTGGTGTACCCAAAAGTACGCTCGTCGCATTTGCAACATCGTTATTCTTGAAACAGTTACAAGCGGAAGAAGAACTTTCACCGCATGCGAACGGAATTTACACATTGATTCGCGAAAACCACGATATCGTTTCTGATATCACAGATTTGATCGACTAATGAATCAGGACCTCTGTCCGCGTCTGTTTCGAGAGAAGAGACGCAAGGGACAGAGGTCTTTTTTTGACGGCACAAAAAAACCGCCTTCGCAATCAGCGAAGACGGATGAATGAAAATTATGCACGTTCCATGACACGGTCGATTAAACCGTAATCGGCTGCTGCTTGAGCAGACATGAAGTTATCGCGCTCTGTATCACGCTCGATGACTTCAAGGGGTTGTCCTGTGTTTTCAGCCATGATTTTGTTAAGGTGTTCACGCATTTTGATGATGCGTTCTGCATGGATTTTGATATCCGATGCTTGACCTTGTGTACCACCGAGTGGTTGATGGATCATGATTTCAGCGTTCGGAAGCGCAAAACGTTTTCCTTTAGCGCCGGCTTGAAGCAAGAACGCACCCATTGAAGCAGCCATTCCGATACAAATCGTTGAAACTTGTGGTTTGATGAAGTTCATCGTATCGTAAATCGCCATTCCCGCTGTGATTGAACCACCCGGGCTGTTGATGTAAAGCGAAATTTCCTTATCTGGATCTTCCGCTGCTAGGAACAGCAACTGGGCAACGACTGAGTTGGCGACGTTGTCGTCAATCGCGCTCCCGAGAAGGATGATGCGGTCTTTCAGTAAACGCGAGTAGATATCGTAAGCACGTTCCCCGCGGTTGGTTTGTTCGATGACTGTTGGAATTAACATAGTCTTTGCCTCCTTATGGTTGGTATGTAACTCATATTCGACTTGTCCTTATCATAATCCTTTGGTCAATATTGGTCAAAAGATACGCTGTAGGTTTTATGTATTTTTCCTGAAACGGATGTCACTAAACATATCAGTATAGAAAAAAGGCAACACCGATAACGGCATTGCCTGTAGATTCAAGTATGGTACACCCGGAGAGATTTGAACTCCCGACACCTGGTACCGGAAACCAGTGCTCTATCCCCTGAGCTACGGGTGCATGTTTTTACTGAACAATTAATAGTATACCGACATTTTTTCAGGAAAGCAATACTAGATTGTGAAAATTCTTGTTTTTTTACAGATGGCTTGAATCCGGATAAGAACGCACCGGTCGATTATACTAGGAACAGGTACCGATTAAGTCTGAGAGATGGAAGGTGAAGGGATGGAACAGAAGCAGGAACAGACACAGCGTCTCGTCATGTCAGCGTCGCATTTGTTTCAACTGGCGGTCCTTGAAGAATCACGGACGGAGCTTGAGGAACATCTCTATCGAATCATTCGACGCGCCACGCCGTACAAACATAATGGAAGAAAAACGATTCATCCGGATCTTGAGCAGGTGGCGGACCGGATCGAGTCGTTTGAAGCCGATCTTCTGAAGCAAATACGTTTAGAATCGGTCAGACAGGAAATAAGATATATGGCGGAACAACTCATCATGTACTTAGATGCGGATGGATTACTCAGAACGACGGATGCACAACTTGCCACTAGTTTAAAAAGTGAAGCCACGCTGATCAAGCAGGCCCGGCAACTTCTTCAACGATGCGAGCCGACCGGTATCGCGGCACGTTCGGAGACGGAGTGTCGGCTGTTGCATGCCATGGAGCTCGAAGACACCGAACTGATGGACCGAATGGGAGAACTCGCGGACGGCCTGTCACTTCAACACGTCTTAGACCGGATTGACGATGAGGAAGAACGGCGACGCATCAAACAACAGATCAATCGGTTGCCGAAGACTCCGCTGTTACCGGAAACGAATACCGTTACGATGCCGGAAGCGGAAGTTCGGATGATTGAAGGTCAACTTCAAGTGGAGTGGTATGATTTACCGCTCGACGCAGCGTGGACGAATCTAGAAGAAGCAAAACCTTTTTTAAACGCCTACGAACGGCGACGTGTCACGTTACAGGCGATCTTAGATGCCATCATGAAACGGCAGGCGAGATGGTTTCAAGGCGAACTTCATCTTGAACCGCTCACGAAAAAGGAAATCGCGGAACAAACCGGACATCATCCGTCGACGGTTGGTCGGGCGATTGCGCACAAAACGGTTCGGACGATCCACGGGACACTCGGTCTCGAAAACTTTTTTGTCTCCCGCACGAAGGACGGGACGTCGAGTTTTTTGATCAAGGTCCGGATCGCGCAACTGATTCGGGAAACGGTGACACCGTTGTCGGATCAGCAAATTACAGAGCGTCTGGAAGCGGACGGCATCCGTGTCGCACGACGGACGGTCGCGAAGTACCGGGCGAGTCTTGACTTGACCCGGTCCGATATTTTGAAGCAACGAGAGGCGAAAGACTGATGCAAACAAAAGAACACAAGACCTTAACACTGTATTCACGTCCGGGTTGTACGCTATGTGAGGAAGCCGCCGTCTTACTTGATTTCGTACTGGATGAATTTCCCGATTGGACGTTCGAAGAAATCAACATTGAAGAAGATGCAGCGCTCAGCTTACGGTTTTTATATGAAATTCCAGTCGTCATGCATCAGTCTGAAATTTGGAGTTATGGCAAATTTGAGACAGATACACTAAGAAACCGCTTACTTGAAAAAAGTTAAAGGGCGAGGCTTGAAACCTCGAACGCAGGCTGTTATAGTGAGGGTGTACCAAGTGGGACAAGATACGACACGCGGGACGTAAAGTGTCCAGCAACTTGAGAGGAGCGGGAATACATGATTCGGCAGTTAGTACAGATCCAAAAACGAATCGTGCCTGATCTGATCGAAGAAATGCAGACACGTTACGACATACTTCATTATGTCCGGCTCATGCAGCCGATTGGCCGACGGACACTTGCGACAAGCCTTGGCTTGACGGAACGGGTGTTACGCCGGGAAGTGGACTTCCTAAAAGAGCAGGGATTGCTCGAAGTGGCGACACAGGGAATGTCTTTAACGGATGAAGGACGGACCGTTTTACGGAGTATGCACAGCGTGATGGCAGAACTGGCCGGTATTTCCGATATGGCAAAAGCCTTGAAGGAAAAACTAGGCGTACGGGATGTCGTCATCGTACCGGGTGACTCGGATCAGACATTTTGGGTACAACGCGATATGGGACGTGCGACCGTCGCACGTTTGAAACGAGAACTTTCTTCATCTGTACACAACACGATTGCAGTCACGGGAGGAACGACGATGGCTTCCGTCGCGGCGATGATGTCGCCCGATAAGGAAAATCGTCCGATGACCTTTGTACCGGCACGTGGCGGTTTAGGCGAAACACTGGAATTACAAGCGAACACAGTCTGCTCACGGATGGCGTCTCGTGCACAAAGTGATTATCACTTGTTGCACATCCCGGACATGGTCAGTAAGGAAACGTTTGTCAAGATGGTGGAAGAGCCGAGCATAAAAAATGTGTTACAAATGATTAGAGATGCGTCAATCGTGGTACATGGAATTGGTGAGGCAAAAACGATGGCAAAACGTCGTCGTGCTTCAACGGAGTTACTGGAACAGCTCGAAACCGAGCACGCAGTCGCGGAAGCGTTTGGATATTACTTCGATCGGGACGGAAAAATCGTGCACCGGGTGAAGACGGTAGGTCTTCAACTCGACGACTTGAAACAAGTCGAACACGTCATCGTCGTCGCGGGCGGAAATTCCAAAGCAGAAGCCATCAATGCGTATGTCAAACAGTCCCCGGACATCATCCTCATTACGGATGAAGGGGCAGCAACAACGATTTTGAAAGGGTAGCCCCCTTTTGAATAATAGATAACTCGCTTTACATTAAAAGGAGGAAAATTATCATGGCAGTAAAAGTTGGTATTAATGGATTTGGACGTATCGGACGTTTGGCACTTCGTCAAATTCTTCAGTTTGACGGAATCGAAGTAGTCGCAATCAATGACCTTACAGACACTAAAATGCTTGCACACCTCTTGAAATATGATACGACTCAAGGTCGTTTCGACGGCGAAGTTGAAGTACACGATGGTTACTTCCTCGTCAACGGTAAAGAAATCAAAACACTTGCTAACCGCAACCCAGAAGAACTCCCATGGGGCGAGCTCGGTGTTGACATCGTTCTCGAATGTACTGGTTTCTTCACAGACAAAGAAAAAGCTGAGCTTCACTTGAAAGCTGGAGCTAAAAAAGTCGTTATCTCAGCACCTGCTACTGGCGACATGAAAACAGTTGTCTTCAACACGAACCACGAAATCCTTGACGGAACTGAAACAGTTATCTCTGGTGCTTCATGTACTACGAACTGTCTCGCGCCTATGGCTAAAGTTCTTCAAGATCAGTACGGAATCGTTGAAGGTCTCATGACAACAATCCACGCTTACACTGGCGACCAAAACACACTCGACGCTCCACACCCTAAAGGTGACTTCCGTCGTGCACGTGCAGCGGCAGCTAACATCGTTCCTAACTCAACTGGTGCTGCTAAAGCAATCGGTCTCGTACTTCCAGAACTTCAAGGTAAACTTGACGGATCTGCACAACGTGTACCAGTCGCTACAGGTTCACTCACTGAGCTCACAACAGTTCTTGAGAAAAAAGTAACAGTTGAAGAAGTTAACGCAGCGATGAAAGCAGCAGCTAACGAATCTTACGGTTACACTGAAGACGAAATCGTTTCTTCTGACATCGTTGGTATCTCTTACGGATCACTCTTCGATGCAACACAAACGAAAGTCGTTACAGTCGGCGACAAACAACTCGTTAAAACAGTTGCTTGGTACGACAACGAAATGTCTTACACTAGCCAGCTCATTCGCACACTCAAACACTTCGCAGAAATCGCTAAGTAATTCGAGCAATTAAATAGCAATTGAATAAGAGCGGAAACGATACAGTCTCCGCTCTTATTGCGGAAAAAAGTCTGGAGGGGCGCATTAGCCCCTCACTATACGTATGAGACGGAGGACGAATGTATGAATAAGAAATCAATTCGCGATATCGATGTAAAAGGAAAAC
This sequence comes from Exiguobacterium sp. S22-S28, assembly GCF_043359615.1. Lineage (NCBI taxonomy): Bacteria > Bacillati > Bacillota > Bacilli > Caryophanales > Exiguobacterium > Exiguobacterium sp. S22-S28. The sequence goes on along the minus strand of NZ_JBHFFC010000030.1, from coordinate 116,397 downwards.
GCGTGTTTACACGTGTGGACTTCAACGTACCGCTAGAAGACGGCAAAATCACAGATGATACACGCATCCGTGCTGCCCTTCCGACAATCAAACACTTGGTTGACGGTGGAGCCAAAGTCATTCTCGCAAGCCACATGGGACGTCCAAAAGGCGAGAAGAACCCTGAATTCTCACTTGCACCAGTCGTAGCACGCCTCAGCGAACTGCTTGGTAAAGAAATCAAGCTCGTTGAAGAAGCATACGGTCCGGTCGCTGAAGAAGCGGTCAGCAAGCTTGAAGAAGGCGATGTCATCGTTCTTGAAAATGTTCGTTTCTACCCAGGCGAAACGAAAAACGACCCTGAACTCGCAGAAGGTTTTGCGAAACTTGCAGACGTTTTCGTCAACGACGCATTTGGTGCAGCTCACCGTGCGCACGCTTCTACAGAAGGAATCGCCCATCATGTCGAGACTGCTGTAGCAGGATTGTTGATCGAAAAAGAACTTCAAGTTCTCGGTAAAGCTCTCTCAAACCCGGATCGTCCGTTTACAGCGATCATCGGTGGTTCGAAAGTCGCTGACAAAATCGGCGTCATCGATCACTTGCTTGATATCGTCGACACGTTGATCATCGGCGGAGGATTATCTTATACATTCCTCAAAGCTCAAGGTTATGAAGTCGGTACGTCACTTCTTGAAGTCGACAAAATCGAACAGGCGAAGGAATTCATGAAAAAAGCAGAAGACAAAGGTGTGAAGTTCTTGATGCCGGTTGACTGTGTCATCACGAAGGAATTCGGCGAAGAAACATATGTTGGACCACGCGACATCGACAGTATCCCAGCGGATCACATGTCACTCGATATCGGTCCAAAAACGGTAGAACTGTATGCAGAAGCAATCAAGGCTTCGAAACTCGTTGTCTGGAACGGACCAATGGGTGTGTTCGAACTTGATAAATATGCAAACGGAACAAAAGGTGTCGCTCAAGCATTAGCTGACAGCGATGCATACTCGATCATCGGTGGTGGAGATTCTGCTGCAGCGGCTGAGAAGTTTGGTCTTGCAGATAAAATGAGTCACATTTCAACGGGTGGCGGCGCAAGCCTCGAGTTCATGGAAGGAAAAGCTCTTCCAGGTGTCGAAGCGCTTAACGACAAGTAATCTAAAGTTCACAAGGGAGTGTTTTCAATGCGTAAACCAATTATCGCAGGTAACTGGAAAATGAATCTTACCCTCAAGGATGCTGTGGCATTCGCTGAGGAAGTCAAAGGAACTGTACCCGTTTCTTCGAAAGTCGACGCGGCTGTCTGTGCACCGTCTGTATTCCTTGCACACTTGACAGAAGCGACAGCTGGAACGGACCTGAAAATCGGCGCTCAAAACATGTACGACCAAGAGAGCGGCGCATTCACAGGTGAAATCAGTCCAGTGATGCTCAAAGAACTTGGCGTAACATACGTCGTCCTCGGTCACTCAGAACGTCGTGAGTATTTCGGAGAAACAGATGCGTTCATCAACAGCAAAACGAAAAAAGCATTTGAACATGGTATCGTGCCAATCGTTTGTGTCGGTGAAACACTCGAAGAACGCGAAGGCGGAAAATTCGAATCAGTGATCCGTGAGCAAACAACAAACAGCTTGAAAGGCTTAACAGTTGATCAAGTCAAAAACCTTGTTGTCGCGTATGAGCCTGTCTGGGCAATCGGAACAGGAAAATCAGCAACAGAACAAGATGCACAAGATTCTTGTAAATTCGTTCGCGATGTCATCGCAGCTGAATTCGGTACGGAAGCTGCAGAAGCAGTCCGCATCCAGTACGGCGGCAGTGTCAAACCGGACAACATCAAAGAATACATGGCTCAACCTGACATCGACGGTGCTTTAGTTGGTGGCGCAAGTCTTGAGACAGGATCGTTCCTCAAACTGTTGGAGGCGATTTAAATGAAAAAACGTCCAGTCGCACTGATCATCCTTGATGGTTTCGGTATGCGTGACGAGGAGTTCGGAAATGCTGTCACGGCAGCAAACAAACCGAACTTCGACCGTTACTGGGGACACTACCCCCATACATTGTTGAATGCGCAAGGAGAATACGTTGGTTTGCCTGAAGGACAAATGGGGAACTCAGAAGTGGGTCATTTGAACATCGGAGCAGGTCGCGTCGTCTATCAATCGCTATCCCGAATCAACAATGCCATTAAGGATCGCTCGTTCTTCTCGCGTCAAGCGATGAACGATGCGGCAGGTCACGTGAAGAAATACGGTTCAGCCCTTCATATCTTCGGTTTGGTCTCTGACGGTGGGATCCACAGTCACATCAACCACTTGTATGCGGTGCTTGAATTCGCGAAACTTCACGAAATCGAAAAAGTCTATCTCCATGCCTTCACGGATGGCCGCGATTGTGATCCACAATCAGGAGCCGGTTTCCTCCGTGATGCACAAGCGAAGATGGACGAGTTAAACGTCGGTCAATTCGCAAGTGTCTCTGGTCGTTATTATGCGATGGACCGCGACAACCGCTGGGAACGCGTCAAGAAAGTCTATGACGTCATCACGTTCGCAGACGGTCCGACAACAAAAGACCCAATCGCGATGGTCGAAGCTTCGTACAAAACAGACGTTACAGATGAGTTCATTGAACCAACGGTAGTCGTGCAGGAAGACGGTACTCCAGTAGCACCGATCCACGATAACGATGCGATCATGTTCTTCAACTATCGTCCGGACCGTGCGATTCAGCTCGCCAAGACGTATAAAGAAAAAACAGGCTTCACCGGTTTTGAATTGCCGGACAACGCACCGAAGAACCTGCTGCTCGTCTCCATGACGAAGTACTCGGATGCGATTGATACGGACATCGTCTTCCCACCGGAAGATATCAAAAACACACTCGGTGAAACGTTATCAAAACAAGGCCTTAAACAATTACGGATTGCGGAAACTGAAAAGTACCCGCACGTCACGTTCTTCTTTAACGGTCAACGTGAAGAGCCGTACGAAGGAGAAGATCGGATTCTGATCCCATCTCCGAAAGTCGCGACATACGACTTGAAACCGGAAATGAGTGTCTATGAAGTAACAGAAGCACTCGTTGACGCAATCAACTCGGACAAACATGACGCGATCATCCTCAACTTCGCAAATCCCGATATGGTCGGTCACTCGGGTATGCTCGAGCCGACGAAGAAGGCAATCGAAGCGGTGGATAAATGTCTCGGTCAAGTCGTTGACTTGATTCTCAGTAAAGGTGGCGCAGCCATCATCACAGCCGACCACGGAAACGCGGACAAAGTCCTCAATGCCGATGGCAGCAAGATGACGGCGCACACGACAGAACCTGTTCCATGTATCGTCACGGTCGAGGACGTCGAACTCCTTGAGCCATTGACTGGCGTACTGGCAGACTTGGCACCAACTGTTCTCGATTTACTCGGAGCAGATCAACCGGCAGAAATGACCGGAAAATCGATTGTAGTAAAGAAATAATCCCGTCAATCGATGGACTTGTCATTGTCTCATTAAAAACTAATCTTTCTCAAACAAAAAGGAGCGAATTTAAATGTCAATGATTACAGAGATTTATGCACGCGAGATTCTTGATTCACGCGGTAACCCAACAGTAGAAGTAGAAGTTTATACAGAAGACGGCGGTTTTGGTCGCGCACTCGTCCCATCAGGCGCATCAACTGGTGAGCACGAAGCAGTTGAGCTTCGCGATGGCGACAAATCACGTTACCTCGGTAAAGGTGTCTTAAAAGCTGTTGACAACGTCAACGAAAAAATCGCACCTGAAATCATCGGCTACGATGTCTTCGACCAAGCAGGAATCGACAAAAAGATGATCGACCTCGACGGTACGAAAAACAAAGGTAACTTCGGCGCTAACGCAATCCTTGGTGTTTCTATGGCTGCTGCACGTGCTGCTGCAGATGAGCTTGGTCTTCCACTTTACACGTACCTCGGTGGATTCAACGCGAAAACACTTCCAACTCCAATGATGAACATCATCAACGGTGGATCACACGCTGACAACAACGTTGACTTCCAAGAGTTCATGATCATGCCTGTTGGAGCTCCAACATTCAAAGAAGCACTTCGTATGGGTGCTGAAATCTTCCACGCGTTGAAATCAGTTCTTAGCGGAATGGGTCTTAACACAGCAGTTGGTGACGAGGGTGGATTCGCTCCAAACTTGAAATCAAACGAAGAAGCAATCACAGTTATCCTTGAAGCAATCGAAAAAGCTGGCTACAAAGCAGGCGAAGATGTTTACCTTGCAATGGACGTCGCTTCTTCTGAGTTCTACGACAAAGCAGCTGGAACATACAACCTCGCTGGCGAAGGCAAAGTCCTCACAACAGCTGAGCTTGTTGAATTCTACGCACAACTCGTTGACAAATACCCAATCATCTCAATCGAAGATGGCTGTGACGAAAACGACTGGGATGGCCACAAACTCCTTACAGATCGTATCGGACACAAAGTCCAACTCGTCGGTGATGACTTGTTCGTAACGAACACAGAGAAACTTGCTGAAGGTATCGAAAAAGGCATCGCGAACTCGATCCTCATCAAAGTTAACCAAATCGGTACGTTGACTGAAACATTCGACGCAATCGAAATGGCGAAAAAAGCTGGTTACACAGCAGTCGTTTCTCACCGTTCTGGTGAAACAGAAGATTCAACAATCGCTGACATCGCTGTTGCGACAAATGCTGGTCAAATCAAAACGGGTTCACTTTCACGTACAGACCGTATCGCGAAATACAACCAACTTCTCCGCATCGAAGACATGCTTTCAGATGTTGCTGTCTACGACGGAATCAAATCATTCTACAACCTCAAGAAGTAATTCCAGGTTGATGATTTAAAGTGTGTTGTACACTCGCTGTACAGCCAACGCCTCCTATTCATACGAATAGGAGGTTTTTTGTATTGATGATGGATTCAGTAATAGAAGACGAGTTCACTCCAAAATGCAAAACGCCGGTTTCGATTGATCACAATTAGCCGACTTAGTTCTCACCGTTAAAAAAATCAAATTTACAGGACCTTTCTTTTACTACCTGGTCATTAAAATGTTATAGTTATAAATAAGTTTAAGCACAATCATTATAGGGCTTAACTACATTTGAACGAGTGAAGGTTCAAAAAACATCTAAAGGAGAAATGATCATGTTAAATTCAGATTTAGATATACGTTTAGAACCACGCATTAAAGAATTGTACCGACTACATAAGGAGCGTTCAGCCAATATTGATTGGAGCTATCACGAATTCATTCCATGGGACAAGGCGATGTCGTTTAAACGGGTGCCTTGGGAGGAGAGTCAAGTCACGCTTCCGGAAGGTGTCATCGTTGCAGTCGAAACGGCATTACTGACAGAAGTGAACTTACCTTGGTATACGTCGCATTTGGATTACACATTCAAAAACTCGATGGAAGTCATCAATGATTTCGTCCGCACGTGGACGGCGGAAGAAGACCAGCACTCGAGCTTACTGGAAACGTATTTACTCGTGACACGAAACGTCAATCCGACACGCTTGCATCAATTAAGAAGACGCGTCGTTGAAAGCGGCTGGTTCCCGGACTTCACGAATCCTTTAGCAACCATGGCCTACACGTCGTTGCAAGAGCTTGCGACACTCGTTTTCTATAACAACGTAGCGAGAGTGGCAGGAGCGCATGACAAAGACTTGGCGACACTGCTCCGCCGTTTGGCAAAAGATGAAGCCCTTCACTATGCGTTCTACCGCGACACGGTGAAAGCGCACCTTGAGCTCGATCCGAACTTTATCGTGTTCTTTGAAGATGTCATCATCAATTTCTCGATGCCGGGTGCGATCATGCCGGACTTTACCGAGCGTATGAAGACCATCGCAGTGGATACGAATTACGGACCCCTCCAATACTTTGACCAGGTATTAGATGTCGTGGTGAAATACTGGGATATTGAGAACTTGCAACCTACGAGCGAAGAGGCCAAACAATCACAAGCGAACATTATGAAATATCACGGGCGTTTGAAACGCATCAAGGACCGTCAATCAGCAAAAACAAAGATTGATGCATAAAGAAGGGAGCACTAAAAAATGACGTGTGAAATATGCGGAAAAGAAACGAATAACCAAGTCAGTTATTTGGAACTGAACACGTGGGAATTCAATTCGTTGAAGACAGAAGAAAAAGACTTTTATCCGATTTGTTACAGCTGTTTTGACAAGCATACGAACGAGTTCATCGATCAGGAAATGGATCTTGAATTAAGAAAAAAACGTTCGCAGATGGTGAATAAAGAAGTCGAGGCAGAAATCGAAGCTATTCTTGAAGTTGAAATTAAGTAAGCAATCTACGGACTAAGTCGACAGTCTTCCGCTTGGCGGGAGGCTGTTTTTTTGCGTTAAGTGTGGCTTGATAAAACTAGCCGTTCGCTCGTTTCGCTCGGTATTAGATCATGTAGTTTTTTAGGAATCACGCTTTTTTTCACGCGCTTTCCTCAGGCGAGACACAAGCCAGTTTGTCTGCCTCATTGAGGCAGACAATCGGGTCTTGTTTGTCTCTGACAGCGCAAGCAGGCTTGCGCTTTTTCCTGTAGGAGTCGCGTGAAACGCGTGATAACAGTTTCATTGGAAAGCAGTAAAACATCCATCGCTCGACTTCTAAGGGAAAAGGAAGCAATGCTTCCGTCAGGAACAGGCGAGACCCGGAGATCTGAAAGAAATCCGCGGCTCGCGTTCCGCCCTAGAAAAGCGAGCGAATGAATGTTTTTTACAGACACAAAAAACGAGACCCGACGTCTTGTCGAATCCCGTAGTATCAAAATGGAATTGTACTCCTTAAAATCAATCCTCGATAAACGTGACGAGGTAATGATGGGCAGAATAGAGCGGAGCACGCGTGACAAAGAACTCGGGTAAGTCGACATCGATATCGAGTTCACGTAAAGTTTGCGGATCGAGACACTCCTGGACGAGACGTTTGATATCGCTGAGTAATTCATCGTGCAAGTTCGCTTCCGCTGCGAAGGAACGTTTGGCTTCATCTTTTAACAATAAAACGACTGGAGGAAGACCGCGTAGTAAGTCGACCTGAAGTGGTTGTTCGTTGCGTTGAAAAAAGTCGTTTAAGCAACTGACGACCTTCATCGAATGTTCTTCTTTCATCGGTCGGACCCCCAACTTTCTTTAAGTAGCTGTTACAGATTTTACGAACGGGAAAGCCCATATCGGGCATAGCCCGCCTTTAGGCATGGAATGAAAGTGAGTTCGGATGTTTTCACATCCGACGTTCGGGTATATCTATCCCACAGACAAGTACAAGTCTCTAAAACGCCTGTGTCCATCGCCCCTTGAAAATCGTATACGGTTCGGTCACGAAAACATGTGACCGGTAAAACGATGCCTGTCGTCACGCAAAAGACGCTAAAACATCAGGTGGACACACCTGCAACGACCTGTGGTGGATGGTAACAGTCCATCAGCCTGAGAACCTATACGGTCTGTCTCAGGAGGGGTGATGGCACACCCTCATCTGAAGGCTTGAGCCAAACAGAAATGGACTGCGCTCGCACAAGCACTTCAGAATCCCACGGTTTTAATCGTGGTAGTGTCAATATCAAGCTATTCCCTAAAGTCAGATAGGATATGCAGATAAACTGGAATCCGTGCATTAAGAGTAGCGCGATCGGGGTAGAGAATGAAAGAAGGGGGGAGTGACATGCTGTTTCGTTATCTATTTCTCGGTATGGACCCCGCGATCGACGAGATTCAACTACGGATCATTTATTTTACGGAATTGATTTTCTTTATCGGTCTGTATCAGATTACGAGTCGCTTTTCACGTCAAAGCATGATTCTCGGAACGGTCCTTGGCATCACAGGTCTAATTGCGCTCCTACCGGGAGCCATCTATATTCTGCGGTATAACCCGGAAGATGCGGTCATCGACATTACGTTCCTGTTGATTTACTTACTAGAGCCGCTCGCAATTTTAGCATTTCTCGTTTCCTTGTTTCGCCGGTTGTATCAAAAACGCCATCCCAATCGCTAAAGAAGTCCGCACAAACGTTGTCGTCACACGTTTGATCGGACTTTTTCGTCTGTCTGAAAAAAATAAATAAAATATATTTTCGTAAAAAGGATTGATGTGTAACCGGTTACACAATATGATACATATTGTAAGCGTTATCAAAAGAAAGAGGTGGCGAACATGTCGACCATCCGGGAAGTAGCGAAAGTGGCCAATGTCTCCGTTGCGACCGTCTCACGTGTCATGAATGAGAAGGGATATGTCAGCGAAAAAGCAAGAACGGCAGTCCTGCAAGCAATTAAGCAGCTCGACTACCGACCGAACCGGGTCGCCCGGTCGTTGTTCCAAAAACGATCTGGTCTGATTGGTTTGATCGTCCCTGACATCACCAATCCTTTTTTCCCGCAACTCGCACGGGCTGTGGAAGATATGGCACATCAGCACGGATTTCAGGTGATTTTGTGTAACACAGACGAACAGTTTCAGAAAGAACAAGAATATATTCAGTCACTCGAAGCGATGCATGTCGACGGGTTGATCATTACGACGAACTATTCGAACAATCCGAACTACGAAAAACTCGAAGTGCCGGTTGTCGCCCTCGACCGTGTCCTGCAAGGAGCAATCCCGACGGTCACATCAAATGGTCATGACGGCGGAAAAAAAGCAGCGCAGTTCTTACTCGATCACGGGGCAACCGAACTCGTCGTCATCAGCGGTCCTTCAAAATTACCGACCATCCGCAAGCGGCGTGACGGATTCGAAGAAATCGCAGGTAAACATTTGGTCGCAAGCATCGAGTCGCCGTTTCATTTCCAAGGTGCACTCGGGGCGGCGAACTACTTATTTGACCATTACGACTGTAACGGGATTTTTGCGGCAAACGATGTCATCGCCGCAGCGACGATTCAAGTCGCAGCTGAGCGGGGAATCGCGATTCCAGACCAGTTACAGATCATCGGCTATGACGGAATTGAACTCGGGCAGATGATTTCACCACCACTTACGACAATTGCCCAGCCGATTTATCAGATGGGCGAACTGGCAGCAAAGTTATTGATTCAACGAATTGAAGGAAAAGAGATTGCGGCCGTCCATCATGAATTGATGGTCGAAGTCATCGAACGAGAAACGACGAAGCGGAAGGGTGAACAGTCATGAAACAAATCAGTGTAGTCGGAAGTATCTCGATGGACTTGGTCGTCGAAAGCGATCGTCGTCCGTCAGCAGGGGAAACGGTCATCGGATCCGCCTTCCATACGGTACCGGGAGGCAAAGGTGCCAACCAAGCAGTCGCGATCGCCCGGCTCGGCGGCAACGTCGAAATGGTCGGCTGTGTCGGCGACGATGCAAACGGCGTCGCGATCCGCCAGAACTTCGAAACGGAGCAGGTCGGAACGACGCATCTACAGACGATCGCGAACGAACGGACGGGGACGGCGCACATTACGCTGGCAGAAGGCGATAATTCAATCGTCGTCGTCCAGTCGGCGAACTTAGCCGTCGTCTATGACGAGGCACAGCTCGACAGTTTGCTCGGTCAGACGGACATGATTTTGTTACAACTCGAAATTCCACTGGAAACGGTCAAACAGGTGGCGCGTTACGGCAAGACACATGGTATTCCTGTCGTCTTGAATCCGGCGCCAGCCATCGTTCTTGACGACGAGTTGCTGGAAGACGTGACGTACCTGACACCAAACGAACATGAATGCAGCTTGATTTTCGGACAACAGCAGTCACTGGAACATTGGTTAAGCCAGTATCCGAATAAATTGATTGTGACAGAAGGCAGTCGCGGGGCCCGTTTCTACGACGGGGATGCGATTGTGACGGTTCCAGCCATCAAGACGGACGTCATCGATACGACAGGTGCCGGTGATACATTCAACGGGGCACTCGCGGTCAGCTTGACGGAAGGAACATCATTGACGGAAGCGATTCGCTTTGCCAACAAGGCAGCCGGCATGTCCGTCCGCGCCCTCGGAGCACAAGGCGGAATGCCGACACGGGAACAGATGGAGGTCGAAGCATGAAACGACACGGGATTTTAAACAGCCACATCAGTAAGGTCTTAACGGATCTTGGTCATACAGACATGATCGTCATCGCCGATTGCGGTCTGCCGATTCCGGCAGGCGTAGAGCGGATCGATTTGGCAATTGAACTCGGGACACCATCGTTCGTGGATGTCGTCCGGATCGTTGCAGACGACATGGCGGTTGAACAGGTAACACTGGCGTCGGAAATCAAAGAGGCCAATCCGGTTGCGCTCGAGGCTGTGACGAAGCTCGACGTACCGCAAGACTATGTGTCGCACGAAGCATTCAAGGAATTGACGAAGCAGGCGAAAGTCATCATCCGGACGGGTGAAGCGACACCGTATGCGAACGTCATCTTACACGCCGGCGTCATTTTTTAAGGGGAGGAAGTACGATGCAAATTGAGATGACAGGTATCACAAAAGCGTTTGGTCCCGTTCCCGTCTTGAAGGGAGTCGACTTCACTCTCGCGACCGGTGAGATTCATGCCTTGATGGGTGAAAACGGAGCCGGAAAATCGACCTTGATGAAGATTCTGACCGGTGTCCATAAAGCCGATGAAGGAACGATTCAAATTGACGGCGTGGAACAACAGTATAAAAATCCGAAACTGGCGGAAGAAGCGGGAATCGCTTTTATCCACCAGGAGCTGAACATCTTACCGGACTTAACGGTCACGGAAAATCTGTTTCTCGGACGGGAACTGAAATCCCGCTTCGGCATTTTGAAGCAAGCAGAGATGAAACGGCTCGCCGAACGTGAACTGGCGGAACTGAACGTCTTCATGGACGTCAATCAGCTCGCCCGGACGTTATCGGTCGGACAACAGCAGATGATTGAAATTGCGAAAGCGTTGATGACGGACGCGAAGGTCATCATCATGGATGAACCGACGGCCGCTTTAACGGAACGTGAAATCCGCGCCTTGTTCAGTGTCGCGACGGCACTGCGGGCGCAGGGGGTCTCGATCGTCTATATCTCGCACCGGATGGAAGAAATCTTTGAACTGTGCGACCGGATCACCGTTTTACGCGATGGTGTCTCGGTCTCGACCCACCGGATTGCTGAGACTTCGTTTGAACAGATTGTCCGCGAAATGGTCGGACGCGAGATGGGCGAACGGTATCCGGAGCGTCAAGTGACACTCGGTCAGACGGTCCTTGAAGTCACCGGAGCAACCGGCAAACGGTTTGAAGATGTCTCGTTCTCGGTCCGGGCCGGGGAAATCGTCGGCTTTTCCGGCTTGATGGGCGCCGGACGAACGGAAGTCATGCGTGGCTTGTTCGGAGTCGACCGGCTGAAAGCAGGGACGATCAGCTTAAACGGCAACGTCATCAAAATCAAATCACCGCACGATGCGATCAAACAGGGACTTGGCTTCTTGACGGAAGACCGGAAAGGTGAAGGCTTGTTCCTCGACTTTTCACTCCGGGAAAACATCTCCTTGCCGACAATCCGGTCGTTATCGAAGTCCGGTGTCATCTCCGATCAATCGGAGCGGCAGTTCGCGGAAGGCTATCTCAAGTCGTTATCTGTCCGGCACAGCTCGATGGATCAACCGGCGAAGTCATTGTCCGGCGGGAACCAGCAAAAGGTCGTCCTCGCGAAATGGCTCGGAACAAAACCGGATGTCCTGATTCTCGACGAACCGACACGCGGTGTCGACGTCGGGGCGAAAAAAGAGATTTATATGATTATGAACGAACTGGCCGCATCGGGTGTCGCAATCATCATGATCAGTTCTGATCTGCCGGAAATCCTCGGCATGAGCGACCGCGTCTATGTAATGCGTGAAGGGCAAATGAGCGGCATGCTCAATCAAGAAGAGGCAACGCAAGAGAGTATCATGATGCTTGCGACAGGAGGACAATGACATGGAATTGATGCAAGGGAAACTGACAGAAAAGAAACCGAGACGACTCGGGATTGGTCAAAAGCTTGGTCCGCTCGCCGGACTGTTCGCGATCATTCTCGTCGTCTCGATCATGGAACCGGACTTTTTAACACTTAATAACTTATTCAACATCTTACGCCAAGTTTCGATCAATGCCTTGATTGCCTTCGGGATGACGTTCGTCATCTTAACAGGTGGAATCGACTTATCGGTCGGTTCGATTCTTGCGTTGTCATCGGCGTTCGTCGCCGGTCTGATGACCGACGGAACGTCCGCGATTCTCGCCGTGCTTGCCGGATTGATCGTCGGGGCAATCATGGGTGCGTTAAACGGAATGGTCATCTCTCTCGGGAAAGTCGCACCGTTCATTGCGACACTTGCGACGATGACGATCTTCCGCGGTCTGACACTCGTCTATACGGACGGGAAGCCGATTACCGGACTCAGCCAAGGTGGCTGGTTCGAATTGTTCGGTCGCGGCTACTTCTGGATCTTCCCGGTCCCGGTCGTGACGATGTTGATTGCCTTTGGCGTGTTGTACTTCATCCTGAAGAAAACGACGTTCGGCCGTTACACGTATGCGATCGGCGGTAACGAAGAAGCAGCAAAACTGATGGGGATTCAAGTCAATAAAGTGAAGATTTTGATCTACTCGCTGTCTGGTTTAATGGCAGCACTGGCTGGAATCATCCTGACGTCGCGTCTCAACTCGGCGCAACCGACAGCCGGAACATCGTATGAGCTCGATGCGATTGCAGCGGTCGTCCTTGGTGGAACGAGCTTAGCCGGTGGACGCGGTTGGATTGTCGGAACGTTGATCGGTGCCTTGATCATCGGAACACTTAACAACGGACTGAACTTACTTGGTGTCTCGTCCTTCTTCCAGCTTGTCGTCAAAGGGCTCGTCATCCTGTTCGCGGTACTCGCGGACCGGAAACAAACTACGTGATTTACCATCCAAAAGGAGGATATTGATATGAAAAAACTACTCGCACTCGTCATGATGGCGTTAATGGTCTTCGCAGCGGCTTGTTCGACGGAACAACCGGGCAGTGACACGGAAAAAGAGAAGAAAACAAAAGACTTCAAGATTGGTCTGTCGATTTCGACACTCAACAACCCGTTCTTCGTCTCGCTCAAAGAAGGCGCAGAAAAAGAAGCAAAAGCACAAGGCGCAACACTGCAAGTCGCGGATGCACAAGATGATGCCGCAAAACAAGCAAGCGACATCGAAGACATGATTCAAAAGAACGTCGATCTTATCTTGATCAACCCAACGGATTCAGCAGCAGTCGGTGCCGCAGTTCAAACAGCAAACGATGCGGACATCCCGGTCATCACAGTGGACCGCAATGCAGAAGCCGGTGACGTCATCGCGCACATCGCGTCGGATAACGTAGCAGGCGGGAAACAAGCGGGTGAGTACATGATCGAACTCGTTGGCGACAAAGCGAAAGTCGTTGAACTCGAAGGAATTCCGGGCGCATCGGCAACACGCGACCGTGGCGAAGGGTTCCACGCGGCAGTCGACAGCAAGCTTGACGTCGTCGCGAAACAATCCGCCAACTTTGACCGGGCAAAAGGTCTGTCGGTCATGGAAAACATCCTTCAAAACAACAAAGACATCAAAGCCGTCTTCGCGCACAACGATGAAATGGCTCTTGGTGCCGTCGAAGCGTTGAAAGCAGCGGGCATGGAAGACGTCAAAGTCATCGGTTTTGACGCAACAGACGATGCCGTCAAAGCAGTCGAAGACGGTAAGATGGCGGGAACAGTCGCTCAGAAACCAGCTGAGATCGGTAAAACGGGAATCGACACAGCAATCAAACACCTCAAAGGTGAGACAGTCGAGAAGAACATTCCAGTCGAACTAGATCTCATCAAACAATAATTTTCCTCACCAGCCGGGCTGATTTTGTCAGCCGGCTGGTGTTTTTTGGAGGTAAGCTGAACTTCGTGAATCTATACCTTGTTCCCGTAGTTGTTTTTCTCTATAATGAAAGAAGCGTATATTACTGAAGGAGGATCATCGATGATCATTCATAACGTGGCTCTTGTCGGCCTCATCGTCGTTTCCGTTCTTCTCATCATCGTCGTTCTCTTGATGTCAGGCCGTACGGCTGGACTCGGAGCATTGACAGGTGGAGCAGAACAATTATTTGGTCGCCAAAAAGCCCGTGGCTTGGATGCGGTCCTAAATCGTGTAGCGTCTATTTTAGGGGCATTATTCTTTATCTTGGCGTTACTCGTCGCTTTTTATAAGTGAGTATTGAAACGACAGCCGTCCGATCGCGCTGTCGTTTTTTCTTATTTCTCGATTTCTAAATTTTCATTTTGGGGTATAGAGTTAGAGGGGGAATCATTTTATGAAAATCACATTACCAAAACCATTCTTTTTTGAAGGCGGCAACCGGGCAGTCCTGTTGTTGCACGGCTTCACCGGCTCAAGCGCCGATGTCCGGATGCTCGGACGTTACCTGCAAAAACATGGTTATACATCACTGGCACCACAATATAAAGGGCACGCTGCCCCACCCGAAGAGCTGACGAAGACCGGGCCAGCCGACTGGTGGCAGGATGTCCTCGACGGTTACGAAGCGTTAAAAGCGAAAGGATACGACGAGATTGCGGTCTGCGGACTGTCGCTCGGCGGTGTCATGTCGCTTCGACTGTCGATGCACCGTCCGGTCAAAGCCGTCATTCCGATGTGTGCGCCGGCTTACATCAAAAGTGAAGACGTCATGTATGCAGGAGTCACGGAGTATGCCAGAGAATTTAAGAAGCGAGAAGGAAAATCGGTCGAGGAAATCGAGCAGGAGATGGCTGTGTTCGAACCGATGCCGACCTTAAAGGATCTGCAAGCCTTGCTGAAAGATACACGCGATTCACTCGAAGATGTCTATGCACCGACACTCGTCATCCAAGCCCGCAATGATCATATGATCAACACGGATTCAGCCAACATCATTCACGATGGTGTCAGTGCCTTACAAAAAGATCTGATCTGGTATGAGAACTCAGGTCATGTCATTACGCTTGACAAAGAAAAAGAAACGCTCCACCAAGACATCCATGAATTTTTGGACGGCTTGAACTGGAGCCATTAACTGGAGGTGTCACGTTGGAATTACGTGAACGCATATTAGAGGTCATCGCCGCGGACGAACGTCCGTTGTCGATTGATCAATTAACGAAAAAACTGGAACTAACGGATACGGCACAGTTCAAGGAACTGATCCGGACGTTAAATGAACTCGAAGAAGAAGCGCTTGTCGCGCGGACCCGTTCAAACAAATACGGAACCCTCGCTCAAATCGGACAAGTCGCCGGAAAAATCTCGGTCCACCAACGTGGATTCGGATTCGTTTCACCGGAAGACGGTTCTGCAGGCGATATCTTCCTGCCGGCACCGGAGCTCGGCAATGTCTACAACGGGGACCGTGTCCTCGTCAAAGTTTTTGCGGAATCAAACGGCGGGGACCGTCGCGAAGGCAAGTTACTCAAGATTCTCTCACGCGGACCGGCTGATTTCGTCGGAACGTTTGTCAGTCCAAAAGGACGGATTGAGTCGATCGCCTACATCGAGCCGGATGATTCGAAGCTGACGTTCTTACCGGTCGTCGCGAACGAAGATACGCTCGGTGCCGTCGACGGACATAAAGTTCTCGCACGGATTACGAAGTATCCGGACGGCCGTTACGCCGGAACCGCAAAAGTCTTACAAATCATCGGCCATAAAAACGACCCTGGTGTCGATATCCTGTCGATTGTCCACAAGCACGGCATCAATGTTGACTTCTCGGACGCAGCGATTGCGGAAGCAAATGATATTCCGGATCAAATCGATGAGAAAGATCTTGTCGGTCGCGTCGACCTACGCAAGGAAGTCACCGTCACGATTGACGGCGCTGACGCAAAAGACTTGGATGACGCCGTCCACGTCAAGAAACTTGCGAACGGGAACTACGAGCTCGGGGTCCACATCGCCGATGTCTCACATTACGTCAAGGAAGATTCACCGCTCGACGAAGAAGCACGCGAACGCGGAACCAGTGTCTATCTCGTTGACCGGGTAATTCCGATGATTCCGCACCGTCTGTCAAACGGGATCTGTTCACTGAACCCGCACGTTGATCGGTTGACGCTCAGCTGCATCATGGAAATCGATCAAAACGGTGCGGTCGTCAATCATGAGATTTTACAGAGTGTCATCAAGACGACGGAACGGATGACGTATACCGATGTCCGGAAAATCATCGAACGCGAAGACGAAGAAGTGGTCGCGAAATACCACGATCTCGTCGCGAACTTCGATCAGATGGCGGAACTGGCTGCGATTCTCCGCGAACGCCGCTCGCGCCGTGGTGCGATCAACTTCGACTTCCCGGAAGCAAAAGTCCTCGTCAACGAAGAAGGCAAGACAAGTGAAATCATCCTGCGCGAACGGTCAGTTGCTGAAAAACTGATCGAAGAGTTCATGCTTGCTGCAAACGAAACGGTGGCGGAGCACGTCCAGCACCAAAAACTGCCGTTCATGTACCGGATTCACGATGAGCCGAAAGCAGAACGTCTCGATACGTTCTTCAAGTTCATCGCCAACTTCGGCATCAATGTCGAGCGCAAAGGCGAGTCGGTCGCACCGAAGACGTTGCAATCGATCCTGAACGCCGTTGAAGGCGAGCCGGAAGAAGCCGTCGTCAGTACGGTCATGTTACGGTCGCTCCAACAAGCGAAATATGACGTCGAACCGATTGGTCACTTTGGTCTGTCGACCGATTTCTATACGCACTTCACGTCACCGATCCGCCGGTATCCGGACTTGATGGTCCACCGTCTCCTGCGCGAGTACATCATCTTTAATGATAAATCGCAAAAGACACAGGACCGTTACTCTGCGATTCTGCCGGAAATCGCCGATCACGCCTCGAAACGGGAACGTCGTGCCGTCGATGCGGAACGCGAAACGAATGCCCTCAAGAAAGCCGAGTATATGGAACAACACATCGGTGAAACGTTTGAAGGGGTCGTCAGCGGCGTGACCAACTTCGGTATGTTCGTCGAGTTACCGAACACGATCGAAGGACTTGTTCATATCCAGGCGATGACGGATGACTTCTACCGCTACGACGAAGCGAACTATCAATTGATGGGCGAACGGACGAAACAACAGTTCCGGATCGGCGACGTCGTTGAGATTAAAGTCACCGGTGTCAACATCGATGAGAAGACGATTGACTTCGCGGTCGTCGGGATGCCGGAACGCCAACCGAAAAAACGCTTTGAGTCGAAGACGATCCGTTCAACGGGCGGTCGTCCGGGACAAAAACGCGACGATAAGAAAGATGACCGTCGCGGGAAGTCGAAGCGTCCGAGTAAGCCGAAGGACCAGTCGAAAGGCAAAGGGTTCGCGCTGAAGGACAAGAAGGATAAACCGCCGTTCCATAAAGCGGTCTCGAATAAAAAACGGAAGCGCAAATAAGCGCTTCTGTTTAGAAATGTGGTGGAAGAGATGCCAAAAGGTACAAGTTCAAAAGTATTAGCTAACAACAAACGGGCGTCGTTTGATTATGCGATTGAAGATACGATCGAAGCGGGTCTCGTCTTGACGGGAACCGAAATCAAATCGGTCCGTAAAGGAAAAATCAGTATCGGCGACGCGTTCGTCCGGTTCGACGGCGGGGAAGCGATTCTCTGGAACTCGAACATCGCGCACTTCGAACAAGGGAACCGGTACAACCACGAACAGCTCCGTCCGCGGAAACTGTTGCTGCACAAAAAACAGATCGCCAACTTAATGGGACTCGTCTCCCGCGACGGCTACACGATCGTGCCGCTGAAGGTCTACATCAAGAACGGCTACGCAAAATGTCTGATCGGACTCGGACGCGGGAAGAAGAAATTCGACAAACGCGATGATCTGAAGAAGAAGGACGCGAAGCGCGATATCGACCGCGCATTACGCGACAAGCAAAAGTATTGAACCCGTAACACTTTTCTGCTATTATAATAGTATTCGGAAAGCCCCAATTTTATATCTTGGGGACGTTACGGATTCGACGGGGGTAGTTCGGTCTTCTGTGGCGTGTCGAGGGGTCGGCCTCGTTAAAACGCATCAGCCATAACTGGCAAAACTAACACACAACTCGCAGCAGCTTAATAGCTACTACGGATCCTAGCAGCCGTCGCCTGGTCGGCTGATTTCTAGGGTCTCACTTTAAACAGGCTACGCTTGGACCCTTCCGTCTGGAGGGAAAGAGAAGAGATGGAATCAGACTGGTCGGACGGACGCCTGTCAATTGGCAGCCTGACGACGAGATCCCAATAAATTGACTACACACGTAGAAGCTTAAGTATACGATGCCTTCGGACGTGGGTTCGACTCCCACCGTCTCCATACCTTGAAATCTTAGGATTTCTAAAGTGTCATAAACGTTGATTTGTCAACGGTTATGGCACTTTTTTTAATGCATTTGACTTGTCCTGAATTGGACTGAAACTTTATGAACCTTTGTTAATCCTTTGTGGAATTGCTCATGAAGTTCGTAAACTTATCTATTATTTCGGACTTCGCTTTTTTTGTAACGTGTGCATAAACATCTAATGTTGTCTTCGCATCGCGGTGTCCCAACCGATATTGTACTTCTTTGATTTAAGGACCTGCTTCAAACAGCAAGGAACAATGTGTATAGCGTAATTCATGTGTTAAGATTATGATTTTTTAGAAAAGTAGCTAGCCACTGGCAGTTTTGTTGGGATCTTGAAGTTCATTTTTCGTCAATTTTAATTGTACGGGGATCTCCGTTTTTAGTAGGTCTTATAGACACATTTTTTCCTCGCTTAACCGCTTTACTAATACGAATTTCGCTGTCTTCAAAATTAATATCTCTCCATCGAAGAGCAAACGTTTCTCCTTTTTATGTTCCTAAAAATGCTAGTAGATAGAATATTGAAATTCGCTTTAAATCATTATCCTTTTCTAAACAATCAAGAAATTTGGTAAGCTATTCGCGCGTATAAAAGTTTTTGACTTCATCGTCTAAATTGATTTTTTTCTTAAGTACAGGCATTTTAATAAGTTCAAAAGGATTTTTCTATTCTTTCGTCTAAAGCGACGTAAGCGTTTGGATATTTTTCCTTGAGCCAATTATAAATCGCTAATTTACCCCCAAGATGCTCTTACGTTTCAGGCTCCGGTACAAAACTTCATTCGATATGGCACTCATGATAATAGTGATGAGTCCACTTTTTTCATCCACCTAATAAAACATTTTTGTGTCAGTTAGGACAATATAATTTCTTCGCTTTTGCTAATGAATAAAGAATGTCATTGCTGACATAAAAGGCAATGACATTCTTGTCATTTTTCTTGATGGATATGAAAATTGTTCCACCTACTCTCTATTTAGATTATTTTATTCTCTATTTTTGCATACATGAGTATAATTATGTTAAATAAGCTTTGAGAAGTAGCAAAAAATGGTATGATTTAATTATATAGAATTGTTAAATATGAGTTTTAAGTGGACCTTAATATCTATGCAATTTCGTAAAAAACGACTTAAGAGATGCTGGTATGAGCAATGAAAAATAATCACAAATTTATCGCATTTTATCAATGTATGATCGTTTTAAAAATGGCGAAATGCTTATAAAAAAGGAAGAAACTATTCGCTTTAATACAAGTGGAAATTTTATTTAGCGCGATATTCGGAGTATAAGAGCGATTTTAGAAATAAAAAATTTAAATGAATATCTTGACTATGATCGTTCGAATAAAGCCTACTTTTTGAATATGCAATCATCGAAGTGGCTAATAATGAAGAGATTTTTGCAATTTTGAAAGTATTAATCGAATCAACGGCATTTCCTAAAATGGAAATGAGTCGCTTAATTGATAAATTGATTTCTTTAGAGAAAAAAGAAGACCGAAGCTTGATACAAAGAATGATGTCAAATGAAAAGAATCTATATGTGCAGATACATCATAATAACGAATTGCTAGAGCTACTATGGCAAATATATTTATCTATCCAAAGTAAAAAATCAATTACATAAACTACAAACGATACTTAGATACGGAAGGAAAAAGGCGTGTATTACGACCAATAGGAATTATGTTTTCGTAATTCTATTTTTACTTAATTGCTTATTCGGCTTTAGTTACAAAGGATTATCCAATTATTTATCGTGTAGATTGTATTGAGGGATTTGAACAAACAGGTTTACAATTCAAAGTTCCTTACGAAGAACAATTTCAAGAAGGCGAGTTTCGAGAGCGGGTGCAATTCATGTATCCCGGTGAACTTATAACAGTCAAGTTCAAATTCACTGGAACCTCATCGCAAGCTGTCATGGACAGACTTCCAACGGTTAGAGTTATTGAAAGGCTTGATGATGGCATCATTTTTGAAGCTGAGATGTTTGGTAAGGAGATTAATATGTGGTTGATGAGCCAAGAAGAGTTTGTTGAGGTGTTGGAGCTAAAGAGTTTTAATTAAAAATTCCAATAGGTTTATATGTGTTGTCGAAACGGATAACTTTTATGGTAAAGATAAACAACTAATTCCGATAATTTGTAATTTATTTTCCGGATACTTATTACAAAATTTTAATGGAGGTAAAGATGGTAACAAAAAATTTAGAAGTAGAGAAAAAAATAAATAAAATTTTAACATTACCACAATTGGATAAGGAATTTTATCAAAACTTTATTCAACGTGCAAAAGATTTACAAACTCAAATGAATGACGAATCGTTTCGCATTACGGTCGTTGGCGAATTCAGTGCAGGAAAATCAACTTTTTTAAATGCGCTGATTGGAAAAGACATTTTACCTCATTCAGTAAATGAAACAACAGCAACAGTAACGTATATAAAAAATATAAAGGCAACAGATCCATTATGTAATAAAGTATTGGTCGAGTTTTCTAAAAACAAAGATCCTATTATTATTGATATGCCGAAGGATTCAAAGGGCCTAACAGAATATGTAACAACGATGGCAAAGGAATTTAATGTCGTACAAGAAGTATCGGCTGTCACAATACATATCGATTTTCCATACACGGATGAGCCAATTGAGTTTATTGATACACCCGGATTAAATGGTGTTGCTGAGGGTCACTATGAGCGAACACGTTATGAAATCCAACGCGCACATACAAGTATATATTTATTACCGACCCGTGGTTTATCTCAGTCTAACGTACAAATGTATGAACTGTTAAAGCAGTATCAGTCTTCTTTTATTTTTATTATTAATGCAATCGACACCTTAAAGGAATCAGAGGGGGAAACGGTACAACAAAAAATCACAGAATTACGTAAGCAATTGGCGAATATTGGGCTCGAAAACAATTCAATGATTTTAGGCGTTTCTTCTTTGCTTGCATTAACGGCAAAGGACAAAGAGATTACACGTCTTTCACAACATGATACGTTAGAGATGACGGATACTAGGAGACAAATGCTATTAGAGAAGTCGAATTTTAAAATGGTAGAAGATGAAATTTGGCAACGTCTAACTAATAGTGAAAAAGAAAAACTAAAGCAACAAAATATTGAGTATAAATTAAAAGCGTTAGTTCAAGACATTACAACTGAATTTGAAGAGCAAGTCGCGATTCATGAGGTAAAGATTGATGAACGACAATTAAAGGAAATTGAGTATCGAATTAATGTAGCTCTTCAATCAAAAGATGAAAATTTGATAAATTTGCATAACTTTACGAGCGCGAAAAAAATAGATATTCGTAGCATGCTTATGAATCGTATCAAATCGGATTTAGGTGAGTTTTATAAAAAGCAAGAGACCAAAATTGCGAATGAAATTACTGGATATACAAAATTACAGAACAATCCAGAAGAAAATTTAAAGAAATTACAAGAAAATCTAAAGCGTGAACTTCAACATACAGAAGGTAGCTTAACTTCCGAATATATTAAGATAATCACAGGATTTTTAAATGAAGTTTACGAGAGTGCTGTTTTACGAATAGAAAGTCATTATCCCAAAATATCAATTTCGAAAAAGAAGGTTGAGTTTACCATTGCGTTGAAAAAAGAAAATTTAGAAAATTTGAGTACGGTGAAAAAGATTGAAAAAACATCGGCGACAATTAAGGACCTACGTTTACAAGAGAGAACGGTCTTAGCAAAGTACACGGAAGAGAATGCAAATTATTCAAAAGAGAAATCGGGTATGCAGTCGTTACGCAAACAAAAGATTTCATTGCAATCGGAGCATCAGCGAGAAATTCAACATTTAGGGAGAAGGCCAGAAATTGAGCACTGGACGGAAAGTTATAAAGTAGAGAAGAGTGGTGTTTTTAGTTGGGTAGGTAGAAAAATTGGCTTAGGTGGTTATGAAACACGTACGAGAACAATCACTGATGATTCAAGAAGAAAAACTTGGGACGAACAAGAGCGACGTGTTAAATCACAATATAGTAATAAAGAAGCAGAAGTGAAACGTATGATTATAGCTGCGGAGCAACGAGTACGTCGTTATGAAGAAAGTTCAGCTGAAGCAGATGCCCGTTTACAGCAACTGAAATTTAAGCTGCAATCACTACAAAGTGAATTAAGTAGCTTAGAGCGCGAGAAAAAAGAAATCTTCGACCGTAATAAGCAATTATATTATTCTAATCAGAAAAAAGAGATCTTATATGCACTAGAGCAGTATCTAACAGGGGATTTAGCAAAGTTTTATCGACAAGAAATTGAAACAATTCTCAATAAAGAATTACCGAAGATGAATAATGCGATTGATGAGCATTATATGCAGACATGTAAGATGTATATTGGGAAGTTACAGCGTCTGAAAGAGCAAGTTGAACAAAAGGCAACACCACAGCAATTAATAGAGGCACAGCAAAACTTACATAAAGTATTGAAGACATTAGCATAGGAGGATTTCAAGATGGATTTACATTTACAGCAGCATCAAAAGAGAAATTATGCATTATTAAAGTTATTAAATCGTTCGATTGAGTATTTTAAAGGTATTGGTGAGGAAGAAAAAGTGGCAAGTTTTAATCAGTTTTCAACTGACCTTCAAAATGGCGATTTTTCTATCGTAATTGTAGGTGAATTTAGCGCCGGGAAATCGACATTTTTGAATGCGGTAATGGGTGATCGTTATTTACCTTCATTTACAAGTGAAACAACGGCAACAATTAACTATTTAAAGCATACATCGAAATCGCCGAACGATCATACGTTGCAAATCGATTATAAAAATCCATCTATGTCAACAAAGTATGGGGAAGCTACGAAGGAATCGATTGCGAAAAATGTTTCAACATTAGGCGGCGAACAAGTTGTGCAAGATATTGAATCAGTTACGCTTTATTTAAATTCACCTCTTTTAGAGCAAGGTATCACACTTGTGGATAGTCCAGGTTTAAATGGAGTAGCAAAAGGTCATGCCGAAGTAACAGAGCGTCAAATTGAACGATCACATGCATGTATTTACATGTTTGCTGCTTCTCAGCCAGGCTCAAAATCGGACTTTGAAGTATTAGCGAAGTTATCAGAGCGCTTTGATAATATTTTCTTGGTTTTAAATCAAATTGATAAAATCAAGCAATCTGAGGAAACTGTTGAATCAGTAATGAATCGTCTGCGAGAAAACTATTTAACATTCTTCCCGAATCATAAAATGCCAGAAATTTATCCGATTGCGGCCTACCCTGCACTTGTT
This sequence comes from Exiguobacterium sp. S22-S28, assembly GCF_043359615.1. Classification (NCBI taxonomy): domain Bacteria; kingdom Bacillati; phylum Bacillota; class Bacilli; order Caryophanales; genus Exiguobacterium; species Exiguobacterium sp. S22-S28. The sequence continues at coordinate 92,741 of NZ_JBHFFC010000030.1, read as the reverse complement.
TCACGTACGAAGGAACAATTAGAGTATCCAGATAACTCTATGCAAAAGAACCATGATGTGGAAGCACGAAAACGATTTTTAGAGCTATCCCGTATCGAATTATTTGAGAAGCGTTTATGGAAGTTTGTTACTGACGGTGAGAAGGCAGTTCAGGAGTTACGCGCACCCGCTGAAATGATTCAACACGAATTAGTTAAGCGCAACGCTGTAGTTAATGAAACACTAGAGTCTCTTCAAAATGTAAAAGACGCAGATGAAATTAACGCACGTATTCAAGAAGTTGAAGGAGACCTACAAATAATTCGTGAGAATTTAGAACAGCAAAAAGGTTCAATTCAACTAGAAATTAAAGAGCTTATATCGGACATTGAAAACAGCGCGAAGGCTCAAGTTGAAGTGTTACGTGCAAGTCTAGGTGCTAAAATTAACGGTTTTACCGATTTAGAATCAATCCAAATTCAAATTGAGCATATCAACCGTCAAGTTAATCGTGAATGTGAGCAAATTGTCGAACAGTTAGATGATGAGTTTTCAGGGGCGCTTCGCAAAAAAATGAATAATAAATTTAAAGAAATTGCAGTCGTTGCAAACGAAAAGATTGCACAAACAGCTTCAGAGCTGAACTCAATTCGAACAATTGCATTTGAAACAAACACTGATGTGTTCATTAACATGGAAGCTTACGATAAAAAGACAAAAGAAATTGAACAGGAAATGGAAGAGTTGCGAAAAAAGACAGATGATACGAGTATGAAAAAGCTTGAGGCAATCAAAGTAAAACGTAAAATGGACGCACTTGAAAATCAAATGTTGCAGATTCAACAGGAAGAGCAAATTAAATTAAGTTTCTTAGGCGAACGTCCAAGTGTTGAACGTTATACGACTCAGACGGAACATAAAGAGGGTCGTGGAGGTCTTTTGGGTATTATTGGTAACATTTTTTTAGGTAAAAAAACTGTTTCAGGAACATCTTATGAAGTTGATGATAGTTCACAAAGAAAATATGACGAAGAGCGTGAGAAGCTACGTAACGAAATTAATGAAAATCGTAAAAACCTAGAGCAAGCCAAGAGCCAATTATACAGCCAAGAGGCACTTGATCCAGAAGTGTACGATTTAGAGCAACAGCGTATTCAACAGCAACAATTTTATTTACAGAAACAACGTGAAAAATATATTACTGAATACAGTGAAAAGCTACAACAAGAGCAGCAAAAAGTATTAACAACTATTCGCTATGAATTCGAAGATTACTTAACGTCGATTGGCCGTACAATTTCGAAAATGGTGCGTGCAAACCTTCGAGGCAAAGAAGAGCAAATTGCAAAAATAATGCTTGAGACACTTGAAATCCAGTTTGAAAAACAGTCTCAAGAAAAGCAAGAGAAGTTGAAGGAACTTGTGGAGATTTTACAATCGGGTGAGACAGAGCGCGCAGAAAAACGTAAACAGCTAGAGCAAGAAAAGAAACAATTAAAGGAGTTTGGCAAAGAAGTGGTTGAATTTATTTCTGAAATTGATTCGATTCAAATTGATGTTATCGAGCAAGTATCAAAGCAATCGACTTTAATATAGTCAGGAGAATATATAATGCAAAAAAATGTAGAAAGATATATTGAAATAGGGGAATTTTTACAAGATGGAATCGCATTAGAGCAGCTTGCTACAATGGAGCGCAAATTGCATGATAAGTATTTTTATTTACCGATTGTTGGTCAGTTTTCAACGGGAAAATCTAGTTTAATAAATAATTTAATTGGACGTCGTATTCTACCGACAATGTTAAGTGAAACGACAGCGTTTACGACATTTATTTATTATGGCGAGACAGAGTATGCTGAAATTATTACAGAGCATAAAGCGATTAAGTTTGAACTGGAGCAATTGATGGCGCTAAGTCAACGTAATTTACAATCCCCAACGTCTGTAAGTGAATTATTAAATACTGAAATGTTTAATAACTCAGATATTGTATGTATTAATGTGTATATAAAGCATGAGCTGTTTGAAACAGGAATCGTTTTAATTGATACGCCAGGGTTAAATACGATTATTTCAAATCACGAAAATCGTACAATCGACATAATTCCCAAAGCGCATGCAGTTGTATACATTATCGGGAAAGCATTAACAGCAGCTGATGTGCAATTAATCTCGATGATTGATCAACTTGGTATTGAGATACTATTTGTTCGTACGAAATTAGATGAACTACGTAAGGATGAAAATGATACGCCGAAAAAGATTGTGCAACAAGACCAGATGTTGTTAGAAGAAGCCATTAGTCGCAAAGCTATTTATTTTGGTGTAACAAACGAAACCGATTTACTAATGTTCCCTCAATGGAAGGAACTGATGGATGATTTTGTGAAATATTTAAAGATACAGTTTGTTCGAAGTATTGATGACAAGAAAAGTAAAAGCATAGAACGACAGCTTGAGTTTGTCAAAGTTGAATTTGAGCGTAATTTATCTGAGCGAAAACATCAACTAGAAGCAAGTAAGTTGATTACCGATCAGGATATACAGCGAAAAGTAGCCGATTTGAAAGAAGAAATCGAGTATGTACAAGAACGTATGCAAAAGCAAGAACAAAATTTTAATGCCATGTTTGATGCGACGAAGGCTTCGATTTTATCGGCATATGAAATTCAATTTAAAGAAGCTGTCAGTGAATTTGAAAAATCTATGCGCCAATATTCGACAACAGAAGCATTACAAAATGGTTCAGAACTGCATGCAAATCAGCATATACAAAAGTTGACGCATTCTGTAAAGGAGTATACAAACGAGAAACTAGAAACATTTTTAAAGCATTATGCTGCGGATACGAATGAAGCACTTCAACAAAAAGTCGGTCAGTTTACATTAAGCACAGTGCCGAACATCCAATTGCAGGTAGACGTGCCATCTGTTGACGATATTTTCGCGCAAGGTGAAATGATTCGTGGAAAATTAGAAGGTTCATCTAGTTACGATCAACGTCTACAAGAAATTGAATCGAAGCGGCAACATATGGAGGAACAAGCTGTTACCATCTCAGCGCAGATGCAAATAGCCAATGAAGAAATGCATCAATTAGGTCATTATCAAGCAAAGTATATTGAAAAGCGTGATACATCGTCACAGGAAACGTTAAGTGCGTTTGGTAATATTGTTGATTTAGGAATGATTTTCATTCCAGGTAAGGCGTTTGCAACTGGTGCGGGTAAAGTAGCAGGGGTTATTAGCAATGTTGCGAAAGGCACAAAGTATGTTGATCAAGCTGCCAAAATTGCATCGGGTGTACAAAAGGCAGGAAATGTAATTGCGAAAACGGATAAAATTAAAGATGCGACGAAGTTATTAGAAACAGCGCAAAATTCACAGCAAGCAGCAGGAAAAGAAAGTAAGTTTAATATATTAAATGTACTATCGCTCGAATATTGGTTCGGTCAAGTTGGTAAAGTGATTGACGGTCCACCACAAATTGTAGAGGATGAGCAATATCGAGAAGCATATTTACGTGGAAAATCGAAAGTTGAAGCGAAAATAGAGCATGCGAGACAATTAGAGTTATCTCGTTTACAACAACTGAATTTACTAGAATCACAAGAAGAAAGATTGTGTGAGGAAAGACGTTTACAAGAGAAATATGAGCAACAATTAAAACAGGAAATTTATGAGATGGGGCAAAAGAAAACTCTGCAATTAAAAGAGCATCAAGTGACGGCGTATCGTCAGCAAATTGTGAAGCAGTTTGAGATGCAATTACAGGATTTATTGGTAAGCTATCGTGAAAATATGCAGAAATATTTATCTCGGTTTATTGCGTATTTACCAACGGTGATTTCGTTAAAGCTTCAGCAACAGATCCATTTACAAAAGCAGCAGTTAGAAGAATTGACAGCTTTACGTCTAAAAAACAAAGATGAACAAGTAGATTACGAGCAACAACTATTTAAGTGTATTCATCTATTAAATAGTTAGGAGCATGTTGAAATGGATATGAAAAAGCTACTGCCACATCAGCGCTCATTATTTGTATTAGGAGATGTAGGTTCGGAGCGATATGCATTGTTCCGTTCTTACACTTCAAGTCATGCAAATTTAGAGCGATATTGGCGTCCAGAAGACAGTAAGTTTAAGCAATGTACGTGGGTTTTGTTTTCATCGGATGAGGCGCTTTGTTACGAATGGACAGAGGATGGCTTGAGCGATTTAAATTGCTATAAAGCAGGAGGAACTTATTTTGTTTCGGTAAGTCCAGGGCAAATCCCATTAAATGTGAAACTTGTATTCCCTCCATATTTTACGAGTGAAAACAGCTTTACAAGCTATTTTGAGCAAAGCCCTTATGTGAATAGTGCAAGTTCTTTTATTTGGCTTGAAGGATTTCCATATGGTAAGGCTGATACGGTGAAGCAACTACGCTATTTGCAGGGTGTAGGTATTACGAAAAAGCAAATTTCAGTTGCCATTACACAAATTGAGCGAGAATTTGTCCTAAGTGATATCGGCAATGTGGAAGTAGGTATTCGAAATGCAGAAAACTACTTTTTACATAAAGGTTACCGTATTGTAAAGGACTACGCGCTAATTCCATTACAGCGTTCAATTTTGTTGGAGGCATTAATCCTTGAAAGTAGCTATGTAGAAACAATCATCGCTGATAAACAAGAGGTACTGAAAAATATTCAAGCGAGCCTAATGTTCCTCAAGGATGATCTTCAGTTTGCACTTGAACGAGAGCAATGGGTCGTCAAACTCGAACAATGTTTCGCCTACGCGAATATTAAAAGTAGCAGTATATATACAGCTTGGTTGAAGCAATTGAAGGGATTGTTGGAAGAAATGCTTGTTTATGTTGTGAAGGAAGAATTAGTTATGTCACATAGATTTGATCAAATCCAGCATGAGCAAAATATTGAAAAAGATTTGCAAAGCATTATACAACTTCTATGGAATGAACTTGAGCGAAAATTAAAAACTTTACAACACCAAAAGTTCTTGTCGATTAAATATGTGAATCAAATCGACTATGAATTGCAAACTAGGGAGTTAAAGGTCCAGTTTTATGATTGTATAAATGACACAGTTCAAAGACGTCTCCCGACAGAAATTCACGGCTATATTGAAAATATGATTAAAAAATATTTAGTCACATTATAGAAAGAGGAAAAGTATATGAATTTATTTCCATCATTTGCTGCATTTATAGTCGTAACGGCAATTACATATCCGTTGTATGAAGGAGCCATAGCTATCGCTGTTTCAGTCATTGCAGGTATATTAACCGCTGTATTTGTTGCATTAGGCAAACAACAGCAAATGAAGCAATTAACAAGCGAACAATATAAATTAGTACAAGCTTTAGAAAAGTCAACTGAAATGGCTGTAAAGAGTTTGGAAGGATATCAAGAAAAGCTTGAAAATACAGTATCAGATTTAGCAAAACAAACAACAAGTGAACACCAAAAATTAGTGGGAGTAACAGAACAATCAACTGATACGATTGTAAAAGGACTCCAAACATATCAAAATCAATTAACAAAAACAGTATCAGATTTAGCAAAACAAACAAACGATTCATTAATGGTTGTTTGGAAAAATACACAGCAACAGCTTTTAACAGAAAATAAAGAAATGAAAGAAACGACTACTAAATTAGTAACAGAAATTTCTTTATTGCAACAGCAACAAAAGCAATTAGCGGATGAAACAGGGGCAGGTTTACAGCAGTGGTTAGTGGAGCAAAAACAAGTATCACAAGAAACGTTTTCTGCTGTACAAGATTCGCACAAATCATTATTAGAAAACGCTAATACAGCAAATGATAAAATCGAACAATTATGGCGCATACATCATGAAGAAGAATTACTTATTCGTCAACAAGAGCAACAAGCATTTAATGCGATGCTTGCAGCATTGGAAGCAAAAGAAGTTGCTTATAGTAATCATTTAGATGAGCAACGCGAAATTTTTGAGGCAGCACAAAAACAATTGAAGGATACGCTGAAACAGCAAGCGCAACTATCGCACAATAATTTATTGACTGCTTGGAAAGAAATAGCGGAGCAACAGTTAGCATTGCGCCAACAAGAGCATACGCACATTATGGTTACGCAAAAAACAGTGACAGCGCTGATTGACCAAAATACAGCAGCACTAAGCGAAAAAATTATCGACGGATGGAATGTGACACGTAAATCATTAGAAACGTTACGTAAAGCGGAAAATGAGCATTCAGTTGCCTTATTGCAAACCGTTGAGCAGACGAATGAAAAAATGTTAGACACACTTAATCAACAGCAGCAAACGTTTGATACGGCTCAGTCGTTTTATGGAAATACGTATGAGCAAATTAAAACCTATACAGGCGAGTTAAATAATCATGAGCATGCATTGTCAGTCTATCATCAACAATTGATAGATACACAAGTATCGATTAAAGAAACGATCGCGAAAACATTACACGATACGTTAACGCAGTATACTGATGTCCTGTCTGCTTCAAAAGAGACGATAGCTTCGAGTATTGAAGAATTAAAAGAACAGCGAGCAGTATCGGAAGAAACGTTCGGTGGGTTCTTAGAAGCATTCTTGGAAGGTACGGAAAAACAAGAGCAGGAAATAAAAAATCTTGTTAATCATTTAAAAACGGAAGTGGATAATTTACTGGAAAATTCATCAACTCAATTAGAACGTGCAATTACTCAAATGACACGATCAGGAGAATCCCAAAGTGAATCAGTGAAAAAAATTGTGATTGGGTCAAAAGAAGTACTGGAGCGAAACCAGCAAGTACTTCTATCATTACAAGCTCAAACTGAAGAAACGAAAGCTACTGCAAAGTTATTAGAACGAGCATTTAAAGAAGTAACAGCTTTAAATAAAAACGATATGGATATTTTACAACGTCTAATGAGGTAAGTAGATGAAAATAGATAGCATAGAAATGTATCAAGCGGCTTGTGTTGAATTGTTATTAAATAAAAGAGTAGAAGAATTTTTTGCTGATTCAACTGTGAAAATAATGGTTTTACATGCAAGTTCAGATGAGAAATCTAACAATTTGGAGGATTTCTATTTAATCGAGCATTTAATTATGCTGATTCGTGAAACTATTTCAGTCAGTCAATTGAAAAGGGCTTTAAAGTTAATGATTGTACTTGACGTATTAATGATTAAGTATAGTGGAACGTAACTTAAGCTTCTAAATTGAAGAAATTTATACTTTACTAAAAGCATAATATATACAAGTACACTAATACTAGTTATGGTTTATTCTGATGTCCTAATTTTTAAATGAAAGCAGTCATTAGGTTGAAATTAAATCAAATATAGCAAAATAAAGCTTACTTTTTTATCAAAGGTATAGTTTATTGACAAACCCTCACTTCAGAAACGAAATGAGGGTTTGTTGTCGAAGTTCAATTAAAGAATTTTAAAAACTTAAATTTTATTTTGGAGGTCTGATCAAAATCGAAACGAAATTGATTATTTTACGTGGTAATTCTGGAAGCGGGAAAACAACAATTGCAAAAATACTTCAAAAAAGTTTAGGGGAAGAAACACTGCTGGTTTCACAGGATATTGTGCGTCGCGAGATGTTGATGGTACCAGACTTGCAAGGGAATATGTCAATCGAGTTAATCAAAATAATTACATATTTTGGTAAAAGTACATGCAAAGTGGTTATTTTAGAGGGGATATTGAAAAAACAAGTTTATGAAGAACTACTACTTGATCTCGTTGACTACTTTGATTATCACGTCTATGCCTATTACTTTGATTTACCCTTTACAGAAACGGTCGAGCGACATAAATTACGTTCTTCTGCAAAAGAGTTTGGGGAAGCACGTTTAAATACCTGGTGGATTCCGCATGATCAGTTAGGAATAAACGGAGAAATGATGCTCACCAGCGATATGAGTCAACAAGACATCATAGACTTAATTCTTCATCAAATCAATGAATCACCCTGTTCATAAAAAGGGGAATGTACCGGATTACGCGTATAATACCTAAACGACATCTTTGTTGATTAGAAATGTAGCGCAGAGCAATCCAAGATGTCAAAAAGGGTTACGTGTTACGTTTTAATCAAGTACACTAAAAGAACTAATTTTTTCATATTATGTTTTATGGAAATGGAGCTGACATCTATGATACGACGTGCCACCTTGATGGACGGAAAGGCCTTATCGGATTTGATGCGACGGATTGATCGGGAAACGAAATATATGTTGTATGAACCGGAAGAACGCAGCATGTCGACGGAGCAGGCGGAAGCGTTCATCGAACGGTTCGGTCAGGCGGCGAACTCCGAAATCTTCGTCGTCGATGTCGATGAGCAACTTGTCGGCTATGTACTGGTCGTCGGTGGAAAACCAAGTCGAATCCGTCACCGGGCGAACCTTGTCATCGGTTTGCTCGATGCCTATACGGGTCGCGGGCTTGGTGCGGGATTACTCGAAGCAGTCGATGCCTTTGCCGTTGAAGCGGGACTCGTCCGGCTCGAACTGACGGTCCGGAAAGATAACCTGCGGGCGATTGAGCTTTATCATAAGTTCGGCTTTAACATCGAAGGGACACGGATTGCCTCGCTGTTCATTGACGGCGAGTACGTCGACGAACTGGCGATGTCGAAAATATTTACAGCAGAAGAAGTCTAAAAAAAGATGCTCGGTTGCCTCCTCTCAGATTGAGATGGGACAGACGAGCATCTTTTTTATTGCGATAATTTTTGTTGTTCGAACTCGACTTCGAGGACATTTTTGGCATAATCCTTACCCCAATCGTACATCGCATCCAGAATCGGCATCAGACTGTGGCCGTGTGGCGTCAATGAATATTCGACTTTCGGCGGAACGACCGGATAGACTTCCCGGTGGATGATATGGTGATCTTCGAGCTCCCGTAATTGATTAACGAGCATCCGTTGCGTAATGCCGGGCATCAGACTTTTCAGCTCTCCAAAGCGTTTGGTGCCTTCTTTCCCGAGGTGCCAAAGAATCAGCATCTTCCATTTGCCCCCGATGATCGAGAGGGTCAATTCCTTTTCACAATTAAACTGCCGGTCTTCAAAATGTGGCATCATCCCACCTCCTTTTTTAGTATAGCCCTCTTGTCATCGACAGTATACTTTTCCGCACTATGTATGAAAAACCGCACTATGTAAATTAAAAGTGCGTACTTCCCAAGTTCGTCTATCAGGATTATATTTAGTCATGTTCCTTCACGAACGTCAGAAGGAAGTGCCAGGATCCATAAATAGAGAGAAGAATGGGAGAGATCAATTATGAAATTACAATTAGCAATCGATTTAGTAGATACAGCAGGTGCTATCGCTTTAGTCAAAGAAATTGGCGAAGAAAACTTAGATATCGTTGAGATCGGAACACCGGTCGTCATCAACGAAGGGCTTCGCGCCGTTAAAGAAATGAAAGCGGCTTTCCCGAACTTAACGGTTCTCGCCGACTTAAAAATCATGGATGCTGCCGGCTATGAAGTCAGCCAAGCCGTCGCACACGGTGCCGACATCGTGACAATTCTTGGAGCAGCCGAAGATATGTCAATCCAAGGTGCCGTTGAAGAAGCGAAAAAATCAGGCAAGAAGATTTTGGTGGATATGATCGCTGTCAAAGATATCGCGACACGTGCGAAAGAGCTTGATGAACTCGGTGTTGACTACATCTGTGTCCACACAGGTTACGATCTTCAAGCCGTCGGTCAAAACTCGTTCGAGGATCTCGCGACAATCAAGTCCGTTGTTAAAAACGCCAAAACAGCAGTTGCGGGCGGCATCAAGATGGAGACATTACCGGAAGTCATCGCAGCACGCCCAGACCTCATCATCGTCGGTGGCGGGATTACCGGACAAGACGACAAACAAGGAACAGCGTCAACGATGCGTCGGATGCTGCAAGAGGCGTAAATGACACATATTCAAACGATTTTACAAGAGCTGACGTCGACGGTCGAAGCGATTGATCAAGCCGAGACGACGCAACTCGCCGAAGCCGTTCTGAAGGCAGACCGGATCTTTCTCGCTGGAGCCGGTCGCTCCGGCTTGATGGGCAAAGCGTTTGTCATGCGCCTGATGCACATGAACTTCGATGCGTATGTCGTCGGTGAGACGGTCACCGCGAACTTGCGTGAAGGAGACTTGTTGATCATCGGATCAGGATCCGGTGAGACGAAAACACTTGTCCCGATCGTCGAAAAAGCGAAACAGATCGGTGGAACCGTCGCGGTCGTAACGATTGAGCTGACGTCGACACTGGCGAAGTTAGCAGACTTAACCGTCAAGCTGCCGGGCGTGCCGAAAGAGCGGACAGCCACGGCAGACGAAACGGTTCAGCCGATGGGATCATTGTTTGAACAAACGATGTTGCTGTTCTATGAGGCGTTGATTCTCCATATCATGGCGGCGAAACAACTTGATTCAAAAACGATGTACGGCAAACATGCCAACTTAGAATAGAAGAAATCATAAGACCGGTAGACGTGTTTAATGCGTTTGCCGGTCTTTTTTTTGGTATAATTTTCAAAAAGGTTTTGCCCATTTGTGTGAGTTTATTCGGATAATAGAAAGAATCGACCTGTGATAATGAGAGAAACGAAGGGGTAGAAAGGAGGACGGGGAATGCGTTTTGTAAAGCCGATGACAACCATCGTATTGATCAGCAGTTGCCTGCTGTCGGGATGCATGACTGAGACGGAAGAACCTGCCGTGAAACCGCCTGCTGACGTTAAGACAGTAAAACCAGTTGAAGAAAAAAATGAGGTGGAGGAATTTTTAATCAAAGAGCCATCGAAAGATGCGGATACACCGGGAAAAGCGGCTGTTGAACAAATTCAGCTGACATTTAAAAATGGACAAACGGCTGTCCCGACCGAAGACGATGTCTTGTCGGAAGCAATTCTCGGTCAAAAAGCGGTGGTCAGTCTGCATGCACCGGAAGGACAGAATGATTACATGGTTTTGTTCTATGAAAAGGTTAATCGTTGGACATTAACCGGGATTCTTCCTGTGACGGGGCCGAATACATCCAGGCGTTCGGAATCACGTGGATTGAAGCTTCCGTTTCAAACGTTTAGGTCAGACGAAATGACCTGGAGTGATGCGAAAAACGCACCGACCACATGGACGTTTGCCGGGAAACAGGCAATCATCACGGTCTCAAAGCTGTCGCAGCAAACGATGGACGATAATCAATCAGCGGTCGTGACATTATCAAACGGAATTGAAGCATATATCCATGAGACGAAGCGGGAAGCCAGTTTGTCTTATCAGGACAGCGAACAGACGGTTCTCTTAGCCGGAAACGTCTCGGTGGCTAGTCTTAAAACACTTGCTGAATCACTGCCATCTGTCACCTCACTGTCGTTTCCGTATGCTGAAACAGAATGAAAAAATCGCCCGTTTCACGCAACTCCTGACAGAGTAAGTGAAAACGAGCGATTCTTTTTTTACATATTTAATTTCTCACCACTTCAAATCAAAATCAGCCCCGACATCTTTCGCCAAATGCGCATCCGATCCGTAAACGAGCGGAATGCCTAAAGACTGCGTGAGTTGTAGGAGTTCCGGGTAAGGATAGGAAAGACCGCATAACGGTTTCCGCAGTCCAGCCGTATTGAGATCGAGCGTAAAGTCCGCCTGACGGATTTTCCGGACCGTCTCGTCGAGGTTCGCCGGCGCCTGTTCGAGCGGATAGGCTTGAATGAATTTGGTCGGCAACGTCAGGTGACCGAGGCGTTTTGGCTGATGTGTGCCGAGGTTCGTCATGACGAGTGCCTGGATGCCTTCGTAATAGCGTTCATGAGCCGCCGTGACACTGCCCGTCGCCGTGACGATCTCACCAAAACTTTCCTTGCTGAAGTCGACCATGTAATACCGGTCCTCAATCCAGAGGTAATGCAGCGACAGGATGCCGTCCGTCAGCTCGGGACCATAACGGGCGATGATGTCCCGCGTTCCGTCGACGTCATGTTCCCAGTAATCAAACTCCATTCCGATCCGGATGTCGATATCGTTTTTGTATGTGTCGCGTAACGTCTTCAGTTCTTCAATGTAGCGTTCGGCTGTCGCAAACGACATCCCGGAATCGTTGTCGGGTGCCGGATCGACGAGTCCTTCCGGCAGCGGGGCGTGCTCGGTGAAGCTGATCCGTTCGAGACCTTGTAACAGGGCGCGTTCGATATACGCTTCGAGTGGATCCTGTGTTCCGTGCGGACAGTACGGGCTGTGGACGTGACCGTCCCATTTGATCAATTGCATGACAAAACCTCCAATATGTTTTTTTTCGGTGCGAAAACAGGCAAAAGGATTGACAATCGAACCACAAAAAAGGTATCTTATCGTTAAATAATTTAGCGTGGTACAGTGATAACAAGATAAAGGAGTGGCGACATGCAATCATTTTCTACGATTCGACTCAAAGACGGGGCGACGGACTACGTCGGGCAATCAGCTGAACGCCTGCAACGTGTCATCCGCCAACTCGAGGATGGGCTCGAACAATCTAACTATACCCGATTAATCACCCCTTTAATTGAAGAAGTCGGTGGCCGGGAACAAATTCGGATGGATTTTACGACAAGTGTCGCGCGGGCGCTCAGTGAGCGGGGCCGCGAACAATATAAACGCGTCTTTTACAGTGGTTCGGTCTTCCAGCCGGAAGAAAAGTTCCAAGTCGGTTTTGAAGAACGGGGCGTCATTGCCGAGGTTGAAGCAATCCAACTCGGTGTCCGGTTGATCGAAGAATTGACCGGTAAAGAAGTGACGTTGTCGATCGGCGACGCCGGACTGATTGAACACTTGATTGAAACGCGGGTCGGTGATCACCACCTGCGGGATCAAGTGACCCAGATGTTGCGGTTACGGAACGTCATCGAACTGAAACGGATTGCCCGGGAACTCGATGATGCCTTGCTCGCCAAACTCCCGCTCTTGTTTGGTCGCGAAGGGGCGGAACAGATCTTGCCATATGTCGACGAAACCCGCTTAAATGCCGTCATTGATTTAGCAGACGCCGTCAATGCCGATCTCGACTTCGGACAGATGGGGCTGCAGACATACTATGATGGCGTGACGATTCACGGTTTCATCGAAGGTGTGACCGAGCCGGTATTGGTCGGAGGACGATACGACCGGCTGTACGAACAATTTGGTCAGGAACAACAATCGTTCGGGATCGGATTTTCCGTCGAACGACTCGCGGAGGTGCTCTAAATGCGGATTGGGATTACGAAAGGCCGGCTGTCGAAAACGACGGAACGGTATTTAAAAGAAGCAGGCGTCGAAACGTGGGGGGCGATCGAACGGGAATTGATCGTCAAACGCGGCGAACATGAATTCGTCTTCATGAAAGGATCGGATTTGATTCCGTACGTTGCCCAAGGTGTCCTCGACGTCGCGATCACCGGCAGCGACATCCTGCTCGAATCGGATCAGGAATTGTCGGAACTGGCAGAGCTTCCATTCGGGATTTGCCGGATGTCGGTTTGTGCGAAAGAGCCGTTGCAGTTCGAAGGCGGACGGCGGGTCCGAATTGCGACCAAATATCCGGTCATCGCAAAACGTTACTTCAGTGAACTGGGTGTCGATGTCGATATCGTGCCGCTGAACGGTTCGGTTGAACTGGCACCATTGCTCGGACTTGCCGATGCGATCGTCGATATCGTCGAAACGGGTGAGACACTTCGGGCAAACGGTCTTAATGAATATGAAAAAATCATCGATATCAACGCCCGATTCTTTACAAGCGAGTGGACGTTGAAACGCAAACGCGTTGAAGTGATTCAATTACTCGAACAGCTGACAGAAGGAGTGACTCGGTAATGGCAACGACAAAAAACTTCAGTGTCGACCGTGAGACGGAGCAAGCCGTCCGGTCGATTCTGGAACAAGTGGCAAACGACGGCGATGCAGCCGTCCGTCGCTATACAAGTGAATTTGACCGCGTTGATCTGACAGACTTCCGCTTGGATGAAACCAAAATCCAAGAAGCATTTGATCAAGCCGATCCGAATCTGGTCGACTCGTTAAAACTGATGGCGACTCGACTCGTCGAGTGGCACGAACAAGAATTGCCGTCCGACATCGAACTCGTTGAAGCGGACGTCACCCGTCGCCAACGGTTTGTTCCGGTTGACTCGGTCGGGATTTATGTCCCGGGTGGAGCAGCAAGTTATCCGTCGACCGTCCTGATGAACGCGATTCCGGCTAAAGTCGCCGGTGTCGAGCGAGTCGTCATGGTGACACCGGTCACCGGTCTCAGCACGGAAGTATTGGTCGCGGCGAAAATCGCTGGTGTGACAGAAATCTATACGATCGGCGGCGCCCAAGCCGTCGCTGCCTTGACGTTCGGTACGGAATCGATTCAAGCAGTTGATTTGATCGTCGGACCGGGTAACCGGTTTGTTGCCGAAGCGAAACGTCAAGTCTACGGTATCGTCGGTATCGACTCAGTCGCCGGACCGTCAGAAGTCGTCGTCATCGCTGATGAGACGGCGCATCCGGACCGGATTGCCGCTGATCTCCTCGCACAAGCGGAACACGACCGTGACGCCGTTGCGATTGCCTTTGTCCCGACAGAAGCGATGAAAGCGGACGTCGATGCGGAACTCGAACGCCGGCTGCAACAATTACCGCGCGAGGAGATTGCACGCCGGGCAATGGAAAACGGTGGTGTCTTCGTCGCTTCACTCGATGATGCGATTGAAGAAGCAAACCGTTTGGCCGCCGAACACTTGGAGCTCGCTGTCGCGAACCCGCAAGAGGTCGTCAAGTTGATCCGTCACGCCGGGATGATTTTCCTCGGACACGAAACACCGGAAACACTGGGCGATTATGTCGCCGGGACGAACCACGTCTTACCGACATCGGGGACGGCACGCTTTGCGTCCGGCTTATCGGCACGAACGTTCTTACGTCACCAGACGATGCTCGAAGCGACGCGGGAAGGTGTCGCCCGACTAGCAAATGCCGCGAAAACGGTCGCCCGGGTCGAAGGACTCGAAGCACACGCACAAGCGATAGAAGTGAGGGAGAACTGATGCGATTACACCAAAACGAACGATTTACGGCACACAGCCCGGTTGGCATTGAGACGATCAAACAACTCGTCGAGACGTTTCCGATCAATGAATATCCGGTCGAAGTCATCGACCAAGCGAAAGCATCGTACAGCGCCTATGCCGGTGTCCGTCCGACGCAACTCGTGGCCGGGAACGGCTCCGACGAACTGATTGGTTACCTCTGTGCCCGCTACGCCGGTCCAGAGTCACCGGTCATCGCCTCGCAACCGGATTTCGTCATGTATCAGTTTTATGCCGACCGCGCACGGGCTGACTTCAGTAAAGTCCCGTTGCTCGACGGGATGGCACTTGATATCGATGGACTGCTCGCTGCGCCGGGCAACATCATCTTCCTCAGTCATCCGCACAATCCGTCGGGAATCTTGCGGAAAGAGGCGGATGTCCGCCGATTGCTCGACAGCGGAAAATATGTCGTGATTGATGAAGCTTACATCGACTTTGCCTTTGAGCAATCGATGGTCGCTCTGCTCGACGAGTATCCGAACGCGATCATTCTCCGGACGTTGTCGAAAGCGTTTGGTCTCGCCTCCCTACGACTCGGTTTCCTGATTGCCAGTGAACAGGTCGTCGCGGAAGTCGAATCAATCAAGTCGCCGTATAACGTCTCCGGACTCTCGGCTGCCGTCGGAATCGCCATCATGGCCGAGCCGGAACTGGATCTTGTATTAGAAGAAACGTTCGCGAGCCGGGACACGATTGCCCGTCTGGTCGAACCGCTTGGCAGAACGTATCCGAGTGCTGCGAATTTTGTTTACGTTGAATATGAGGAAGCTGAACGCTTCACCGAACGTTGTGCCAACGCCGGACTGCGGATCCGTTTGTTTGACGGAGCCTTCCGTGTCAGTTGCGGCTCGGCGGAAGCGATGGAAATCTTAGAGAAATGTGTAGAGGAGGAACTGCAATGCGTCGTGGGACAAGTGAACGAGTAAGTTCAGAATCAGAAATCAAGGTGGCGGTCGACCTCAGTGGTGGACCCGTTGAAATCAAGACAGGCGTCGGTTTCTTTGACCACATGTTGACCTTGTTTGCCTTTCAGGCCCAGATTGGTCTTGTGATCGAAGCGAAGGGCGATCTCTGGATCGATGCCCACCATACGGTCGAAGATACGGCGATCGTTCTCGGAGCTGCCTTGACGGAAGCGTTAGGCGACAAAGCCGGCATCGAACGGTACGGCGAATCACGTGTGCCGATGGATGAGACCCTTGCCTCGGTCGTCCTCGACTTCAGCGGTCGTCCGTATACGGTCTTCCTCGCCGAATTCAAAAATCCGAAGCTCGGTGATTTTGATACGGAACTGGCGGAAGAGTTTTTCCAAGGCTTGTCCCGCAGTGCGCGGATGACGATTCATGCCCAAGTCCTCTACGGTTCGAACACGCACCACATGATCGAAGGACTATTTAAGGCACTGGGTCGGGCTGTCCGTCAAGCAGTTGCCGTAACCGGTGACGGTGTCCCGTCGACGAAAGGACTGATTGACCAATGATCGCAATCGTAGATTATGGTGTCGGCAATATCGCCAACATCGAACGGGCGTTAAAAGAGCTCGGAGAAGCCGTCATCGTTACAAGTGACCTCGAGTTACTTGGACAGGCGGAAGCACTCGTCTTACCGGGTGTCGGTGCCTATGCCCCGGCAATGGCCCGGTTAGAAGAGACGGGATTGATTGAGTTCTTACAGGAACAAGCGACGAAAAAACCATTCCTCGGGATTTGTCTCGGGATGCAATTGTTGTTTGAATCAAGTGATGAAGACGGACAGACACAAGGGCTCGGTATTTTACCGGGAACGGTCGAAAAGTTACCAAGTGACGTCCGCTTGCCGCATATGGGCTGGCACCAGTTGACGAACCATGGCGAAGCCGTTTATTTCGTCCATTCGTACGGCGCCGTCTGTGAACCGGACTGGATCGTCGACTCGGTCGAATACGGACGACTCGTCCCGGCCATCGTCCAAAAGGACTTGGTGACAGGGATGCAGTTCCATCCGGAGAAGAGTGGCGAAGTCGGATTGAAATTACTTAAGGAATGGAGAGAGACGACATGCAACTCTACCCAGCAATCGATTTAATGAGCGGACAGGCCGTCCGGCTCAAACAAGGTGATTTTCAGCAGCAGACCTTTTTCGGGGATGCGTTGACAATCGCGAGACGGTTTAAAGAAGACGGTGCGACAGCGATTCACTTGATTGATCTCGATGGCGCCAAAGCCGGTGAACCCCTTCACTTGAGCCTGATCGCAGACATCAAAAAAGAAACCGGTTTGTTCGTTGAAGCCGGCGGCGGCGTCCGGAACATCGAAACGGTCGAAGCCTACGTTGGCGCCGGGATTGATCGGATTTTGATCGGCACCGTTGCGCTCGAAGACGAAGCGTTGCTTGAACAGATGATTGAGCGGGCCGGTGATAAGTTGGCTGTGGCACTTGATGCCAAAGACGGCATCGTCCAGACACGCGGCTGGCTCGAAGCGAGTGACTGGACGCTCGAACGGGCAATCGAACACTTGATTCAAAAAGGCATCAAGACCTTTTTATATACGGACATTTCCCGCGACGGGATGATGCAGGGACCAGATGTTGACGGACTCGACCGCTTAAAACGGGACGGCGTTGAACTGATTGCGTCCGGTGGTGTGACGACGGTCGAAGACGTCGCCCGCTTAAAAGAGATCGGGATGGACGGTGCCGTCATCGGTCGTGCCTTGCTCGACGGTTCGTTGTCGTTGAAAGAGGTGCTTCGCGTATGTTGATGAAACGGATCATTCCTTGCCTCGATGTCAAGGAGGGGCGCGTCGTCAAAGGCGTGAAGTTTCAAAATCTGCGCGACCTCGGCGACCCGGTCGCCGTCGCGAAATACTATTACGAACAAGGTGCCGATGAGCTGGTGTTACTTGATATCTCGGCAACGCAAGAAGGACGCGACACGATGCTCGATATCGTCGAGCGGGTGGCGGAAGTCATCTACATGCCGTTTACGGTCGGCGGCGGCATCAAGACGCTGGAAGACGCGAAACGATTGATTCGCGCCGGTGCCGATAAAGTCTCACTCAATTCATCGGCGTTACAGAACCCGCAACTGATTCAAGACATCAGCCGCTTGTTTGGTGTTCAGGCGACGGTCGTCGCGATCGATGCCAAGCGGGCTGGTGATTCGTGGGGCGTCTTCTCGCACGGCGGCACACAAGCCGTCGGACGGGATGCAATCGAATGGGCGAAGGAAGCGGTATCGCTTGGAGCCGGTGAATTGCTCGTCACATCGATGGATGCAGACGGAACAAAGGACGGCTACGATCTGGAATTGATTCAACGTTTACGCGAAGTCGTCAATGTGCCGTTGATTGCCTCCGGTGGGGTAGGGACACTCGAACACTTGGCGGAAGGGCTTGAAGCGGGAGCCGATGCGGCGCTAGCGGCATCGATTTTCCACGAAGCGACCTATACGATGCCGGAGACAAAAGATTACTTGAAGGCGAGAGGAGTCGACGTCCGATGATTGAATTGAATTTTTCGAAAGGACTCGTCGCAGCCGTAATTTTAGATGAGACGACAAACGATGTCCTAATGGTCGGCTTTATGGATCAGGCGGCTTACGACAAAACGCTTGCAACCGGACTCGTCACGTTTTTCTCGCGGACGAAAAACCGGCTTTGGACGAAGGGCGAGACGAGCGGGCATACGCTTGAACTGCGCCGTATGTGGATCGACTGCGATCAGGACAGTCTGTTGATCACTGTCAAAGCAAACGGACCGACGTGCCATACCGGCAATCGGACATGTTTCTATACAGAAGTGGAGGTGCCGCATGCTACATGAACTTGAACGCACGGTAAAGGAAAAAATCGCGTCACAAGATGAGGCGTCTTATACGAACTACCTGGTCAAAGCCGGGCGGGAAAAAATCGCCAAGAAGTTTGGTGAAGAAGCCTTTGAAGTCGTCCTCGCGGGCGACGACACACTCGCGGAAGAGACAGCAGATTTGCTGTATCATCTGACGGTGTTGCTTGCTGATCGGGGTGTTTCGTTCACCGACGTCGAAGCTGTCTTGAACGAACGTCACGGGACGAAGTCGACGTTCAAGGATCGACCGGATATCGAACAGTGGTAATCCACGGCTCTGCATTCCTCAAACGGGATGCAGAGTTTTTTTGCTGAAAAAAATGGGAAAACAACAAAAGAATTGTCATCAAATCGTCAGAACATTTTGATAGGCGTTTAATAGAAAGCGAGCGTATAATCAAGAGCATAGTCTGTTTGTCCAGAAAGTAGGTGTCATCTTGATCACGAAAAAAGAAATTACGAAAACGATCAAAGAACAATCAAAAGAAACAATCGAAGAGTTGCTTGCGAAAGGCGACTCGTTAAAAGAAGAAGTGGCTAGTGCGATTACGCACGGACTGGGTGTCATCTTCAGTATCGTCGCTTTAGTATTGCTAGTCCTGCAAGCCTCGAAGTCGGGCAGTGCCTGGAACATCACCGCCGTCAGTATTTTTGGCGCGACGATGATTTTACTCTACCTGTTCTCGACGTTGATGCACTCACTCATGCATACGCGTGCCAATAAAGTCTTACAGATCCTCGATCACGCGGGAATCTACTTATTGATTGCCGGGAGTTATACACCATTTGCCTTGATCACGTTGCGCGGACCACTCGGTTGGACGTTGCTCGGCATCGCCTGGGGTGTCGGGATACTCGGGATCATCTGGAAACTGTATTCGACCGGAAAACATGTTTGGATTTCGAACGCCTCGTATTTGATTCTCGGCTGGTGTTGTATATTCGCCATCAAACCGATGTATGAAGCCCTTGGTTTACAAGGATTCCTTCTCCTGCTGGGCGGCGGACTCGCCTATTCACTTGGTGTCATCTTTTACGTCTGGGCACGCTTGCCTTACAATCATGCGATTTGGCATCTGTTTGTCCTCGCCGGCAGTATCTTAATTTTCTTATCGATTTTCTATTACGTGGCGCCGGCATCGGCACCGTTGTCTTGAAAAACTTAAAGTTACGGGACTGGCTCCCGTTTACACTCTACATGCTGATGGGTGTTGGACTGCTCCTGTATTTCCGTTTTTCGGGAATGATGGAGCAGTTTGATATCCAGGCACTATCGGACTGGATTCGCCAGCAGGGTGCTTTCGGCATGTTGCTGTACATATTGGCTTATACGATCCGTCCGCTCGTCTTTTTCCCGGCGAGCTTGTTGACGGTCTTTGGCGGTTATACCTATGGTCCGTGGATCGGGACGATTCTCGATGTCGTCGGTGCCGGAACCGGCAGCCTGCTCAGCTTTTGGATTGCCCGCCTGCTCGGTCGGCGCGGGATTGAAAAAATCATCGGTACCGGTAAATTAACAGCGCTCGATGAACGGATCGCGACGAATGGATTTGTCGTCGTTTTGATCGTCCGTCTGATTCCGCTGTTTCCGTTTGACGCGATCAGTTACGCGTCGGGCTTGTCGAAGATTAAATTCCGGCAGTTTGCACTCGCCAGTTATCTCGGCATCATTCCCGGTGCCTTTGTCTACAACAATATCGGTGCGAGTCTCCGGGATCCGTTTTCCTGGCAGTTTTTCTTTGCCATCTTCTTATATCTCTTATTTTTTACCGTCGGTTTTTTTGCACAACGGATGTTACGGAAAAAACAAAACAATGAGCATATGTAAGCGCTTTATGTCATAATATGAATGCAGAGATGTGAACCGACATGGTAAAACAGCCTAGCATTTATTTAGGGGGAGTAATGAGTGATGGAACGAGTATTACGGGATGGTTTTATCTTTTTATCGCAAAACAAGACATTGAATGGTCTGGCGAAACGGTATGGTCTGAAATTCGGTGCGGGTCGCTTCGTCGCGGGGGATTCACTGGAAGCCTCAAAACGTGCGATCCAGGATTTGAACTCAAAAGGATTGTGCGTCACGATGGATCACCTCGGTGAGTTCATCTCGACGGTCGCTGAAGCGGAAATGATGACGCAGGAATGTATTCGTGCGGTGGAAATGATTGCGGAAGAGAAATTAGACTCGCAACTTTCCCTGAAATTGACGTCGCTCGGTCTCGATATCTCGGATGAATTGATTCGCTCGAACATGGAACGGATTTTGACACGGGCGAAGGAAGTCGGCGTTTTCGTCACAATCGACATGGAGGACGAGCCGCGTTGTGAAAAGACGATTCAACTGTTCGAAGAATTACGTCAATCGTTTGATAACATCGGGACGGTCATTCAGTCGTACTTGTACCGGTCGGAAGACGACATCAAACGTGTCGGACGATTCGAGACGAACTTACGGATTGTCAAAGGGGCATACAAAGAGCCGGCAACGGTCGCCTTCCCGGAAAAAGAAGATGTTGACCATAACTACATCAAGCTCGTCAAACTGCAACTCTCACTCGGTAATTATGCCGCAGTCGCGACGCATGACGATGCGATGATCGAACAGATCATCCGCTATGCCAAAGACAACGGCATCGGCAACGACAAGTTCGAATTCCAGATGCTGTACGGCATCCGTGTCGAGCGTCAGCTTGAACTCGTGAAGCTCGGCTATAAAGTCCGCGTCTACGTCCCGTACGGTCGTGACTGGTACGGCTACTTCATGCGCCGTTTGGCAGAACGTCCGGCGAACGTGGCGTTTGTCCTTAAAGGCATGGTTAAAGGATAATAACGAATAATAGAGAAAGGAAAGATGGAGCTGTCATGGCTTCATCTTTTTTTATCATTTCTTAATAATTGTTCGAAAGATTTTTACGTCCCGTGCTTTCCTCGGGCGAGACGCAAGTCGCGGCTCCTTGACCTATGGGGTCAATGAGCCGGGTCTCGCCTGTCTCGGCAGCGCCAAAACCGCGCTTTTTCCCGTAGGAGTCACGGGAAGCAAATCTTTCTTCACTTACTACATAGGAGGCGTGGTCATGGATGTAACGGAACAGCAGTTGAAAGTGCAGCTGCAACAAGAGGATACTATTATTTCGGAGGAACTGCTTGATCAGATGCTGCATCACATCGGCAGTTTGGATCCAGCTTTACGGGACGGACTTATTTATCCGCAATTAGTTGAATGGATCATGTCGGAAGAGTTTTCCGAAACATCAGCTGAACGGATTGTATCGTTCGTTTTGAGTCAGGATGGCTTATTTTATCAATTGACGGAGCCGGATGACACCGCCGTCTTCACCCGTTCATTTTCGGCTTTGCTTTTGGCGGCAGTATTGGAAAAGGATATCGCGAAGCCACAATTGGACGAGAAGAGATACGAACAGCTCTCCGAACGATTGTTGACGTATCTCAAAAACGAAACAGATTTTCGAGGATTTGTTCCTGACTATGGTTGGGCGCATAGTATTGCACATATTGCCGACGTCTATGATGCTTGGTTCAAGCATCCCCAGTGTCAGATCAGAAATGAGCAAGCGGCGATTGCCCGGTTCATCGAGATTTTGATGACACCGGACTATGTTTTTATTGATGAAGAACAGGAACGTGTCATCACTGCTTGGTTAGCGGCACGAGAACAAGGAATGACAGACGAAATCTTGTTTACGACGATTGAGACATCAGTCCAAGCCTTGCTTGATCTACCGGTGAATTGGAGCGACGAACGATTTACTGTGCTCCGCAATACAAAACAATTACTACGGACACTGTACTTTCGGGTGAAATGGCAAGACAAGACATCCATGCTCCCGGAACAGATCGAACACTTGCTGTTTCAAATCCATCAACGGTATCAGTAAACAAAAAACAGACGTGTCCACTCGACTTCTACGGGAAAAGGAAGCTTGCTTCCGTCAGGGACAGGCAAGACCCGGTCATTGCTAGATGGGCGCGGCTTGCGTCCCGCCCGAGAAAAGCGGGTGGACATACGTCTGTTTTAGAACTTATGATTTTTTGGTTCTTCAGCACTCAATCCATTTACCGCGTCCGAAAAGCAAACAAACAAGAAAAAGCATGGGCCTGATCGAGCAACCGTTGTCCGGTCATGACGGCACCTTCTTTTTGAATGACGGCTTCGTCAAGCAACGTCCAGCCGAGTTCATCTGCCAGTTGGACGAGTTCCCACGGCATCATCGTATTGCCCATCGGTGCGTCTTCTCCATGCAGGCGACGGTACGATAACGCTCGTGGTGCCGCCGTTGGTCCGAGCAGACTGATGACGACGAGCGGGGAAACACGGCTGATCTCTTTAAGTACCGTGACGGGGCGCGTCGACCATTCGAGTGAATTGACGGCGAGGACGACGTCAAACGTATCATCCGCAAACGGTAACGCTTCACCGGTTCCGACGACGAAGTCGAGTTCCGGTGATTTGGCACGGGCGATCCGGATCATCTCTTCCGACAAATCCAGTCCTGTGACCTGAAATGCGTCCGCGAGCAACCGGCAAGCCGCGCCGTCGCCGCATCCTAAGTCGAGTAAGTTACCGGACGTGATGACGGACTTCAGAAACGGAATGATCGTTTTCCGGCTGCCTGTCGTCCACATCATCTCCGATCGTTCCGCCCAATCGGTCGCTTTTTGATCCCATAATTGTTCCGTCGGTTTCATGAGAATTCCCCCTTTGCTTTCAGTCTAACAGGAAAATTTGACCAATAGCTGATTTTTTATTGCTACTGAATGATAATTCATTTATGATGGAGAGGTAGAAGGAAGCAGTGGAAAAACGGACGGCTTCTTTTTTTGTCAGAATAATGAATGGTTGTTCATTCAATTACGAATCAGGGGGTCTATCATGGCGAGTCAAATCGGTCAGCCGACCACAGTACACACGACGAAACATATTCAATTCGCCGTCATTATCGGTTCAGGGGTCATGGGTGCAGGGATTGCCGCACACCTCGCGAACGCGGGAATCCGGACATTGATGCTTGATATCGTACCAAAAGAATTAACCGCGCAAGAGACGAAACAAGGATTGACGCTGGATGATGCAGCAGTTCGTTCACGGATTGCCCGCGACAACCGGCAGAAGTTACTCAAACAAAATCCGGCACCACTGGCTTCGAAGCAATTACTCGATTTAATTGGAGTCGGAAACCTCGAAGACGACTTGGAACGCCTCAAAGAAGCGGACTGGGTGATTGAAGTCATCGTTGAACGGCTTGACGTCAAACAACAGTTGTTTGCGACAATCGAACCGTTCTTGCGCGAAGATGCGATCGTCAGTTCCAACACGTCAGGGATTTCCATCGAAGCGATGCGTCAAGGACGTTCGGATTCCTTTAACGCCCGGTTCCTCGGGACCCACTTCTTTAATCCGCCGCGTTACTTGAAGTTACTTGAACTGATTCCGACAAGTGACACGGATCCGGAAGTCGTCCGGTTCATGAAACAGTTTGCGGAAGAACGTCTCGGTAAAGGGGTCGTCATCGCAAAAGATACACCAAACTTCATCGGCAACCGGATCGGCACATACGGTCTGCTCGTCACACTGGATGAGATGAAAAAGGGCGGCTATTCGATCGGGGAGGTCGATTCCGTCACCGGACCAGTACTCGGTCGTCCAAGCTCAGCGACGTTCCGGACGCTTGATGTCGTGGGGATCGACACATTCGTTCACGTTGCGAACAACGTCTACGACCTGTTACCGGATGGAGCGGAAAAAGACACGTTCGCCGTGCCGGCAGAAATGAAACGGTTGGTCGACGAAGGATCACTCGGAGCGAAGTCGGGACAAGGCTTCTATAAAAAAGTCGGCAAACAGATCCTGGAACTCGATCTTGCAACGTTTGAATACGTCGAAAAGAAAGCGCTTACTGAACCATCGATCGGTCAAGCAAAAGCTCTTCCGGGCGCCAAAAATAAACTGAAAGCCGTTGTCTTTGCGAAGGACCGTGTCGGTGCCCTGCTGTGGCCGATCCATGCGAAGACGTTGCTGTACTCGGCTCAACTGACACACGAAATCGCGGATGACATCAAAGCGATTGACGAAGCGATGAAATGGGGCTTCGGGTGGAAAATGGGACCGTTCGAGACATGGGATGCGCTCGGCGTCGAGAAGACGGTCGCGAAGATGAAACAGGACGGCTATGACGTACCGGCTTGGGTCGACGAGATGCTTGCGTCAGGCGTCACCAGCTTCTACAACGAAGAGGGTCAGTTCTATGATGCGCAGACACAAACGTATGTCGGCAGTGCCGTCAATCCGAAAGAAATCCGCTTACGCGACGTCCGCAAATCAAACGGCGTCTTGCTTGAAAACAACGGTGCCCGTCTGCTTGATCTCGGAGACGATGTCGCAGTCCTTGAATTCACGTCGAAGAGTAACGCGATCGGCGTCGACATCATGCAGATGATCGAACAGTCGATTGATCTCGTTGAAAAAAATCACCGGGGTCTTGTCATCGCCAACGACGGCAAAAACTTCTGTGTCGGGGCGAATCTGGCGATGATGTTGATGGAAGCAGAAGATGAAAACTGGTTCGAACTCGACTGGATCATCAACAAGTTCCAGCAGTCGATTCAAAAAATCCGTTACGCGTCGCGTCCGATCGTCGTTGCCCCACAAGGGATGACGCTTGGCGGCGGAACGGAAATCTCGCTTCCGGCAGCCCGTTTGCAGGCCGGTCTTGAAACGTATATGGGACTCGTCGAAGTTGGTGTTGGTCTGATTCCGGGAGGCGGCGGGAACGTCAACACGTATCGTCGTCTGCTTGAGAATACACCGGACGGACTCGTCAACATCGAAAAAGCCGCGCAGAAGACGTTTGAGAACGTCGCGATGGCGAAAGTCTCGAAATCAGCCTTTGAAGCACGGGAACTCGGCTATGTCCGGACCGTCGATCAAATTTCAATGAACCGGGATCACCTGACGCATGATGCGAAACAACTGGTGCTTGAGCTCGACCGGACCGGTTATACGGCTCCAGCCCGTTCCCGGATTCCAGTCGTCGGTCGTGCCGGGAAAGCGACGCTTGAACTCGCAACCCGCGAGATGTTCTACGGCGGCTATATCTCGGAACATGATTTAAAAATCGCTAGTAAACTCGCACACGTCATTGCCGGTGGGAACGTCTCGTTCGGCACACAGGTCGATGAGCAGTACATGCTCGATATCGAACGGGAAGCCTTCTTGAGCTTGATCGGTGAGATGAAAACACAACAACGGATGCAGCATATGCTTGTCAAAGGCAAGCCGCTCCGTAACTGATGACTGGGGGGATTCGAATGAAGGAAGCAGTAATCGTCGCTGGTGCACGGACACCAGTCGGCAAAGCCAAAAAAGGATCGTTTAAGTCGATGCGTTCTGATGAACTCGCAGGAATCGCCATCAAGGAAACATTGAAACGCGCGAACTACACCGGAGCAATCGATGACGTCATTCTCGGTTGTGCCTTACCGGAAGCCGAACAAGGGATGAACATCGCCCGGTATGCATCGGTCCTCGGAGGACTGTCGCATGAAGTGCCGGCGATCACGATCAACCGGTATTGCTCGTCCGGTCTCCAATCGATTGCCGATGCCTCGATGAAGATCATGACCGGCCAAGCGACAGCTGTCATCGCCGGCGGACTCGAATCGATGAGCCAGATCCCGATGCCGGGACACGTCGTCCGCCCGAATCCATCGATCGTCGAAACGGCACCGGAATATTATATGAGCATGGGACATACGGCAGAACAAGTCGCTGCGACCTATCAGGTCTCACGCGAAGATCAAGATGCCTTTGCCCTGAAAAGCCATCAAAAAGCAGCCGCTGCGATTGCGTCCGGCAAATTCGTCGACGAAATCGTCCCGGTGACGGTCATGGAACAGTACGTCAACGATGAGTTGAAGATTGAAGAAAAGACGTGGGTCGTCGAACACGACGAAGGTGTCCGCGCCGATTCATCACCGGAAGGTCTCGCCAAGCTCCGTCCGGCATTCCGCCTCGGCGGCAGTGTCACAGCGGGGAACTCGTCACAGACATCAGACGGTGCAGCTGCCGTCTTGATTATGGAACGGGAAGAAGCGGAACGCCAAGGACTGCCGATTCTCGGGAAGTTCAAATCGTTTGCCGTCGGCGGTGTCCGTCCGGAAGTCATGGGAATCGGACCGGTCGTCGCGATTCCAAAGGCACTTGAACTCGCCGGCATCACGCTCGAAGACGTCGGATTGATTGAATTGAACGAAGCCTTCGCGTCCCAATCGCTCGGTGTCATTCGGGAACTCGGTCTGAACGAAGATATCGTCAACGTCAACGGCGGCGCGATTGCGCTTGGTCATCCGCTCGGTTGTACAGGAACGAAACTGACGTTGACACTGTTGCATGAAATGAAACGACGGAACGTCCAATACGGCGTCGTCTCGATGTGTATTGGCGGCGGCATGGGTGCTGCCGGTGTATTCGAACTAGTTGAAGGAGGAACAGGACAATGAGCCAAACAACAAACGAATTGATTAAAGGTGGAAGTTTTGTACTGGATGAGTTGCAAGCGGATCGTCTCTTTACACCGGAAGATTTTTCGGAAGAACACAAAATGGTTGGTGACATGACGGCGAAGTTCGTCGAAGACCGTGTCGTTCCAGTCCTCGACCGGATCGAAAAACACGAGTTCGAATTGTCGGTCGGTCTCCTGCGCGAAGCAGGCGAGCTCGGTTTGCTCGGTGCTGATGTCCCGGAAGCATACGGCGGCTATCAGATGGATAAAATTTCGTCTTCGATCATCACGGAGAAGTTTGCCCGCGGTCGCTCGTTTGCCCTCAGTTATGGTGCTCACGTCGGGATCGGTTCGTTGCCAATCGTCTTCTTCGGGAACGAAGAGCAAAAACAAAAATATCTTCCGAAACTGTCGTCTGGTGAATGGATTGCGTCTTACGCGTTGACAGAACCGGGCTCAGGCTCGGATGCCCTCGGTGCGAAGACAACGGCAGTCTTGAATGAAGCTGGAACGCACTATATCTTGAACGGGGAAAAACAATGGATCACGAACGCCGGCTTCGCCAGTCTGTTCGTCGTCTATGCAAAAATCGACGGTGATAAATTCACGGCGTTCCTCGTCGAAGGTGAGTACCCGGGTGTCTCAACCGGACTCGAAGAACAAAAGATGGGGATCAAAGGATCGTCAACACGGACGCTGATTTTACAAGATGCGGAAGTACCGGTCGAAAACGTTCTTGGTGAAATCGGGCGTGGACACGTCATCGCCTTCAACATCTTGAACGTCGGTCGTTACAAATTAGCGGTCGGTGCGGTCGGTTCATCAAAACGTGCGATTGATCTTGCGGTCCAGTATGCGAACGAACGCAAACAATTCAAAACACCAATCAGCTCGTTCCCGTTGATTCAGGAAAAGCTGGCGACGATGTCGGCGCAGACTTATGCGATGGAAAGTTCAGTCTACCGGACAGGCGGATTGTTCCAGGACAGTCTCGATCAGTTATCGGAAGAAGAGAGCAAGGACGGCAAGAAAATCGCCGATGCGATTGCCGAATATGCGATTGAATGCTCAATGAACAAAGTCTTTGCTTCGGAAACGTTTGATTATGTCATCGACGAAGCGGTCCAGATTCACGGTGGTTACGGCTTCATGGCCGAATACGAAGTCGAGAACATGTACCGCGATTCACGGATCAACCGGATCTTCGAAGGAACAAACGAAATCAACCGTCTGCTCGTACCGGGCACGTTGCTGAAAAAAGCAATGAAAGGCGACCTACCGCTCCTCGCAGAAGCGCAACGTCTGCAACAGGAAGTCATGAGCTTCATGCCGACGGAAGTCGGATCAGAACCTCTTGACCGTGAACGTCATCTGCTCGCGATGATGAAAAAGATCTTCCTGCTGACTGCCGGGACGGCCGTTCAGAAGTATCAGGACAAGCTCCAAGGCGAGCAGGAAATCCTCGCGAACACGGCTGACATCATGAGTGCGATCTATGCGCTGGAGTCTGCGATCGTCCGGACGGAAAAAGCGATTGCTGCCAAAGGCGTCGAGAAGAACGAACTGAAAATCCGTTATACGGAAGTCTTTGCACAACAAGCCTTTGAAGGCGTCGAGCGGGACGCGAAAGAAACGTTGTACGCGGCAGCGAGCGGCGATGAGTTACGGATGCTGCTGTCGGCACTGAAGAAGTTCAGCCGGTATCAGCCAATCAACTCGATCGGCACAAAACGTCAGATTGCGAAACGTTTGATCGAAGCGAATAAATATACTGTCTAAGTCAGGTTTACCGATTCGCCTTTGCAGGGAAAATCTCTGTAAGGGCGAATTTTTTTACATTGAAGGAGGGAGCAGGCATGCGACAAGACGTAACAGAACTTCAATTTGCCGTCGATTACTATAAATCGTTGGAGCGGCTTTCGGATGAAGAATGGCGGTTGCCGCTCGCAATCGATAAATGGACGGTCCAAGAATGTGTCAGTCATCTGTTTTTATGGGATCGGTATTACCTCGATCATGCGGTGTCGAAATTGCCGGATGAACCGTTGACGCTGGTTGAAACCGACTACGATGAGTTCAATCGTCTGGCGGTCGAGTATGCCCATCATATCGATGCACTCGCCTTGTTGAGAAAAGCGATTGCCGTGCGGCAGGAATTGATTGCGCAGCTCGATCGGTTGACGGACGAGCAATATGAGCGGACGTATGAAGGCACATTCCAGCCGAAATCGTTTGTTGCCTCCTTCGTTGCACACGATCACCATCATCAAGATCAAATCGATGCCGCGCTTGCCCGCTTGAAACGGGGCTGACCAATCTGCTAGTCTGAAGACAGAGGTGAGGAAAAGATGGTAACTATGTATGGCTATCCGAAATGCAGTACGTGTGTCAAAGCAAAAAAGGCACTTGAGGCAAATGGCGTCGAGGTCGATTACAAACACATCGTCGAGGAGACACCAAGTGCCGAGACGATTCAGGCACTTCATCAAAAGAGCGGCGAGCCGTTGAAGAAGTTTTTTAACACGAGTGGTCAATCGTACCGTTCGCAAGGCATCAAGGACCGCCTGCCGAATCTGTCGGAACAGGAGCAATATGAACTGCTCGCAAGTGACGGCATGTTGCTCAAACGACCGATCGTAACAGACGGGCAAGACGTGACAATCGGATTCAAAGAAGAACTCTATCAAGGAAAATGGTATTAAGAAGGCTAGTTCATTTGGTATACTGAATGCGTTAGTCCACTATCGAACACAGGGGGAATCGCAAATGAGTCAAGTCAAAGACAATCTACGTTATTCGGAAGAGCATGAATGGGTCGAAGTAACAGGAAACAAGGCACGAATCGGAATCACGGATTTCGCGCAACATGAACTTGGCGATATCGTCTTCGTCGAACTGCCGGAAGTCGGAGATACGATTTCGGCAAACGAGCCGTTTGGTTCAGTCGAATCCGTGAAAACGGTATCCGAATTGTACGCACCGATTTCAGGGAAAGTCGTTGCCATCAATGAATCACTGTCTGATTCCCCGGAACTCGTCAACGAATCACCATTCGAAGGTGCTTGGATGGTTGATATCGAGATCGCAGACGAAGCACAAGTTGAAGCATTGATGGACGCTGCTGCTTACAAATCGATGATCAACGAGTAATACTTAACGAAAAGATGACAAGGAAACGATTTCGTTTCCTCGTCGTCTTTTTTTCTGTATACTGGCACAAGATAAGAAAGAGGAAGGGAGAACGGGATTAATGAAGGAAGTCACAGCAGCACCAGAAAACGGTTTTTTGTATGTCTATGCACCGATGTGTGGGACGTGTGCCATCGCTAGTCGGATGCTTGAGATCGTCGAAGCGACAAAAGATGGGGAATGGATTCAACAAGCGAACGGAAACTTCATTCCGGAGTTTTTGGAACAAGCTCAAGTCATGAGTGTTCCCGCCTTGTTAAAAATTGAGGATAATCAAGTCGTATCAAGGCTTTATGCGTTTCAGTCGGTTCAAAATGTCTTTGCGTTTTGTGCAGAATAAGAAGAGGAATCCCCAAAAGATTTCTCTTTACGCTAAATTGTCGGAATATTTACAATAATGCGTTGACAATGACAAATTATGAATGGTATATTCATATCAACTTCTAGAAATACTTTATAGGAAGTCTGGCAGAGATGTAAATCGGCTGTTTCTTTTCACGACAGAACCGCTCAACAAAATCCTAGGTTGTTTGTTTGTCTCCCCTTAAGTCGTCCCCCAAAGACGAAGCGGCCCAAAAAGACAATCCTGGATTGGAGCAGGTGATCTGAATGCGAGGACAGTTTGGTTTATATGTCGAAAGGGCGCCGTCCTCTGGTACGACGAACGAAGAAGTTCGTGTCAGAGCTGGGTTTTCCTTCGTAGTGTTTCTAACCACATTATTCGTGTTGCCGGTTCACCGGCAGCGCCTTTTTTTTGTTTTCGAAAGATTTTCGAGCAGTCACCTTGCCAAGCCGAATTCTCCCTGCTACAATGCGATTAAGGTAAATTACTTTAATTCATATCCGATTAGTCGGAATTAAAAAGAGATACGGAGGACGAACAGGCATGACAGTACGTTTTATGGATGTATTTACAGAGTGGGCGTCAACATACGACGACACGGTTACGGGGCACGATCCGGAGTACAAAGAAGTCTTTCGTCGTTATGAAGAAATATTAGATACGGTGGCAACAAAAGCGATCTCACCGGTCGTCGAGTTCGGGGCTGGAACAGGGAACCTGACCCAACGGTTGCTCGATCGGCATCAAGACGTTTTGGCGGTGGAACCGAGTCCGGAGATGCGGGAAATTCTCATCGATAAGATTCCAGCGTTACCTGTACAGGACGGACACTTCCTCTCCTTTACGGCAGACCATGCGAAAAGTTTTGTTTCGACCTATGCGTTTCATCATCTGACGGATGAGGAAAAGGGAGAAGCAGTTGATCTGATGGCGAAGATTTTGCCGCAAGACGGAAAAATCGTCTACGCCGACACGATGTTCGTATCGGAAGAAGCGCGTCTGCAGACGATCACTGAAGCGAAAGCACAAGGATTCGACGGTTTGGCAGAAGACTTGGAACGTGAGTTTTATCCACTGATTCCGGTCATGGAACAAATTTTTGCGTCACGTGGATTTGACGTGACATTCACACAATACAATCACTTCGTCTGGCTCGTAGAAGCCGAGAAAATGGGGGAATAAATCATGACAATCAAAAAAATGAACGTAGAAAGCTTTAACTTGGACCATACGAAAGTCAAAGCACCATATATTCGCGTTGCCGGTTACAAAGACGGAAAAGTCGACCAAGTCGTCAAATACGACATTCGTTTCACACAACCAAACGTCGAGCAAATGCCGATGCGTGCGATGCACACACTGGAACATTTACTCGCAGAAAACATCCGTAACTATTCGGATGATGTCATCGATGTCTCGCCAATGGGTTGCCAAACAGGTTTCTACATGGCGATGATGAACTTTGATTCCGTCGAAAAAATGAGCGAACTCGTTGAGAAGACATTAAAAGATGTCTTAGCAGCAGAAGAAATTCCAGCGCAAAACGAAGTCCAATGTGGATTTGCGAGCGCACACGACCTTAAAGGAGCGAAGCACTATGCCGAGAAAATGCTTGCCGGTCGTGATGAATGGGACATCGTCTTCGGATGATCGCGAAGTCAGTCCGGGACCTCGTCGGAAATACGCCGCTTTACGAGATTACTTCATTCGATTTGCCTGCTGGTACGCGGATTTTGGCGAAGCTCGAATGGATGAACCCTGGGGGCAGCGTCAAAGACCGCCTGGGCATTCAACTCGTTGATGCAGCTATCGAACAAGGATATGTGACACGAGGCGGAACGATCATCGAACCGACTGCCGGCAACACCGGCATCGGTTTGGCGCTCGCCGCTAAAAAATACGACTTACAAGTCATCTGTGTCGTTCCTGAAAAATTCAGTCAGGAGAAACAGACGTTGATGCGGGCACTCGGCGCGACTGTCGTCAACACACCGACTGAACTCGATATGCAAGGCGCGATTGATAAAGCAAAAGAACTGGGACAAACGATTCCGAATAGCTACGTCCCGCTTCAATTCGAAAACGAAGAAAATCCGGTCACATATCAGCGGACACTTGGTCCTGAGCTGATGGCGGAACTCGATCACATCGATTGGTTCGTCGCCGGATGCGGGTCAGGCGGAACGTTTGCAGGAACCGCTGCCTACTTGAAAGAGCGGCTTGGAACAAAAGGCGCGATCGTCGAACCGGAAGGCTCTGTCCTCAACGGAGGACCAGCCGGACCGCATAAGACGGAAGGCATCGGGACGGCTAAATGGCCGAGCCTTGTTTCCCGCGATCTGGTCGATGAGATTCATACGATTTCGGACCACGACGCGTTCACGAAAGTTCATGAATTAGCGGCACGTGAAGGTCTGCTCGTCGGCAGTTCAGCCGGCGCGGCACTCGCGGCAGCACTTGATATTGCAGAACGTTTTCCCGGCAGTACCATCGTCACCGTCTTCGCCGACAGTGCCGAACGGTATTTGAGCCAACAAATCTTTGAAAAGGTGGACGAGACACATGCGTAAAAAGACAGCATTGATTCATGGAGGAACAGGCGTCGATCGAGCAACTGGTGCCGTGACACCTCCGATTTATCAAACGAGTACGTACAAACAAGAGAAAATCGGTCAATTAAAAGAAGGTTACGAATACTCGCGGACAGCCAACCCGACACGGACAAGCATCGAACGATTGATCGCGGACCTTGAAGGCGGCGCACGTGGCTTCGCCTTCGGATCAGGAATGGCTGCGATTCATGCTGTCTTTAACCTGCTGGAGTCAGGTGACCATATCGTCATGACCGATGATGTCTACGGCGGAACGTTCCGTTTGATGCAACGTGTCTTGCCGAAGTTCAACATCCAAGTGACGTTCGTCGACACGACGGATCTCGCCGCGACGGAAGCTGCGGTTCAAGACAACACGAAGATGCTGTATGTCGAAACACCGACGAACCCCTTGTTAAAAGTCACGGATATCGCTGCTGTCGCTGACATCGCGAAACGCAATAATCTGAAACTCGTCGTCGACAACACGTTTGCGACACCATACTTGCAACAACCACTTGCACTCGGTGCAGACATCGTCTTGCACAGTGCAACAAAATACATCGGCGGACATTCAGACGTCGTCGCCGGACTCGTCGTCGTCAACAGCGATGCACTCGGTGAAGATCTTCACTTCATTCAAAACTCGACAGGTGGTATTCTTGGACCGCAGGACAGCTTCCTGCTCGTCCGTGGTTTACGGACACTTGGTATCCGAATGGATGCAATCGAAGAAACGTCACACGATCTTGTTCAGTTCTTACAGGAACAAGATGTCGTCTCGAACATCTTCTATCCCGGACTTCCAACACATCCGGGTCACGCGACACAACAAAAACAGGCGACTGGATTTGGCGGCATGATCAGCTTTGATGTCGGATCAGCGGAAAACGCGGAGAAACTCGTCGAAGCGACACATTTCTTCACGCTGGCTGAGAGTCTTGGAGCTGTTGAAAGCTTAATTTCTGTTCCGGCACGCATGACACATGCCTCGATTCCGGCAGAACGTCGCGCTGAGCTCGGCATCACGGATGGTCTTGTCCGGATTTCGGTTGGACTTGAGGATGCAGAAGACTTAAAAGAAGATTTAGCACGTGCGTTCAGCCTGCTTCAGCCGGTTTCAGAAAAAACTGTTTGACAAGCAAAATAAGCCCTGCTAATATTCAGATTATATTAAAAATAACTAAATACCGATAACTCTTATCGAGAGTGGTGGAGGGACTGGCCCGATGAAACCCGGCAACCGCGGAATTTATTCCGAAGTGGTGCTAATTCCAGCAGACGAACGTCTGCAAGATGAGAGCAAATGGTTTTGTGTACTGAAAAAGTGCGCGCGTTTGCTCTAAAACGTGCGCACTTTTTTTACGTTTAGGAGGGACAGTATTGATTCGCTTACAGGATGTAGGAAAGATTTATCGCTCGAAGCGCGGATCGGTTGAAGCCGTCGTCAATGTCGACTTAACAATCGAGCGCGGTGAAATTTTTGGAATAATCGGTTATTCGGGAGCAGGGAAATCCACCTTGATCCGATTGCTGAATATGTTAGAAGCTCCGACAAGTGGCTCAATCCAAATCGACGGGGTCGAAATGACGACGTTACGTCCAAAAGAATTACGCGGTGTTCGCAAAAACGTCTCGATGGTCTTCCAGCACTTTAACCTGCTGTGGTCGCGGACGGTTGAAGAAAACATCATGTTCCCGCTCGAACTCGGCGGTTATCCGAAAGCACGCCGTAAAGAGCGGGTCGCCGAGCTGATTCAACTCGTTGGACTCGACGGACGTGAAGGTGCTTACCCGTCTCAACTTTCGGGTGGACAAAAACAACGGGTCGGGATTGCCCGGGCACTGGCGTCGAACCCGGACGTCTTATTATGTGACGAAGCGACAAGTGCGCTTGATCCGAAAACGACGGACTCGATTTTAGAGTTGCTTGTCGACATCAACAAAAAACTGAAACTGACCATCGTCTTGATCACGCATGAGATGCACGTCATTCAGAAAATCTGTAACCGGGTCGCCGTCATGGAAGCCGGGAAAATCGTCGAACAAGGACCGGTCGCCGAAGTCTTCCGTCATCCGAAACAAGCGATGACAAAAGAGTTCGTGAAACAGTTGACGTCTTCGTCAGAAAACGAATTGACGTTTGCGAAATTACGGGAACGGTATCCGACCGGGAAAATCGTTCAGTTGACGTTTGTGGGTTCAACTGCTGAAAGCCCGATTCTTGCCGAAGTCATGAAAGATTCGACCTTATTATTTAATATCATTGGCGGGAACGTCGGACAGACGCAAGATGGCGCCCTTGGGACGCTGTTCATTCAGTTGATCGGTGCCGAACATGAAACACAAGCGGTCATCGCCAAACTTCAAGCGAGTGACGTTGAAGTGGAGGTGGATCACCGATGAGTACATTTTTTGCAGATGTGGATTGGGATATGGTCTGGGAAGCAACCGGTAGTACAGTCTATATGACGGCTGTTGCAGGGCTCGCGACGTTTATCCTCGGATTGGTTATCGGTCTATTGTTATACGCGACAAACGAAGAATTGTTATTCAAGAACCGAGCATTGTATTCTGTCCTCAGTTTTTTAGTCAATATCTTCCGTTCGATTCCGTTTATCATTTTATTAATCTTGTTGATCCCGATTACGAAAATCATTGTCGGATCATTTTTAGGACCGACCGCTGCGTTACCGGCGTTAATTCTGGGTGCAGCACCGTTTTACGGCCGGATGGTCGAACTCGCTCTTCGTGAAGTTGATAAAGGGGTCATTGAAGCTGCCGAATCGATGGGCGCAACGAAGTTCCAAATCATCTATAAAGTCTTGATTCCGGAAGCTCTTCCGGCAATCGTTTCAGGTATTACCGTAACACTCGTCGCACTCGTCGGTTACACGGCAATGGCCGGGTTAGCCGGTGGTGGTGGACTGGGCGACATGGCCTTCATCGAAGGCTTCCAGCGCTCACAAAATAACATCACCGTTATCGCGACACTGCTGATTCTCGTCATCGTCTTCATTATTCAGATTATTGGTGATTTGCTCGTCAAAGCAATCGATAAACGATAATACTAACTTTAATTCATTGGAGGAATCATTCATGAAACTTTGGAAAAAATTTGTCGGCACAGCAGCAGTATCGGTCTTAGCAGTCAGCCTTGCAGCATGTGGAGAAGAATCTTCATCAGGCAGCGGCGATTCAAAAACACTCGTCATCGGAGCATCAAACGTTCCCCATGCTGAAATCTTGGAGCACGTTCAAAAAGAATATGAAGCAAAAGGCTACAAACTCGAAATCAAGAAATTCCAAGATTACGTGTTACCGAACAAAGCACTTGCTGAAAAAGAAATCGACGCGAACTACTTCCAACACGTACCGTATCTTGAGCAACAAGAAAAAGAAAACAAAGACTATAAATTTGAAAGTGCCGGCGGCGTTCACGTTGAACCACTCGGTGTCTATTCTAAGAAGTACAAGTCACTTGACAAATTACCAACAGGCGCAACGATCTTAACGAGCTCAAACGTCGCAGAACGTGGACGCGTTTTGACATTCCTTCAAAACGAAGGACTCATCAAACTAAAAGACGGTAAAACAACAGATGCACAATTGAAAGATATCGTAGAAAATCCAAAGAAAATTAAATTTAAAACGAACATTGAAGCATCACTCTTGCCGCAAGCCTACAAAAACAACGAAGGCGATGCTGTCTTGATCAACACGAACTACGCGATCGACAATGGGTTGAACCCGCTTAAAGATACAATCGCGCTTGAAGACGAGTCTTCGCCATACGTCAACATCATCGTGACGCGTGACGGCGACGAGAAAGACAAACGTGTCACGACGCTCTTAGACATTCTTCATGAGAAAGAAACACAAGCTTGGATTAAAGAAAAATATAAAGGTGCTGTCGTTCCGGTCAGCAAATAATCTGCTCAATCGATGCATTCTTCCTATATAATGGAAGGATGCATTATTTTTTTGTTTAAAGGGGGGGATCTGCATGCAACGTTTGAAACAGCTTCATCCATTGACGATCGGGGTTTTGCTCGGCACGTTTTTCGCCCGGCTCGGGACATTCATCACGATGCCGTTTTTTGCGATTTACTTATCCGTCGTCTTAAAGTTCAGCCCGGTTGATGTCGGTTGGATTCTCAGTATCTCGGCCATCGCGAGTCTCGTCATGAGCTTCATCGGCGGAACGTTATCCGATCGGTATGGCCGGCGGACGATGATGCTGAGCGGAACCTTTGGATTTGTCCTCGTCTTCATCGGACTGGCACAAGTCGAGACGTTTTGGGCGTTTTTTGTCTTAAGTGCTCTGAACGGCGTGTTCCGGTCCGTCTTCGAACCGTCGGCGCGGGCGTTGATCAGTGATACGACGGAGGAAGAGAACCGGCTGTTCGTTTTTAACATCCGTTATACGTGCATCAACATCGCAGCCGCAATCGGACCGGGGATTGCGTTGTTGCTCAGTGCCGGAAATACAGCGATTACCTTCTATATTACAGCGTTCGTCTATCTCGGCTACGGCGTCGCCACTTTCATCCTGTTCAAGCGGTATCCGATCACAGAAAGTCATGGCGGGAAAAAAGTGTCGTTCGGCGCAACGGTCCGTCTGCTGAAGACGGACATCGCCTTTACGTTCGCGCTCGCCGGCATCATCTTCGGCGTCTTCGGGTACAGTCAGTTCAACTCGACGTTGCCGCAGTTTTTGACGACGACGACGTTATTGTCAGGCGGGACGAGTTTGTTTGCCTTATTGATTACGATTAACGCGATCACCGTGCTCGTCGTCCAGTACCCGATCATGAAGTTCGGCGTCAAGACGTCACCGCTCGTGTCGATCACGGTCGGCATTGCGACCGTCGCCGTCGGTTTGTTCGTCATGGGAACAGCCGGTACGGTCTGGTTGATGATCGGCGCGATGTTCATCTTCACATGCGGGGAAGTGATGATGTTCACGATGACAGATATCTTGACCGACAGCTTTGCGACGCCGGAATTACGGGGAAGTTATTTTGGCGCGATGGGCTTGACGTCAATCGGACAATCGGTCGGACCGGTCGTCGGCGGTCAATTGTTACTTTATTTTGGCGCAGATCGACCACTGCCGATTTTTGGTGCCTTAGCGCTCTTGACATTACTCGGTATCCCACTGCTCTTACTGTCACAGCGGGTTCACCGACAATCGAAAGTGGAAGAAGAGAAGGAAGTCGTCTCACTTTAAAGTCATTCTCAGTAAAGACGCTTGTTTTGAGAAAAAACCATGAGCGATGACGCTTGAATAATGTGGTATGATTCATTAAGATTAGAATGATACTAAATTAGTAACTCTCGTGAACTGAATCGTCAGACACGAAATGAATAGATGGAGGGATTCTACATGAAGGCTTCACACTTGAAGATTGAAGATCTACACGTCGCAATCGACGGCAAAGAAATCTTGAAAGGCGTCAACTTAGAAATCAAAGGCGGCGAAATCCACGCGGTCATGGGGCCAAACGGGACTGGTAAATCGACACTTGCATCAGCATTGATGGGTCACCCGACTTACGAAGTAACGTCTGGTTCAGTCACACTCGACGGCGAAGATGTCCTCGAGATGGAAGTCAACGAACGCGCACAAGCAGGTATGTTCCTCGCGATGCAATACCCAAGCGAAATCAGTGGTGTCACGAACTCAGACTTCTTGCGTTCAGCAATCAACTCACGCCGCGAAGAAGGCGATGAGATCTCACTCATGAAATTCATCCGTCAACTCGACGCACAAATGGGTCTTCTTGAAATGCCGGGCGAAATGGCACACCGTTACCTCAACGAAGGTTTCTCAGGCGGAGAGAAGAAACGGAATGAAATCCTCCAAATGACGATGTTGAAACCAGCCATCGCCATCCTTGACGAAATCGATTCAGGTCTTGATATCGATGCGCTTAAAGTCGTCGCAAAAGGTGTCAACGAAATGCGTTCACCTGAATTCGGCTGCTTGATCATCACGCACTATCAACGCCTCTTGAACTATATCGAGCCAGACTTCATCCACATCATGATGGGCGGAAAAATCGTCATGTCAGGTGGAAAAGAACTGGCACACCGTTTAGAAGCAGAAGGTTATGACTGGGTTAAAAAAGAACTCGGCATCGAAGAAGTCGAAATCGAAACAAAAGCGTAAGACGAGGGAGGAAGCATGATGACTGTAGAACTGAATCTTGCAGTAAATCGCGAGGCAGTGGCAGAACGTGCGACTCGCTTAGGGGAACCCGCTTGGATGATCTCTAAGCGTCAAGACGCACTGGATCTTGCCCCAACGCTCGCATTGCCAAAAGTAGAAAAAATCAAAATCGGTGGCTGGAACTTCACAGAGGGAACAGCAGATCTTGAGACAGTAACAGGTCTGACACCGGATATCGAAACATTGATCGGTGAAAACCGTGACCATATGCTGATCACGCGCAACGGACAACTCGTTCACGCGCAAAACAGCGAAGCGGCGAACGGTGTCATCTTCACGACACTCGAAGACGCAATGAAACATCACCCGGAACTGATCGAGAAATACTTCATGACAGAAGGCGTCAACGTCAATGAAGACCGTCTCGCAGCACTCAACGCGGCACTCATGAACGGCGGTACGTTCCTTTATGTACCAAAAGGCTTGAAGTTGACGGTTCCGATGCAAGCGATCTATACGCTGGAGCAAGCAGGCGGTGCACTTTACCATCACGCAATCATCGTTGCGGATGCGGACAGCGAACTGACGTATATCGAAAACTTCGTCTCTTACGGTGAAGAAGCACACAACGTCAACGTCGTCACGGAAGTGTTCGTCGAAGACAACGCCAAAGTCCTCTTCGGTGGTGTCGACACACTCAGCAAAGGTGCTGTCACCTATATGAACCGTCGCGGTGTCGTCAAACAAGGCGCGAAGCTCGAATGGGCACTCGGTCACATGAATGACGGAAACACGATCACAGAAACGAAAACACACCTCGTCGGTAACGATTCGTTCTCGGACACGAAGGCCGTAACGGTTGGTCGTGGCGATCAAAAACAAAACTTCAACGTCCGGACAGACCATTTTGGTAAAGGTTCGGAAGGTTTCATCTTGATTCACGGTGTTCAAAAAGATTCAGCAACATCGATCTTCAACGGAACATCAATGATTCACCATGGCGCTTCAAAATCAAACGGTGTGCAGACGGAACGTGTGCTCATGTTGTCTGAAAAGGCACGTGGTGACGCGAACCCGATCCTCTTGATTGATGAAGATGATGTCATGGCAGGACACGCGGCATCTGTCGGCCGTGTCGACGAACTCCAACTCTACTACTTGATGAGCCGTGGTTTATCACGTAAAGAAGCAGAACGTCTTGTCGTTCATGGTTTCTTACAACCGGTCGTTTCAGAACTCGCGATTGACTCTGTCAAAGAACGTCTCGTTCAAGTGATCGAAGGGAAAGTAAACTAATATGGGAATCGATGCATCCATCCGCAATCAGTTTCCGATTCTTGACCAACAGGTTAATGACCGGAAACTCGTCTATTTAGATAGTGCGGCTTCTTCACAAAAGCCGCTCGTCGTCATTGAGGCGATTGACAACTACTACAAGACGGTTCATTCGAATGTGCACCGTGGCGTCCATACGCTCGGAACACGAGCGACGGATGCGTACGAAGGTGCGCGTGAGAACGTACGTCGTTTCATCAAGGCGCAACACCATGAAGAGATTATCTTTACCCGCGGGACGACAACGGCGATCAATATCGTCGCGTCGAGTTACGGAATGGAGCATGTCGAAGAAGGGGACGAGATTGTCGTCACGTACCTGGAGCACCATGCGAACTTGATTCCGTGGCAACAAGTCGCGAAAAAGAAAAAAGCAAAACTGAAATATGTCGATTTGACAGCGGACGGTCGTGTGACGATCGAAGCGGTCAAAGCACAAATTTCTGATCGGACGAAGGTCGTCGCGATGGCGCATGTCTCGAACGTCCTCGGGACGATCAACCCGATCAAAGAAGTGACACAGCTGGCGCACGCAGTCGGGGCCGTCATGGTCGTCGACGCAGCGCAAAGTGCACCGCACCAACAAATCGATGTCACGGATCTCGATTGTGATTTCCTGGCGTTTTCGGCACATAAGATGTGCGGGCCAACCGGTATCGGCGTCCTGTACGGCAAAAAAGCATTACTCAATGCGATGGAGCCGGTCGAATTCGGAGGCGAGATGATTGACTACGTCGGGCTTGAAGAGTCGACGTTCAAACCATCACCGTATCGCTTCGAAGCAGGAACACCGATCATCGCAGGAGCTGTCGGCTTGTCGGCAGCAATCGATTTCCTGGAACAAATCGGACTCAGTAACATCGAAGCCCACGAACGTGAGCTTGCCCAGTACGCGATGGCACAAATGCGTGGCATCGAAGGACTGACGATTTACGGTCCGGAAGAACGGGTGGGTCTCGTCACCTTTAATCTCGGGGATGTCCACGCACATGATGTCGCGACCGTACTCGATATGCAAGGCATCGCCGTACGTGCCGGTCATCACTGTGCCCAACCACTGATGCGTTGGCTCGGAGCCAGTTCAACAGCACGAGCAAGCTTTTACCTGTATAATACAAAGGAAGAAGTAGACGCTCTGGTGACAGGACTTCACCAAACGAAGGAGTATTTCAGTCATGGATTTTAACAATCTCGATCACTTGTACCGTCAAGTGATCATGGACCACTATAAAACGCCCCGCAATCGTGGTGCGATTGACGGTGGTGTGACGATCGATATGAACAACCCGACTTGTGGCGACACAATCCGTCTGCAACTCGCGATCGAAGACGAGATCGTCAAAGATGCGAAGTTCGACGGCGAAGGGTGTTCGATCAGCATGGCGTCTGCGTCGATGATGACACAGGCCGTCAAAGGAAAAACAGTCGAAGAAGCATTACAACTCGCTCATGTCTTTTCTGAGATGGTTCAAGGAAAAGACTACGACGATGAGAAATTTGATCTGGGAGACGCGGAAGCACTGTCTGGTGTGACGAAATTCCCGGCACGAATCAAGTGTGCGACACTTGCCTGGAAGGCGCTCGAACGCGGCGTCGAAGAAGGGAAGTAAACTTCGGTCAGTAAGTAAGAGGAGGAAACGAACATGGCTAAGAACATGCCTGAAATTGGCGATTATAAATATGGTTTCCACGATCGCGATATCTCGATCTTCCGTTCTGGACGTGGCTTGACGACAGAAGTCGTCGAGACGATCTCGAAAATGAAGGAAGAACCGCAATGGATGCTTGATTTCCGTCTGAAATCACTCAAGATTTTCAACGAACAAGCAATGCCAGCATGGGGCGGCGATTTATCAGATCTTCGTTTTGATGACATCACGTATTATGTTAAACCATCAGAACGTGCTGAAAAATCATGGGATGAAGTACCGGAAGAAATCAAACGTACGTTTGACAAACTCGGAATCCCGGAAGCTGAGCAAAAATACCTCGCGGGTGTTTCGGCACAGTATGAATCAGAAGTCGTGTATCACAACATGAAGAGCGAACTGGAAGATCAAGGGATCGTCTTCAAAGATACAGATACAGCACTCAAAGAAAACGAAGATTTATTCCGTGAGTACTTCGGTAAATTGATTCCGCCGACGGATAACAAGTTCGCTGCCCTCAACACAGCGGTCTGGTCGGGTGGTTCATTCATCTACGTACCAAAAGGTATCAAGATGGATACGCCGCTTCAAGCCTATTTCCGGATCAACTCGGAAAACATGGGTCAATTCGAGCGGACGTTGATCATCGTTGACGAAGAAGCATCGGTTCATTACGTCGAAGGATGTACGGCACCGGTCTACACGACGAACTCGCTTCACTCAGCAGTCGTTGAGATCTTCATCAACAAAAACGCGTACTGCCGTTATACGACGATCCAAAACTGGGCGAACAACGTCTACAACCTCGTTACGAAACGTGCGATCTGTGAAGCCGGCGCGACGATGGAATGGGTCGATGGTAACATCGGTTCGAAATTGACGATGAAATACCCGGCCGTCATCCTTAAAGGTGAAGGTTCACGTGGTATGACATTATCAATCGCCATCGCAGGTAAAGGTCAACACCAAGATGCGGGCGCGAAGATGATTCACCTTGCACCGAACACATCGTCGACGATCGTCTCGAAGTCGATTTCAAAACACGGTGGGAAAGTAACGTATCGTGGGATCGTCCACTTTGGTCGTAAAGCGACAGGCGCACGTTCGAACATCGAATGTGACACGCTGATCATGGACAACCAATCGACATCAGATACAATTCCGTATAACGAAATTCTCAACGATAACATTTCGCTTGAACACGAAGCGAAGGTGTCGAAGGTCTCAGAAGAGCAATTGTTCTACCTGATGAGCCGCGGGATTTCACAAGAAGAAGCAACTGAAATGATCGTCATGGGCTTCATCGAGCCGTTCACAAAAGAATTGCCGATGGAATATGCGGTCGAAATGAACCGTCTCATCAAGTTCGAGATGGAAGGTTCAATCGGATAATTTTTCTACTCTCTCATCAACAGATGAGGGAGTTTTTTTCGTGAACAGCTAAAAACGGGTAAAGGATTGAAAAAGGAGGGAGTTATGATGCGTAAACTCATTTATTCTTTTCAAGTCTCGCTCGACGGGTACATCGAGGATGCGTCGGGCAGCATCGCGTTTGCGTCACCGGACGCTGAGCTGCATCAGTATTTTAATGACTACGAGACAGAATTT
Source organism: Exiguobacterium sp. S22-S28 (assembly GCF_043359615.1). Taxonomy (NCBI): domain Bacteria; kingdom Bacillati; phylum Bacillota; class Bacilli; order Caryophanales; genus Exiguobacterium; species Exiguobacterium sp. S22-S28. Next base: position 48,408 of record NZ_JBHFFC010000030.1, on the reverse strand, counting down.
GATACCCATGTCTATGGACGTCGCCTGTACGAGATGATGCAGTACTGGGAGACGGCGGATCAAACGGACACCGATCCCATCATCGTAGCTTATGCGAAGACATGGCAAGCGCTTGAGAAAATCGTGTTCTCCGAGACGATGACAGCAGTCAAGGGCAATGCCCGACTTGCGACGAGACCACTGGCGGAGGAACTGGCAGCATTGAAGCAGGCACCCGGGAAGAAAATCGCGATCGGCGGGGCGACGCTTGCGGCAGAAGCCGTCCGCTTGGACTTAATCGATCAGTACCATGTCGTCATCTATCCCGTCTTACTCGGCGGCGGCAAGCGGATGTTTCCGTTGTTTGAGCAATCGTTGTCCTTGCGGCTCGTTGATCAGCAAACCTTTGCTTCCAGTTGCATCGCGTTGACGTATGAACGGGTCCGAACCGACTCCTTATGATCATCAATGAATCCACGAAACAAGCAGTCTTTTTCTCCTTATTTTTGAAGGAGTAGGAAGGATTTGCTTGTTTTTTATATGAAGAACACACGTCTTTTCGAAGACGAGTCTTGAAGAAGAAATTCCCGATTCCGCTATGCTATGATAAAAAATATGAAGCGCACATAGATGAGGAGGGGGAAGGATGATTTATGTCGGCGTGACCGGTTGGGGCGATCACGACAGCCTCTATCCGACACCACAAGACCGGAAAGAGAAGCTCGCTGCCTACGCGGGCCATTTTCCGGCAGTCGAGGTCGATTCAACGTATTATGCGATTCAACCGGAACGGAACTACCAAAAATGGGTCGCGGAAACACCGGATGCCTTCCGGTTCATCGTCAAGGTCCACCGGGCGATGAGTGGTCATGACCGGGAAAACAAGGATCCGCTTGGTCCAATCTTTGAACAATACCTCGCGTCGATTGAACCGATGCGACAGAGTGGGAAGATTGCAGCAATTCTCGTCCAGCTCCCGCCTTGGTTTGATGTCAGTAAAGTCCATCTCGAGTATCTTCGGACGATCCGGAAGTCGCTGGCCGGTCTTCCTGTCGCGATCGAGTTTCGGAATCCGTCCTGGTATTCGGAAGCTTACCAAGAGCGGACGCTGCGTTTTTTGGCGGAGCATCAGTTCATCCATACGATCTGTGATGAACCGCAGACGGAAGATGGGTCTGTGCCGTTTGTTCCCGTCGTGACACAGGAGACGGCATTTGTCCGTCTGCACGGCCGTAATATCAACGGATGGCTCAAGAAGCCCGGTCAAAGCAGTGAGGACTGGCGGAAGGTCCGTTGTCTGTACCGTTACTCGGAAGAAGAACTGCAAGGTTTGGCGACACACATCCGTTCACTTGCCGAACAGGCAAAAGACGTGTATGTTTTCTTTAACAACAACTCAGCAGGAGACGCCGTACCAAACGCCAAACGATTGATCGAGATTTTAGGTCTTGATTATGAATCGCTTGCGCCCCGGCAAATTTCCCTGTTTTAACACCTAGAGGAGGCTTGAGCGTGAAGTTACACGTCATTCATTATAACGATCTGCATTCACACTTTGATATGTGGCCTCGCTATATGTCGTTCATGAAAGAACACCGGACGTACGATTCCCTCGTCTTCGATTTAGGAGACCATGCGGACCGGGTCGCACCGGCGACGGAAGCGACGCAAGGTAAAATCAATACGCATCTATTAAATGAACTGTCCCCGACGGCCGTCACGATCGGAAACAATGAAGGCATTACGTTTCCGCATGATTGGTTGGCGGACTTATATACGGACGCGACGTTCCCGGTCCTCGTCTCGAACTTGGCGGCACCGTTTGCGAAAGCCGGGATGATTCAACACTTACCGACGGGAAAAGTCGGGATTTTTGGGCTGACGGCTCCCTATTACGAGCTGTATGCCTTACTCGGATGGACGATTGAAGATCCGTTGGAGGCGGCAGCACGTGAAATCGAAGCCTTGCGGGATCAAGTCGACGTCTTGATTTGTTTAAGTCATCTTGGGTTTTATCAGGATGAAGAACTGGCGGAACGTTTCCCGGAGCTCGATTTGATCATCGGAGCGCATACGCACCACGTCCTTGATGACGGGGTCGTCAAAAACGGGGTGTTGATTGCCCAGGCTGGAAAGTACGGTCAGTATGCAGGTGAAATCTACTTAAACACGGATACAGGAGAAAAAGAGGCTGTCCTGCATCCGCTTGAAGCTTATCCGGCAGACGAGGCGACATCGGTCTTACTCGATAAAGAACAGTATTTAGCGGAACGTCAGATGAAACAACCGATTGGACGGACATCAGGTCTGGCGAATGACTGGTTCAATCCGTCCCCGTTTACACAACTGCTCGCGGATACGATGCGCGACTGGTGTCAGGCGGACCTCGCCTGTGTGCCGGCCGGCATGTTGCTTGGCTCCTTGTCCCCGGGACCGGTCTCATCGTTTGATCTGCACCGGCTTTGTCCGCATCCGATCAATCCGTGTAAGGTGACGATGACCGGTGTCGAATTAAAAGCGTTTATCGACGAAGTCGAAACCGAACGCTTCGAACAATTAAAGGTTCGTGGTCTCGGTTTCCGTGGTAAATTGATGGGCAAAATGCATTATGCTGGAAATCATCAACACATTGACAATACAAAGACCTATACCGTCGTTCTCCCGGACATGTTTACATTTGGTCCTTTATTCCCGGAAATTAAAGAAATGCCGAAAGAATATTTCATGCCGGAACTCTTGCGGGATCTGTTGTTCAATCGCTTATCGGAGAAGTCAGAATTTGGTGAATTACCCGTCCGCAAACACTGAATATTTGTTATACTGTAACAGAAATCAGGTCAGCTTTTACGGATAAAGGGGGAAACCGATTCATGGGACGCGGAGAGATACAACGTAAACCAGAGTGGTTGAAAATCAAGTTGAACACGAATGAGACATACACAGAACTCAAAAGTATGATGCGCGAGAAAAAGCTCCACACGGTATGTGAGGAAGCGAAATGTCCGAACATTCATGAATGTTGGGCCGTGCGCCGGACGGCAACGTTCATGATTCTTGGAAGCATCTGTACACGGGCTTGTCGTTTTTGTGCCGTCACGACGGGTCGACCAAACGAACTCGACTTAGAAGAACCGAAACGAGTGGCGGAATCCGTTCGTCTGATGAATCTGAAACATGCGGTCATCACAGCAGTTGCCCGTGATGATTTAAATGACTTCGGGGCCGGTGTTTACGCGGAGACGGTGCGTGAAGTGCGTCGTATGAATCCGGAGACATCGATTGAAGTCTTACCGTCCGACATGGGTGGGAACTTTGACGCGTTACAGACGCTGATCGAAGCCAAGCCGGACATCATGAACCACAACATCGAGACGGTACGCCGCCTCACACCGACGGTCCGGGCGAAAGCAACGTACGACCGGACACTTGAATTCCTGCGTCGTTCAAAAGAACTCGCACCGGAAATTCCGACGAAATCGAGTCTGATGCTCGGACTTGGGGAAACGTGGGACGAAATCTTACAGACGATGGACGACCTGCGTGCGAACGACGTCGACATCATGACGATTGGTCAGTATCTCCAACCGACGAAAAAGCACTTGGATGTCATCAAGTACTACACGCCACAAGAATTTGCTGAATTAAAACAGATTGCGCTCGGAAAAGGCTTCTCGCATTGTGAGGCCGGTCCGCTTGTCCGTTCGTCGTACCATGCTGACGAACAAGTCAACGCTGCGAAAAAAAATAAAGCGGCTCTACCAATTGATTGATGATCCAGGACCGTCCACGCTGCGTGCGAGGACGGTTTTCTGCTGTCTGACGATTCGTTTTCAAGTATGATTATGGTAAGATAAAGGAAGCAGGGGGTGGAAAAATGATACAAGTCAATCGTGAAAGATATGAAATCGTCGAAGAAAAACGAGAAGGATTCAACGAAGAAGCATTCATCGGCCGGTTTAGTGATGTGCTCGAAAAATACGACTACATCGTCGGAGATTGGGGACACGGGCAATTGCGCCTCCGTGGATTCTATGAAGACAACCATGAAAAAGCAACGTTTGATACAAAAATCTCCCACGTGGCGGATTATTTGTACGAATACTGCAATTTCGGCTGTGCGTATTTTATCGTCAAACGGATGGAATTCGTAGAAGGAGAAGAAGCACCACCTCGCTTCGACGGATCTTCAGCGAATACGTTAAAACTGAAACGGAAGTTTTCGGCGGAAAAAGAAGAAGTAAACGAAGTCAAAAGCGAACAGTAATCAAAATGACATTTGAAAGGATGTTTCCGATTAGGTGTTTTCGGCTAATAGTATAGTATTACGCACCTATAGGGGGAACTATCCATGAGAATCGTCGGAATCTACCATTCAGTACCAGAAGTCGTCAGTGCTGTTCATGATTTACGTGTCGCAGGAGTTGTTTCAACAGATTTAAAAGTCATTGCCCATGATCGATATGATCTGGAACAGATCGAAGAATTGGCAGATCTGAACAATCAACAAACATCGACGCGTCTGTCGCAGGAAGACCATATGAATCTCTGGCAAGAGATCAAAGGCATCTTTAAAAAGGACAGTGCCGGATCTTCTTCACACAGCGATGTGCTTGAAGCGAGCGGATTGACGAAAGAGGATGTCAACCGTGCCAACAAAGCAGCGGAAGAGGGACAATTCGTCTTACTCGTCGGCGATGAAGCAGATCAACATTCTGAGCGGAAAGCCCACGATGAATCGGATAATACGAACGTTTTCAGTGGTCCAAACACGCTCAATGAGCGGAACGACCGGTTACTGTAACAGCAAAACAGCCAACTCCTTTGGGAGCTGGCTGTTTTTTTATAGTCCGATGTAGTCGCGCAGGTAGCCCTCGAGCTCGTCTGCCGCCTCATCTTCTAAATCAAAGGCATGAGCGATGTAGCCCGGCTCGTCAAAGTCGTCCGGACCGATGATCGCAAACCGGTTCGACAACAGGTTCAGCACCAAAATCTTGCCGAAGAAGTGCTCGGAGTGGGTGATGGCCAAATCGAAGCGGCTCGTCTCGCCAATCCAACAAACGAACCGGGTTTTGGTTTGTTCGACTTCATCATATAAAAAATCACGTTCTTGCATCATCTGTCAGTTCCCTCATTTCCTTCATCTCTGCTTAGATTAAAGGGTTTGGGGAACTTTTTGCAAGTACGGTTTACGCGAAAGGCTATGTTCTGCGATGACCTTTCGGATCGTCCGTGTTTTTGAACGCATCACGAGTGACGTCGTTTCGACGATATCGTCCGTCAAGAAGCGGACGCCGTCGAGCATCTCCCCTGTCGTCACGCCGGTTGCAGCAAAGATGCAGTCATCACTCTTGATCAGATCGTCGAGCGTCAACAATTGCAGCGGATCGGCAAGTCCCATTCGGATGACACGCGCCGTTTCTTCTTCATTCATCGGATGCAGACGGGCCTGCATGTCGCCGCCCATTGCCTTGACGGCAGCTGCTGTGATGACGCCTTCCGGTGCGCCACCCGTTCCGATGAAGATGTCGATTCCGGTTGAAGGAGAGAGCGGGGCGATTCCTGCCGAAACGTCTCCATCCTCAAAGAGACGGACACGAGCGCCGACGCGCATCGCTGCTTCCCGGAAATGATCATGACGCGGACGATCCTGCATGATGACGGTGACGTCTTCGATTCGTTTTTGATTCAGTTCCGCTGCTTTTTGAATGATGACTTCGAGTGGATCGTCGAGTGAGACATGTCCTTTTAAGTTCGGTCCGACGGTCAGTTTATCCATGTACATATCTGGTGCGTGGAGCAGGGCACCTTCATCCGCGACCGCAATGACGACCATGGCGTTACCGAGACCTTTGGCGACGATGTTCGTCCCTTCAAGCGGATCGACGGCGATATCGACGACCGGTCCGTTGGCAGTTCCGACTTTTTCACCGATGAATAACATCGGTGCTTCGTCGAGTTCCCCTTCGCCAATGACGACGGTTCCCGCCATGTTGACGGTATTTAAGACTTCGCGCATGGCAGTCGTTGCCGCATCATCGGCTTCGTTCTTTTTCCCACGACCAATCCACTTGGCGGATGCTAGTGCTGCTGCTTCTGTTGCTCGGACGATTTCTAATGCTAATTCCCGTTCCATCTATGAATAACCTCCAAGTCACCTAATGTGACATACTATTTTCGTAAAAATCTAAATTGAGGATAACACATTGAGGAATGTGATGCAAACAGCCTTTCTGCTTTTCATGTCCCGCGGATAGAGCTAAAATGAAGGATGTGAGGGGGAATGCTGGATGTATTTCGTAAATCGTGAAAAAATTGAACAAACGGTGGTTTGTTTTGAAACCGCGCTGCGTCAAAGCAAGGAATTAACAGGGGATGCGTTGACGGTTTCACTGGCGTGGGAACGGATCGGATTTTTGGTGATCGAAAGTATCATCGATGTGGGGAACAGTATGATTGATGGTTTCATCATGCGTGATCCGGGAAGTTATGAAGATATCGTCATGATTTTAGAAGATGAACGGGTCGTGGATGCGCCGCTGGCGACGAGTCTGAAACGGATCGTCGCCCTGCGGACACGGATTGTCCGTGAATTTACGACATCGAGCACAGCAGAGATCCGGGATGTTCTTTTGGAAGAAGAAACGCAGTTGCGTCGTTTTCCGGAAGCCGTCCGACACTATTTAGAAACAGAACTCGGACCGGTCTCTGCATTTTTACCAAATGAGGAGTGAGCCAGGATGAAAGCAAAAGGATATTTGTTTGATTTGGATGGAACGATGTATAACGGGACAGAACCTGTCAAAGAAGCGGTTGATTTCGTAAATCGTCTGCAAGAGCAAGGGGTGCCATATCTGTTCGTTACGAACAATGCCTCGATGACGGCGGAAGCGGTCGCTGAAAAATTACGTGGCATGGGTGTCCATTCGAACGCGGAGCACGTCTTGACGAGTGCGATGGCGACAGGTCGCTACATCGCAGAACTCGATCCGGGTGCGAAGGTCTATGCGATTGGAGAAGGTGGATTGATTGATTCCCTCGAGCGTCAAGGCCTACAGGTCGTCGCAGACGAGCATGCCGATTATGTCGTCATCGGTCTCGACCGTCAAATTACGTATGAGAAGTTAGCAATCGGAGCACTGGCAATTCGTGCAGGAGCCCGCTTCATCTCGACGAACGGAGATATCGCGATTCCGACCGAGCGTGGCTTTTTACCGGGGAATGGTGCGTTGACGTCCGTCTTACGGGTAACGACGGAAAAAGAACCGTTTTATATCGGGAAACCGGAACCGGTGATGATTAATATCGCAGCTGAGATGATTGGTCTCGCGAAAGAAGACCTCATCATGATCGGTGATAACTACCATACGGACATTCTGTTCGGCATCAATGGTGGTATCCGGACGATGCATGTCAACTCCGGTGTCCATACGCCGGTCTTCATTCAAGGGCAGGATGCTCAACCGACGTATATGGTCGATACATTGGCGGAATGGATCTTGTGAACAAAAAAATCCCCATTGACAGATGTCAGTGGGGATTTTACCGATTTAGAAGACTTGTTCGACTTCAACGACGCCGGCTACTTCTTCAAGTAGGGCACGTTCGATACCAGCCTTCAGTGTGATTGTTGAACTTGGGCAGCTGCCGCAAGCTCCCATCAAACGGAGTTTGACGATACCGTCTTCTACATCTACGAGTTCAACGTCTCCTCCGTCACGAAGAAGGAACGGACGCAATTTTTCGAGTACTTCGTTTACTTGATCAAACATTTCCATGCGTAAACACATCCTTTCTTATAGCATCATTGTAACAGGGTTGAAAAATGTTCTCAATCTGGAAAACTTGTATACTAAAAAAGAAGTGCAACAGGAAGAGGGGGACAAGTGATGGAAATCAAAGTATATGGCGCCGCACAGACGTGTCCGAGCTGCGTCGGGGCACCAAGTTCGGAAGAGACCTACAGTTGGCTGCAGGCCGTTCTCGGACGGAAATATGAGACGGCATTGACGTTTGAATATGTCGATTTCGAAGCCGCGCCAGTTGAAGATGACTGGATTCTGGCTTTAAAAGACGATGTCTATTTTTATCCGCTCGTCCTGCTTGACGGTGAGATGATCGACGAAGGGTACGTCCAATTGAAAAAAATCACCCAGGCAATCGATACGAGACTTGAAAAAACGGCCCCGGAATGACCGGCGCCGTTTTCTTATTTGATTTTTTTGTGTTTCCAGAGCACGCCGGACTTCAACAGGCGTGGAACTTTTCCAGTCAGCGCCTGTTTCCCCATGACGATTCCGAATCCGTCTGATTTCCCGAGTGATCCGAGCATCCCGCGTAACTTGATTTCCGGCAGTTTCGGCAACTTCTTGCCGGCCCATTTTGCCTGCAGGACATCGACGACTTGATCGGCTTGATGTTCCGCGAGCTGACCGCTTGGAGCATACGGCAAACTGGCACAGTCCCCGATGACGAAGACATTTTCATGTTCCGGCACATGGTGGTGTTCCGTCAGCTTGATCCGTCCACCGCTGTCTGCTTCAAACCCAAGATCGCGCACGACTTTGACCGGTTGCGTGCCGGCCGTCCAAATCGTCAAGTTCGACGGATAGGCGTCATCCCCGTTTTGGACGTCATCCGCCGTGACGAACGTGACGTTGGAATTGTTGATGACTTCGACGTCGTGCTCTTCGAACCATTCCTGGACGTACGTCGATACTTTATCCGAGAGGAAGGACAAGACGGACGGACCGCGGTCGAATAACCGGATTTTTAAATCTTTCCGGCTTTCATGCAGTTCACTGGCCAGTTCGACACCGGAGAGACCGGCTCCGACGATCGAAACGATGGCCCCCGGAGAAAGTCCGCAGATCGCCTGTTGTGTTTTCCGTGATTCCTCAAGTGTCTGGATGCTGTACGTAAACTCTTGTGCGCCCGGTATGTTATGGTATTTGTCTTCACACCCTAAAGCGATGACTAAATCATCATAAAAAAGTTCCGTACCGTCTTGCAGATGGACGGAGTTCGTCTCGGGTGAAATCTGGACGACGTGACCATATTTATATGTGAGGTGTTCTCCTTCCGGAAATGCGATTCGGACATCCCGATCCGACAATGTTCCGGCAGCCAGTGCGTAATATTCTGTTTTTAAGGCATGATACGGTAAACGATCGACGAGTGTCACAGCGACCTCTTCATCCTTGAATCGTTCACAAATCCGCATCCCACCGTATCCACCACCTAAAACAACCAGTTGCTTCATAACTTAAAATCCCCCTTAGTTCCCCTAAATCAGTCTGACCTTGTATAATACGACATGAGGAAAGATAATTCCTGCTTGAAGGAGGAAAAAAAGTGAATCCGATTATTGAATTTTGTATCAGTAACTTAGCGACAGGGACCCAGGTCGTCATGCAACAACTCGAACGGGACCCGAATGTCGATGTCGTCGAATATGGTTGCCTTGGATATTGCGGGATCTGCTCACTCGATCATTTTTGTCTGGTCGATGGCGAAACCGTTGTCGGAGAGACACCGGAAGAACTGCTTGAAAAAATTTATCAGAAAATCGAAGAAAACGAGCTCTAAAAAAATCCCCGTGTCTCAGATGAGACCGGGGATTTGTGTCTGTCAGCGGGCGCGGCTTCGGACTTAGAAGGACTGTTGGCGACGCATCATCCATGGTTTGAGTTTCAAGAACAGCGGAATAAAGAGTGCTGAGATGAACATCGCCTTGATGATGTTAAACGGCAGGATACCGGCCGTGATTGTCGTCCATTTGACGGCTGGATCCAACATGTAATCCATTCCGAAGAACCAAGCATACGCTGGAAGAATTAAGATATAATTGAGGATTGCAAGACCAAGTGCCATCGTGATCGTACCTGCGACGAGCCCGGTTGCAAGACCTTTGGTAGATTTCTTTTTATGGTAGAACCAACTGACCGGAAGAATGAAGGCGATACCGGCAGCAAAGTTTGCAAGCTCTCCGACCGGAACACCGCTTCCGCGGAAGATGTAGTACAGGACGTTTTTGAGTGCTTCGACGATGACACCTGCAATCGGTGAGAACATGATGGCAGCGATCAAAGCGGGAACGTCACTGAAGTCGATCTTCAGATAGTTCGGTAAAAACGGCAGTGGAAAGTTGAGTAACATGAGAACAAACGAAATTGAACCTAACATGGATAACGTGACCATCTTTTGTGTGCGTTTCATACGAGTATAATCTCCTTTTGCTCGTTCCTCTCGATGAAGTATTGGCATGGCTGCGTCCAAAATAAACCCCCATCGAAAAATGTTCGATAGGGGAGAAGTCCGCAGTAAACTAAGCCTGAACGATTTTTGCAAAAAATCGGTTCAAGAAATAGAAACATGCCGCCATCTTCTCCCATCCAGACTATACTGTCGGCTCCTGAGTCACACAGAATCAGCAAATAGCGCCCTATTCGCTCGCGGGCTTCAGACGAATCGTCTGTTTACCGCCGGTCGGGAATTTCACCCTGCCCTGAAGATGGAACGATTTAATTTTTTTTGATACAACTCCTTTATACAACGAATTCAAGATAGTTTCAAGCAACTAGGTTTCGATTCCCTCTGAAATTGCGTATACTGATAAAAAAGGGAAGGTGATGACATGATTCATTTAACAGAAGCGGCCGCACTCCAAGTCAAAGAGATGATGTTGCAGGCGCCGAACGATGAACAGAATCTGCGGATGCTCGTTCAAGGTGGCGGATGCAGTGGTCTCTCCTACGGTATGGGCTTTGACAGCCAAAAGGAGACTGACTTAACCTTTGAGCAACATGGGGTGAAGGTCATCGTCGATCAAAAAGATTATCCGGTCGTCAAAGGACTGGAAGTAGATTATAAACAATCGATGCTCGGCGGTGGATTCACGATCACGAATCCGAACGCCATTGCGACATGTGGATGCGGGACGTCGTTCCGGACCGCAACAAATGCCGGTACACCCGGCGGATGTTAATCTAATCCGTTTCACCGCAGACGATGCCGTCTGCGGTTTTTTTGTTTTCAAAGCGAGAGGAACAGGACTTCACGGTGTACATGGAGAAGGACTAACAAGAACGTTAGAACGCCATGACGAGGGAGGACTATCGATGCGAAAAGTACTGATTTTTGGTGGAACACGTTACTTTGGTCGACGATTGGCACTACGGCTTGCGGAATCGGGGGATGATGTGACGATTGTCACGCGCGGCGAGCATACACCGCCGGTCGCGAAAGGCTTGACATTTTTTAAAGGGGACCGGACGTCAAGCAGTACGATGAAGGATCTTGGAAGTCAGAACTGGGACATCATCTATGACAATATCTGCTTTAATCCGTATCAGGCGAAGCTTGCGGTGGATGCTTTTGAAGGGAAAGTCGGACGCTATATCCTAACGTCGACGATGTCCGTTTATGAGCAGGGCGGAACGAACATCTCAGAGCGGACCTACAATCCGTTTCCCGGGAAATATGACTTGGAAAAAGAACATGATTACGGGGAAGGAAAACGTCAGGCGGAAAGTTACTTTTTCCAACGGGCGACTTTCCCCGTAATCGCCGTTCGCTTCCCTGTCGTCTTAGGGCCGGACGATTATACGGAACGACTGGTGTTCCATATTAAACGGGCCTTGGCGGATCAACCGATTGTTGCTGAAAATTTATATGCGAAGATGGGCTATATCTCGAGTTACGAAGCGGCATCCTTCCTCGAATGGTGCGGACGTTCGACGATGACCGGACCGATCAATGCAGCAAGTGACGGCGTGTTATCGATTCAGGACCTGATGGATAAAATTGACCGCGTGGCGAAGACGACATCCCGGTTTGAAACGAAGGGAGACGATCCGTCCCCACTGGCACCGGATCACGACTTTTATATGGATACGACAGCCGCAAAACAAGCGGGGTATTTATTCCAACATGTCGACGACTGGCTCGATCGACTCATTGAAGAGGAGGTTCGCAATCACAAATGATTACGTTAATCAAACCGTCCGTGCAACTTGAAGTCGAATACCTCGATTTTCTGACAGAGTGGCAACAGTCCGGTGAAGCCATCGTCCCAAGTGTTGTCAGCAAAACTTTTTTACCGTTAGCGGATTTTTTAGAGGCGCAGCAAGAAGAAGAACAGGTGGCCCCGAAAAACTGGGTCACCCACTCGACTTATTGGTTGTACGACGGACAACGAATTGTCGGTGCGGTCAATTTCCGGCATGACTTAAACGACCAACTGCAACAAATCGGCGGTCATATCGGTTATGGAATTCGTCCGAGTGCTCGGCAGAACGGATATGCGACAGAAGGGTTGCGTCAAGCGCTCGCCGTCGCGCGAGAGCGGGGGCTTGCCTCTGTCTTGATCACCTGCAGTGCGGACAATATCGCATCCGGCCGCGTCATCCTGGCGAACGGCGGTCAGGAGATTGCATCGTACGTCAAAGAGGACGGCGGACGTGTCCGACGTTTCATCATTCCGCTAGGAGAATGAGCACCGTGAACATTCGATTAGCCGTTCCGGGAGACGCCGACCGCATTGCGCAAGTGCATATCGTCTCTTGGCGGGAAACGTATCACGGCATCATTCCGACGATGTATCTGGAGCAGTTGTCGCACGACAAGCGGAAACACGGCTGGCGGAAAAGTCTGACGGAAGGTCCGGTCTTCGTTGCGCTTGATCAGACAAACGAAGTCATCGGATTTGCGAACGGTGGACCAAGCAGGGGGAGCAAAGGGACGGAAGGAGAGTTGTACGCGCTCTATCTTTTAAAAACCCATCAAGGACAAGGGATAGGGAAGCGGTTGTTTGATCATGTCCTAGAAGAGTTGCGACAGCAAGGCTTCTCGTCTTGCGTCGTCCACGTGTTGGCGGATAATCCTTCCCGTTTCTTTTATGAACGCTTCGGCGGACGTCTCGTTTTTGAACAACGGATCGAGCGGGGTGGGAAACAACTGATGGAGTACACGTATCGAATTATGCTCTGACCATCATCCAATCTATAAGCCCAAAAAAGCAGCGTCACTTCGATCTGGAAATCGAGGTGACGCTGCTGTTGGGTCATACTTAATGGTTTTTGACTTTTTCAAAAAGACTTGTGGAGTGTTGCGGATGACGGGCTGATGGGTCAACAAGCAACTTCGCTTGGTTGACGGCAATCGGAGCTTCTCCGAAACCGGTCGCAATCAATTTGACACGACCGTCGTAAGTCGCGATATCCCCGCAAGCAAAGACGCCGGGAATCGCTGTTTCCATCTTCGAGTTAACGCGGATGGAATTGCGTTCGAACTCGACTTCCCACTCCTTGAGCGGTCCGAGCGAGGAGACGAAACCGAAGTTACAGACGACATCATCTGCGCCGACGACGATGACTTCATCCGTTTCGGCATGTTTAAACGTCAGCGTCTCGATGCTGTCATCCCCTGTGACCGATTCGAGCGTATACGGTGTCATGACATTGACGGACGAATTATGCAACAATTCGACCGTATGTTCATGGGCACGGAATTTATCACGACGGTGGACGAGCGTGACAGATTTTGCGATCGGCTCAAGCATCAAGGACCAGTCGACGGCGGAATCGCCGCCGCCGAGTAAGACGACTTGACGATCTTTGAAGCGGTCCATCTCGTTGACGAAGTAATGCAGGTTGCTGGTCTCAAACCGTTCTGCATCGGCAACGCCGAGCGGGCGGGCAGCAAACGAGCCGTTTCCGGCCGTCAGAATAACGGTTTTCGTGTAATGTTCTCCTTTATTCGTCACGAGGCGAATCAGTCCGTCATCGAGACGTTCGTAGGCAAGCACGGTCTCGCCGAGGACATAGGTCGGATCAAATTCGTTTGCCTGTTCGAGCAGACGATCGACTAAATCCTGTGCTTTGACTTTCGGGAAGCCGGCAATATCGTATATATATTTTTCAGGATAAAGCGTCGCCAGTTGTCCACCGAGTTGTGGCAGACTTTCGATGACTTTCGTCTTCATCTGACGCATGCCTGAGTAAAAAGCGGTGAACAGTCCGACTGGACCACCGCCGATAATCGTTACATCATATGGTTGGTGCATCTGAGTCCCTCCTAAAGTTGGATACTCCTATTATATAGGAAGATGGGTTCCCTGTGGCAAGTGCGGGACATCTCACATTTTTTTCAGGGATTGCATATTTTTACTTTGCAATCTATGATAGAAAATGGTTCAATGAACGTATAGACGTGTGAACATTATTTGAACAAAGTTTTTGAGCATTTATCTGCAATTGAATGTGAAGAAAATCACAACAAAACTATTAATCGTAAGGGGTATCAGAACATGAACACACCAAACATTGTTATTCTTGGAGCCGGCTACGGTGGATTGATCACAGCAGTCAACCTTCAGAAAAAACTTGGCGTCGACCAAGCAAACATCACTTTAATCAACAAACACGATTATCATTACCAAACAACGTGGTTACACGAACCAGCAGCGGGAACAATGTCTGCTGAACAAGCGCGTATCTACATCAATGATGTCATCAATCCTTCACGTGTCAAACTCGTCAAAGGGATCGTCGAGAAAGTCGATACGGCAAGCAATACAGTGAAGCTCGTCGACGGTGGAACAGTCCCTTACGATTATGTCGTCGTGGCGCTTGGTGGCGTTCCTGAAACATTCGGCATTAAAGGGTTGAAAGAGAACGCTCTAACGATCAGTTCATTGAACAGTGTACGAAAAATCAAGGAACACATCGACTATTCATTCGCAGAGTACAAAACGACGGGTTCAACAAACCGTTCGCTCTTGACGATTGTCGTCGGTGGTGCTGGATTTACGGGTATTGAGTTCATGGGTGAACTCGTCAACCGGATTCCGGAACTTTGCAAACAATATGATATCCCACGCGAACTCGTTCGTGTCGTCAATATCGAAGCGGCTCCAACGGTCCTTCCTGGATTTGATGCGGATCTCGTCAACTACGCGCACAAATGGCTTGAGCGCCAAGGCATCGAGTTCAAACTCGGTAACGGCATCAAGGAATGTGGACCGGGCAGCGTGACATTCGGACCGCTCCAAGGTGAAACAATAGAAACAATCGAAGCGAACACAATCATCTGGACAGGTGGCGTCAGTGGTAACCCGGTTGTTGCAGCATCTGGCTTTGAAGCGATGCGTAACCGTGTCGTCGTCGCAGAAGACCTCCGTGTTCCTGGACATGAAAATGTCTTCATGATCGGTGACTGTTCAGCTGTTATGGATCCGGCTTCAAACCGTCCGTACCCGCCGACGGCTCAGATCGCGACACAACAAGCACACAAAGTGGCTGAGAACATTTCGGCACTGATCGGTGGACGTCAAACATCGACATTCACATATGAGAACAAAGGAACGGTCGCTTCACTTGGTCATAAAGATGGTATCGGCATGGTCTTCGGTAAGAAGATTTACGGTCGCAATGCATCATTCATGAAAAAAGTCATCGACAACAAGCATTTCCTTGAGCTCAAAAAGATTGGTCTTGCCATCAAAAAAGGTAAATTCTAAGTTCACGTTTTAGGCAAATGTACACTCGTGCATTTGCCTTTTTTGTCGGTTATACTAAAAGAGATTCAAAGGGGGAACAGTATGCATATCATTCAAGCCGTGATCGGGAGTGTTCTTTATCTCGTCATGTTCTTTAGTATCGGTTTTATCTTAAACATGTTGTTACGCAGTACGTGGATCATGCTTGTGTTGTATCCATTGATCATCATCATGATGATTGATAATCAATCGACGCTCGATTATTTCACGAATGCACGCGAAGCGATTCCGAATCTGGGTGAACGGATTATGGGTCTGCAGACGGCAGATATCACGATGTTTGTAGCCGGTCTTGCCGGAATTATCATCGCCGGGATGTCCATTCGCTTCCTGCGTAAAAGTGGTTACCAAATGTTTTAAAGTCTACTTGAGTAAGTAGACTTTTTTAGTGCGTTAAAACACGTTATAATAAAAACAGTGTCTTTTAAAAAAATGTGTAAGAGCAGATAGGGTTGAGAGCGAATGGATAAACAAATGTACCACGTTATCAAGGTCTTGAATAATAATGTCGTCATTTGTTCGACTGGTGCGAATCAGGAAGTCATTATCCTCGCGAAAGGGATTGGCTTCGGTCGGAAGCCAGGCGATCAACTAACGGATCTTGAAAAATTAGAAAAAGTGTATACGTTAAAAGATAAAGACGAGCAGGCACAGTACAAAGCACTTGTCGGCCATCTCGATGAAAACTTCATCGCCTTGATGAACGAAATCGTATCCATGATTGAGACGCGGTTTGGAAAACGGGTCGATGAACATATTCACATCGGTTTGACGGATCACTTGACGTTTACTTTCAAACGGCTGGAACAAGGGATGGAAGTGACGAATCCGTTTCTCGCGGAAACGGAAGCGTTGTATCCGGAAGAATATGCGCTCGCTGAAGAAATCGTCGAATTCATCAGTGCGGAGATGAATTTTTATTTACCGCCGGCCGAGACCGGATTTATCGCACTTCACATTCATTCGGCGACGAACTTCAAAGATGTCCTCGAAGTCAACCGGCATCATCAATTGGTCGGATTGATTGCCAGTCACATCGAACAACGGTTGCAAATCAAAATCGACCGGAAATCACTGGATTACAAGCGTTTGATCCGACACTTGCGTTCGGCGATTGAAAGGGTTTCCAATGGGGAGTATCTAGAGGCGCCAGAAAAAGTAGAAAAGCTATTGCGTGAAGAATATCCGCTGTGCTATGATACTGCTTGGGAGCTGATGTCCATCATGGAACGCCAGCTGAAGAAAGCGGTACCGCGCGGTGAAGCGACGTATCTTACGATGCATCTGCAACGCTTAGTGCAGTACGATTTAGGTAAATGACCGCACGGACTACGTGTTACTGATACGATCAGGCATGAGTGGGATGTCGGGCAAAATGGTTTATTTCCGTTAGATTTTTTTCGCGGGATAAGTGTATTTTGTCTACAATCCGCTTGTGCCTGATTTTTTTCTGTAAAAATCGGTCGGATGTCTGACTTTTTTCAACCCGTCATTGGTATTATTCATTATTTTTAGTTTTTACATCAAAAGGAGGAAACACACATGTTCAAACAGATTTTTGCTGTTCTTCAACGTGTTGGTAAAGCGTTGATGCTTCCTGTTGCGATTTTGCCTGCTGCCGGGATCTTACTCGGATTCGGTAACGCGATGCAAAATCCGAACTTGACGTCAAAACTCGAGTTCTTAAAAAATGATGCAATCATCAAGGTTGCAAAATTGATGGAAGCAGCCGGAGATATCATCTTCGGTAACTTAGCACTCTTATTCGCGGTCGGTGTCGCGATTGGATTAGCAGGAGACGGCGCAGCCGGGCTTGCTGCCATCGTCGGATTCCTGATCATGAACAAAACAATGAGCGTTTGGCTCGGCGTTACACCAGAAATGGTCGCTAACGGACAAGGATACGCAAACGTACTTGGTATTCCAACGCTTCAAACAGGTGTTTTCGGTGGTATCATCATCGGTTTAATCGCCGCCTGGGCCTACGGGAAGTATCATAATCTCGAATTGCCGCAGTTCCTCGGATTCTTCGCAGGAAAACGTTTTGTTCCAATCGTTACAGCAGTTGTTTCACTGTTCGCAGGTCTTGTACTTGTTTTCGTTTGGCCGTTCGCTCAAGACGGGTTGAACACATTCTCCCACTTCATGATGGAGAAAAACCCGACGCTTGCCGCTTTCGTCTTTGGTCTCATTGAACGTTCATTGATTCCATTTGGTCTTCACCATATCTTCTATGCACCATTCTGGTTCGAATTTGGTTCGTACACGAATGCAGCAGGAGACGTTGTTCGTGGTGACCAAGCAATCTTCTTCGCTCAGTTAAAAGATAACGTTGAATTAACAGCTGGTACGTTCATGACTGGTAAATTCCCGTTCATGATGTTCGGTCTTCCAGCAGCAGCACTTGCCATGTACCACGAAGCACGCCCAGAGCGTCGCGCAATCGTTGGTGGTCTTCTTGGATCAGCAGCACTTACAGCTTTCTTAACAGGTATCACAGAGCCAATCGAATTCGCATTCTTATTCGTTGCTCCAATCTTGTTCGCAGTTCACGCGGTCTTCGCAGGTCTTTCGTTCATGACAATGCAACTCTTGAACGTTAAAATCGGGATGACATTCTCAGGTGGATTGATTGACTTCCTTCTCTTCGGTGTCCTTCCAGGACGTACGCAGTGGTGGCTCGTCATCGTCGTCGGTCTTGTTCTCGCAGTTGTTTACTACGTTGGATTCCGTTTCGCAATCCGCAAGTTCAACTTGAAAACACCAGGTCGTGAAGACGAAGTACAAGAAACGTCAATGGCTCAAGGATCTGAGCTCGCAGCAGGTATTCTCGATGCACTCGGTTCTGAATCAAACATCAAACACCTTGACGCATGTATCACACGTCTTCGTGTTGAAGTTCTTGATAAATCTAAAGTTGATAAAAACGAATTGAAAAAATTAGGTGCGGCAGGTGTTCTTGAGGTTGGTAACAACGTTCAAGCGATCTACGGACCAAAATCAGATAACATTAAATCTGAAATTCAAGCGGTCATCAACTCACGTAAACAAGAAAAATCAGTATAATTCGCTAAAGGACCTTTCCGATTCGGAAAGGTTCTTTTTTTCTGGAAATAAATATGAAACAAATAGTTTTGCCCGAGAAACATTAAGGGTATGAATTAAGTAGTCTGGTCAAAAAAGGAGGGAAATCACTGATGTGGAAAAATGTGTTCGGTGTGTTGCAACGGATCGGTAAAGCGTTAATGTTACCGGTTGCGATCCTACCGGCAGCGGGGCTTCTCCTGGCGTTTGGTACGGCATTTCAAAACCCGAATCTGACGCAGTATCTTCCGTTTCTCGAAAATGACGCACTGGTCGTCATTTGGCGGGTTATGCAGGATGCGGGGGATATCATCTTTGCCAATCTAGGATTATTGTTTGCCGTCGGGGTCGCGATTGGTCTTGCGAATGGTGAAGGGGTCGCAGGGTTAGCCGCGATTGTTGGATTCTTGATCATGAACAAGGTCATCAGCTCGTTTTTACAGATTACACCGGAAAAGATTACAGAAGCACAAAAGTCGAGTGATTTATCGTATGCCACCGTGTTAGGAATACCGACCCTGCAAATGGGGGTATTCGGAGGGATCATCGCCGGATTGATAGCGGCGTACAGCTATAATAAATTCTTTAAAATTAAATTGCCGGATTTCCTTGGATTCTTTGCCGGTAAACGGTTTGTCCCGATTGCTACAGCGCTATTCAGTTTAGTCGCTGGTTTTGCGTTGTCTTACATCTGGCCACCGATCGGAACGGGAATCAATACGTTCTCGAAAACGATCATTGAATCAAATGAAACGTTATCTGCCTTCATCTTTGGATTAGTTGAACGTTCTCTCATTCCGTTTGGTTTGCACCATATTTGGTATTCGAGTTTTTGGTTCCAGTTTGGCGAATATACGGATAAAGCCGGTACGATCGTCAATGGGGATCAGCGGATTTTCTTCGCCCAGTTGAAAGACGGGGTTCCGTTCACAGCCGGGACGTACATGACCGGGAAATATCCGTTCATGATGTTTGGACTTCCGGCCGCCTGTCTTGCGATGTACCATACCGTCGCCAAAGATCGCCGGAAAGCAGTTGAAGGATTATATTTCTCTGCTGCCCTGACATCGTTTTTGACAGGGATCACTGAACCTGTTGAGTTCTCATTCGTATTCGTTGCACCATTGTTGTTTGCAGTTCATGCTGTTTTTGCCGGATTATCATTCATGATTATGGACATCTTGAACGTCAAGATCGGGATGACCTTCTCCGGGGGATTAATTGATTACACGTTATTTGGTATTTTACCGAACAGGACCTCCTGGTGGCTCGTCATCCCGGTTGGTCTCGTCTTCGCCGTTATTTATTACTTCGGTTTCCGCTTCGTCATTAATAAGTTCGATTTAAAGATTCCTGGACGCGAAGCGATTCAAGAAGGGGCTGCCACATCTACGACGACTGCTGGCGAATTGCCGTATGAAATTCTTCAAGCCTTTGGCGGCGCCTCGAACATCAAACACTTGGATGCCTGTATCACGCGGCTCCGGATTACCGTCAATGATAAATCAGGCGTCAACAAAGAGCGGTTGAAACAGTTGGGTGCCGCGGGTGTCCTTGAAGTCGGGGACAACGTACAAGCAATCTTTGGTCCGAAGTCAGATGGCATCAAGACCGAGATGGCAGAAATCATGAACGATCCGAACTACAAACCACCGGTCAAACCGGAAGCGGATCCGATTCCACAAGTGCCGACGGGAGCGGAAGCACGGACTGATGACCGGTCGGGCTTAGCCGGAACAGATGGTGCTTACGTACCGAGTGACGGTTATGTTTCTCCACTGAGCGGTGTAATTCGTTCGCTCGATGACGTACCGGATCAAGTTTTCTCCGGACGGATGATGGGTGACGGTTATGCGATTGAGCCGACAGAAGGGTATGTCGTTTCTCCTGTTTCCGGTGAAATCACGACCTTCTTCCCGACGAAACATGCGATTGGTATTCTTGCTGATAATGGAGATGAAATCTTGATTCATATCGGTATTGATACCGTCTCGCTTGAAGGAAAAGGATTTGAAGCTCTGGCAAAAGCGGGCGATCGGGTCGAACCAGGTTCGCCGTTGTTAAGCGTCGATCTGGAACAAATCCGACCACTCGTTCCGTCACTCTTGACACCAATCATCGTTACAAACAGCGGCGACCGGAAAGTCTCGGTCGATGTTGGGAAAACAGTCGAAGCCGGCGAAAAAATGTCATATGATATCAAGTGATTGCGGTAAGGCACGATCTCTGCTTTGGGAGAGATCGTGTCTTTTTAATGTGTTATACATTCAGTAATGAGAATCTGCACATATGATGATACAATGAATAAGCTATTATGAAGATTAGCTATTTTTTTCAAGAGAGAGGTGAGTCGATGGCTACGACTTCGACAAAAACACGTTATGTCGTGTTAGGTTTATTGATCGGGATTTTAGTGGCGGCGATGGACAATACCATCGTTGCGACGGCGATGCCGACGATTGTCAGTGAATTAAACGGGTTTGATCAATATGCGTGGGTGACTTCCGCTTATATGATTGCGACCGTCGCCGGTATGCCGATTTTCGGTAAGTTGAGCGATATGTATGGTCGAAAACGATTTTTCCTGTTCGGGATGTTACTCTTTATCGCCGGCAGTGTACTATGCGGAATGGCAGACTCGATCATTGAATTATCCATTTATCGCGCCGTTCAAGGTCTTGGCGGCGGTGCTTTGATGCCGATCGCATTTACGATCATTTTTGATATTTTCCCACCGGAAAAGCGTGGGAAGGTCAGCGGATTATTTGGTGCCGTCTTCGGAATTTCAAGTATTTTCGGACCGTTGCTTGGTGCGGTCTTGACCGATGCCATCAACTGGCGCTGGGTGTTTTACATCAATATTCCACTTGGGATTTTGGCATTGACACTCGTCTCGCTGTTCTACAAGGAATCACCGATTCACCGGACGCAAAAAATCGATTATGCCGGAGCGGTGACGTTAGTCGCAGGTTTGGTCCTGTTCTTATTGGCACTTGAGATGGGCGGAAAAGAGTACGCCTGGAGTTCACCGCAAATCTTAGGATTATTCGGCGCGGCACTTGTTGCCTTTATCGTCTTTGGTTTCATCGAACGTCGGGCGGCGGATCCCGTCATTACGTTCAGTTTATTTAGACGGCAACTGTTTGCGGCGACACAAGGGGTGGCATTCTTTTACGGCTTCGTCTTCATCTCTGCCAGTGTCTTCATCCCGATTTTTGTTCAAGGCGTGTTTGGTGGAAGTGCGACCAACTCCGGTTTGATCTTGATGCCGATGCTGATTGCATCAGTTGTCTCGGCACAACTCGGCGGACGTTTGCCGAATAAATACGGATTCAGAAACGTCATGCTCGTTTCGGCCGTCTTCTTCTTGTTAGGGGTCTATCTGTTAAGCACGATGTCCCTCGAAACATCAAGAACAGCTATCACAATCTACATGATCATTTTAGGTTTTGGTGTCGGGTTCAGTTTCTCGTTACTCAACTTGGCGAGTATCAACGGAATTGAGATGCAACGTCGGGGAGCTGCCACTTCGATGGGGTCAACGTTCCGGACGATTGGGATGACGCTCGGGGTGACGGTACTTGGAATCATCCAATCCCGGACGTTCTCATCGACAATCAGTGAACAGTTACCAAACGGGAACGCGCCGGATGGCGGACAATTCCCGACCGCTTCGGCCCTTGCGAAGATGCCGCCGGAAGTAGCGAATGCCATCAAGTCGTCACTTGCGGAATCGATTTCGTCCGTCTATCTGTGGGCATTGATTCCAGCTGTGCTTGGTGTCGTCTTTGTGTTCTTGATGGGGAATGAACGCCCCACGTTAAAAGAAGGACAAGGCGAACGACCGAAAACAAAGCAAGCATAATGTGTGGGTAAAACTATTTAAATAAGCATTAACAGAATAGAGGAAAGTGGATGTAGAATCCGCTTTCCTCTATTTGTTGTTCGAAATCATTCGATGCACGAGACTCTTACAGGAAAAAGCACAAGTGTAAACTGCGCTGTCAGAGACAAACAAGACCCGCTTTTCTGCCCACACGGGGCAGGAAAACTGGCTTGTGTCTCGCCTGAGGAAAGCGAGTGCAGAGAAGAATGATTTCGACGTAGGTTAATCCGATTTCCGGCACAAAGTATAAGGAAAAGAAGATACTTTGTTAACGCGACAAAAAAACACGCCCCAAGATGGGACGTGTCCGAAAAAACTTATTTTTTGATATCGAATGTCGTGCTGAGGAAGTTGACGACATCTTCCGCTGTGTCCATATCGAGTACTTGTTCGACGATTGCTTCACACTCTGCTTTGTTCAAGCGAGTCATCAAGCTGCGTGCGCGAAGGACAGAAGAAGCTGACATCGAGAATTCGTCGAGTCCGAGTCCAAGGAGGATTGGGAGAGCGAGTTCTTCTCCAGCCATCTCACCACACATGCCGACCCATTTGCCTGCTTTGTGTGCTTCTGTAATGACGTTGTTCAACAGGTTCAAGATTGCTGGGTTGAATGGTTGGTAGAGATACGAAACTTTTTCATTCATCCGGTCAGCTGCCATCGTGTATTGAATCAAGTCGTTTGTTCCGACTGAGAAGAAGTCGACTTCTTTCGCGAATTGTTTCGCCATGACAGCCGTTGATGGAATCTCGACCATCATTCCGACTTCGATCTCTTCTGAAACCGTCACACCTTCTGCTTGAAGGTTTGCTTTTTCTTCCAAGAGAAGTGCTTTTGCTGCACGGAATTCTTCGAGTGTCGCGATCATTGGGAACATGACAGCAAGTTTTCCGTATGCACTTGCGCGGAGAAGGGCGCGAAGTTGTGTCCGGAAGAGATCTGTTTGATCCAAGCAAAGACGGATCGCACGGTATCCGAGGAACGGGTTCATCTCATGCGGGAGATCGAGGTAAGACAATTCTTTGTCGCCGCCGATATCAAGTGTCCGGATGACAACTTTTTTATCGCCCATTGATTCAAGAACCGTTTTGTAGGCCGTGAACTGCTCATCTTCCGTCGGGAACGTTTCAGCGTCCATGTAGAGGAACTCTGTCCGGTATAATCCGACTGCTTCCGCACCGTTCTCGAGAACACCTTTGACATCATTTGGTGTTCCGATGTTCGCTGCGAGCTCGACGTGATGTCCGTCTGCTGTAACTGTTTTTTCGTTTTTAAGTTTTTTCCACTCTTCTTTTTGAGCGATGTACGCTGAACGTTTTTCTTCATATTCTGCGATTTGTTCGCTTGAAGGGTTGACGATGACGTCTCCTTCTGCTCCGTCAAGAATCAAGAAATCACCGTGTTTGACTTCCGTCAAGACGACTTTTGTTCCGACGACAGCCGGAATTTCAAGAGAACGGGACATGATCGCCGAGTGCGAAGTCCGTCCGCCGATGTTCGTAGCAAATCCTTTTGCATACTTCCGGTTGAGTTGTGCTGTATCTGAAGGCGTTAAATCTTCTGCAATGATGATGACTTCTTCATTGATCTGAGCCGGCGTGACGAATGTGATGCCGAGCAAGTGGGCCATCGTCCGTTTTGTGACGTCACGGACATCCGCTGCACGCTCACGCATGTATTCGTTGTCCATCGACTCAAAGATCATGACCATCATCTGTGACACTTCATCGAGTGCTTGAGCGGCGTTTGTTTTCTCATCTTCGATCTTTGCGTTGACTTGGCTGACGATTTCCGGGTCTTCCAAGATTAAGAGGTGAGCGGAAAAGATTTCTGCTTTGTCCGCGCCGAGCTCTTTTAATGTGTTCTCACGGATGATTTCAAGTTCACCCTTCGATTTAACGATAGCGGCTTGGAAACGTTCCTTTTCTGCTGCTGAATCCTCGATTTTATGCGTTGGAATGTCAAAGACAGGTGTTTCCATTACGAATGCTTTCGCAATCGCAATCCCTGCAGAAGCGCCAATTCCTTTGATGTGCTGTGCCATGTGCATTACCCTCTTTTCAGTAAGTTTTTTCGCCGCAGCGACGTCATTTCTTTGCTATCTATAGATACCCATAAACGCATCTCTCTTAACGGGTCGCTTGCGGACTCTCCCTTTGAATGAAAACGTAGACATTTCTGTCGTTGCCAAATGACCGTTTGCTAGAAGTGCCTGCCCTTTTCACCTGTTTAATCCTATCACATTGTGAAACGGGCAACAATTGTTTGAAACGCTCCAAATCGACAAATTAGAGAACGACTTTTGTGAGAGCGGTTTCATTGTTCCCGGGGGCTATCAGTTGGAAAATAAGGTCAAACGCTTCATACTAATACCTATCACTAAAGGGGGAATGAAACATGCGATGGAATCAAGTAAATCAGCAAGCACATGTCGAAGTACTCGTTGTCGGTATTTCCGGGAACAAGCCGGTCGATGAACGGATTCGTGCCTTATATCCGGATCGATTGGACGAATGGGTGCGCCGGGGAGACATCTCAACGAAACAAGGAGAACTGCGTTTACTGCCGACACTGACGGGAACGGTTGAACGTGTCTTATTCGTCGGACTCGGAAAGTCAGAAAGCCTGACAACGGACGTGCTTCGCCGGTTACTCGGAAAAGCGGCTCAATTCTTAAAAACACGCCATCTGTCAAAAGCGACAGTAGATGCGACGACGTTTCCGGACCAACCGGTTGAATTGATTGCCGAGACATTTGGCCTCGCTACATACGAAGTCAAACATTACAAAACAGGCGCACGAAAAGCGTATGAGCTGGATTTAACGATTTGGTCAGACGCGGGAGAACAAGAAGTCGAGCGCGGAGCAGCGCTCGCAGAAGCGACGAATCTCGCCCGTCGCCTCGTGACGATGCCCGGTAATTTATTGACGGCACCGGCTTTGGCGGATGAAGCCCGCTTTATTGCCGAACGTCACGGACACGATTTGAAGATTCTTGAGAAAACAGACATGGAAGCACTCGGGATGGGAGCATTGCTCGCCGTCAACCAAGGATCGACCATTCCACCAAAATTGATTGTCCTTGAATATAAAGGGGCAGGAGACGATGCACCGATTGCGGTTGTCGGAAAAGGTGTGACGTTTGATACAGGCGGCTATTCGATTAAACCAAAAGACGGCATCGTCGGCATGAAAGGCGATATGGGAGGAGCAGCCGCTGTTCTCGGATTATTTGAAGCGCTCGGGCAACTGAAGCCGAATGTGAATGTGCTGGGAGTCATTCCGGCGACAGACAACATGATTTCCGGCGATGCCTTTAAACCGGATGATGTCATTACGTCGATGGCAGGGAAAACGATTGAAATCCTGAACACGGATGCTGAAGGGCGACTTGTACTGGCAGATGCCGTCACGTATGCGAAAGAATACAAACCGAAGATGATTATCGATCTTGCAACGTTGACGGGCGGAGTTTTGGTGGCACTTGGTACAGAAATTACAGGTGCGTTGACGAACGATGCCGCATTATATGAACGGTTCGAAGCCGTGACGCAAGAAACAAACGAGATGGTCTGGCAGATGCCGTACGTCGATCAATTCATCAAACAAGTCCGTCGCTCGGACGTCGCGGACTTAAACAACTCACCGGGACGGATGGGACACATGATCTTTGGTGGTGCCTTCGTCGGAGAATTTGTCGGCGACACACCGTGGCTCCATCTTGATATCGCGGGAACATCCGAGCAAAAAGCGCCGTCGGAACTTGGTCCAAAAGGTGCGACCGGTGTCATGGTCCGGAGTCTGTATCGTTTCGTCGAACAAGAAAAATGATGCGGCTTAACAGTGTCCTCGTCCTTTTGACCGTCATCAGCATCGTCTGGTACCTCGATTCACGTGATCAACTGGCCTTAGCCGCGGCGACCTTTTTAGGGGTTTTCACTATTTTGTCGCTCTTAAAAATGATACGGGAGAAGTCCGATGAACGTCACCGGGATTGATGCGGCGAAAGCCGGTTGGGTGGCGGTGTCGATTAAAGACGGTCAGTTTTCTTGGACAGTTGGATCGTCCCTTTCGGAAATCGAGCTCGGGACCACTATCTATATTGATATGCCGATTGGGTTGGAAGAAGACAAACGCCGGATGGTCGATCAGTTGCTACGAGCGGAATTGAAGCCCGGTCGTACGAGCAGTGTCTTTAACGCCCCATTGCGTGCGGCGTTGGAGCAACCGGATTATCCAACAGCAAACGAGTATTCGAAGCATCACGCGGGATTTGGTTTATCGAAACAAGCGTGGTATCTATTGCCGAAAATTCAACAGGTGCGCACCCATTACCGGGTGGGCTTAATCGAATCCCATCCGGAAGCCTGTTTCGCCCGACTGACGGGGCATCCGGCACGGTACAATAAACGGACGACCGAGGGAGCAGCGGAACGGATAGAACTGTTGCAACGGTATAACTGTCCGGCTTACTGGGAATTGAACGTGCGCGGTGTCGCAACAGACGACTGGATCGATGCGTGTTTGCTTGCCGTCGCTGCTACCTTTCCAGCTAGTTATCTGCCGGACACGTGTCCACTGGATTCAACAGGACGACCACTATACGCTGCTTTACCAAAAAAGATCACCTTCACCGAAACGGTGTAGGTGATCCTTTAATAAAGTCCCAAAGGTAATGAAAAATTTGGGCATTGTGCAAGGCTTTGATGATAACCGCAATCAGTGGACCTAAGATCAGTCCGAAGACACCAAAAAATTGAATACCGACGAATAAGGCGATCAAGGCGGTGATGGGTTGAATACCGATGTTATCCCCGACGATTTTAGGTTCCATGATATTGCGTTGTAAGATAACGATCCCATAGAGAACCGCCAGACCAATCGCCAGACCTGTATTTCCCGTAATAAGAGAATAGGCAATCCAAGGCAAGAAGACAGAGCCGGTTCCAAGATACGGCAGGATATCAAAGAAGGCGGCGATGAAGGCGATCGCAAACGGATGCTCGACTCCGATGATCAAAAGTCCGATCAGGACGATAAAAAATGTAATCGTAATCAAGGTCAACTGTGCTTTGATATAGCCGAACAGCGCGGATCGGAGACTTGTGACAACAGACTCGGCACGGGCGAACCACGGTAACATTTCATATTGTTTCAACCGGAGCTCATACCGGTGCCAATCTTTTGAAATGAAGAACCAGGCAAGCAGGACGATGACTAGAATCAAGGCGATTGAAGGCAACGTGGCTAAGATGGTCTGCAACATTCCGGCGATATTTTTTGAGCCTTCTCCGATCGCACTGGCAAGGGAGCTGCCGAGTGATTGAATACTGTTTTGGACCGTATTTTGTTGTGAGGGCTCAAGCGACTGCAGAGCTTCAGAGGCATCATTCCAAATCGGTGCTAATTTTTCATTGTAGAGCTTTTGGAAATAAAGGCTCAACTCTTGGATTTGTGCGGGAAGTTGATTGGCGACAAAAACAAGTCCGCGAATCAACTGCATGATGATCAAGACAAGTGAGCCGATCAACAGACCGCTCATTAAAATGATGGAGAGCAGGGCACCCCACCCCCGATTAATCCGAAGACGCTTTTGGAAAAAGTCGACAAGCGGTCGGCTGAACAGGGCGAGTAAAAACGCAAAGACGAACGGATACAGAATCGAAGATAAGCGGACAAGCAGCCAACCGGTAAAAAAGATGGCAAGGATGACACCAAAGAAACGAGCTAATTGCCAAAGACGTTCAGTCGACACGAGCAACACCTCTTACTATGTATGTATTGCCAACATCATATCATGTTTGTTCAAAGAACGTATCACTCAAACGAGGAGGAATTTAGATGAAACGCAGAGAAGCAGGGTTACTTGTCTCACTCGCTGTCGCGAGTGGACTGGCTGTACGTGAATGGCGTAAGAATCAACAGTTCGCTAAACAAGTGAAGAAACAATCGGAAGACCGGCTTGTGAAGGGAATAACGGAGGTGCAGGACGATGCAGGAGATGTTTCTTCTTCAACAAAAGGTTGATGCGACGATCCGGTCGCTTGGAGGATACTTTCGTCCGTTATCTGGATTAGCCCGCTTGATTGAGGAGGTCGGTGAAGTGGGGGAAGCACTCGAAGTCGGAGATGAATCGTCACTTAAATCGGAATTAGTGGATGTCTTGATGATTTCGACATGTCTTGCAAATCAATATGTAACGGATTTAGCGCAGCAGCATCAACAGCTTGAGACGACGAAAGACCAGGCACAAGGTTCTTTTTATCGACTTGTTCATGAAGCAGGTCAGGTGGCTCGTGTCATGAACGGATATGAAGGTGACAAACCGCCGAAAAAGACAGAAGATGTCACCCCGATCGGGACGTCACTCGCTCGTCTCCAGCTTGAATTATTTCGATTGGCACGACCACTTCAGCTAGATTTGTTGCAAGAAATCGACCGGACAAACGAAAAAAACTTAAATCGTGACCGAACACGATTTGCTTTGACACGTGATCCGGTGACGGAAGCCACCATCGAGCATTTCCGGAGCGCGACAGGCAACGCGGAACGACTGTGGGGAGCGCCTGTCCACGAAACAGGTATGACATTCGAGACGCATATTCATTCTGCCCTGCCCTCTTTACGCCGCTTCCTGCGTTGTGCCCGGATCGAAGGGATTGAAGGTTTCGTCATCGAAATGCCGATTGAGAGAAGCGACAGTCTGTTGCATGTTAAAGAGCAGGCAGACACGGCCGGCCGGATCATTAAAGAACAAACACCGTTGTCGTTTAAAGAGTCGCCTTACCGGATTGACGTCTATGCCCCTCAACTTGGTCCGGTATCACCGTATCATGCCGAGGATGAACACCGTATGTTTTTGGTGTTGCATGTAGATGAATGAATCAGCTTTAAAATCATGCTGGATCAAAAGTAGAGCCAATTCAAAAATATAGAAAAGGAAACTAACAAGAAATGTTTAAACGAAACAGGTTCAACATTGATTTCGATGTGACTAAGGAGACTCCTTATTTTCAAGTGGATACGCAACATCGGATTAGATTTGCGATGGAAGATATAAACGTCCCTCTATTGAAAGATGTTCTAAATACGGTTTTTCAGGAAAATCAAAATCTTAGTCTTATATTCGCTTCGGAATATATCGTCAATAACGTACGTCGTTCTTCAAAAGCGAAGTTAGGGAAATATCTTACAATCCGTAATTGGAAAGAGCATGTTGTTCAAAACGAAATGTCAGGAGAAGGTACGGTTTACATCCAGGTCAATCATTTGGATAAAGACGAAGTGATGAAATATTGTATTCAAGTGTATAGGGGACATCCTCAATCATATATAGCATTTTTTAATCATGATTTTCTGGTGTATGTCAGCACGGATGTGATTGATATTATCTCTGACGACAGTGAAAAGGTTAAAAAGTTGAAAGAAAGATATCACGAAACATATAATAAGTTTTATGAGGAATAAGTTAACGTGTCTATCAGTTTTGGTCTAATTACGAATGAAAAAATCGGAGTTTTGTATCTAACTTTTTTGTAGCAGTTCAATTCAGAAAAAGATGTTCTGTGCTGTCGGATTGCATCTGAAATTCTTATTTCAAAAAGATGAAATGAAGATTTGCTGTATGCGAATTTAACAAAAAAAGTAGTAGCTTTTCTTGTGTAAGAAAAGCTACTACGTTTTATTTGATCTGAAGGAGGAGTGGATACTACATCCACCTTCTTTTTTTTGTACATACAGATTTTTAAATCAAGTTCATCTTGATTGATTGGAAAGTTCAACTTGTTGTTGCTTCAAGTGTTGCATAAACCGGTTGATTCGGTGAATGGCCTGTTGAAGCTGTTCAATCGAGCTGGCGTAGCTGGCACGGACATAGCCTTCACCGCTTGCTCCGAATACGGAGCCGGGAACGACTGCGACACGTTCAGCCAACAACAGTTGTTCTGCGAACTCTTCGCTTGTCAAACCGGTTCCACCGATATACGGAAAGGCATAGAAGGCGCCGCCCGGTGAATGTGTCGGCAGTCCGGCATCATTCAACGCTTTAACGAAATAATTGCGCCGCTGCCGGTAACTGCGGACCATGTCCGGAACCGTTTTATGACGGGAACGTAAGGCTTCGATGCCGGCAAACTGGACAAGCGTTGGTGCACACATCATACCGTATTGATGGACTTTGAGCATGGCCTGACTGATGGCGGGCGGAGCACATGTAAAGCCAAGCCGCCAACCGGTCATGGCAAAAGCTTTTGAGAAACCGTTAATGACAATCGTCCGCTCTCTCATATCCGGCAAGGTCGCGAAGCACGTCGGCTCTTCTTCGTAGGATAGTTCAGCATAGATTTCGTCACTGATGACATAAAGATCATGTTTTTTTGCAAGTAACGCAAGATCAGCCAATTGATCCCGTGACATGACGGAACCGGTTGGATTGGACGGGAAACAAAAGATAATGGCTTTTGTCCGATTCGTGATGACTGCCTCGATCGTGTCCGGTTGAATCGTAAAGCCGTCTTCGGCCTGACAAGCAGCCGCAACAGGGATGCCTCCGGCGAGTTCAATCAACGGTGCATACGAGACGAATGCGGGTTCGACAACAATCACCTCGTCTCCGGGGTTGATCAATGTCCGGAAAGCTAGATCAAGTCCTTCCGAAGCGCCGGTCGTGACGATGATTTCGTCTTCCACCCGGTAGTCCATCGAAAATTTTTCTTGCATATACAGACGGATTTCCTGTCGTAATTCGACTAATCCAGCATTGGCGCTGTATGCCGTGTAACCTTGCTCGAGAGCGGCGAAGCTGGCTTCCCGGACATTCCACGGGGTAACAAAATCAGGTTCACCGACGCCGAGGGAGATGACGTCTTCCATCGAACCGGCCAAGTCAAAAAAACGTCGGATGCCGGACGGAGCCAACCGTTCGACGCGTTCTGATAACTGCTTCATGGAGACACCTTCAATCGTTTATCCTCGTCATCCTGACTGAATAAGACGCCATCATGCTTATATGTTTTGAGGCGGAAGTGAGTCGTCGTCGAAATGACGGAGTCGAGAGTCGATAACTTTTCTGAAACAAATTGAGAAACTTCTTGCAGAGACTTCCCGTCGAGGACGACTTGCAAGTCGTAGGCGCCGGACATCAGATACAGCGACGTCACTTCGGGGAAACGATGAATTCGCTCCGCGACTTCATCAAAGCCGCGACCGCGTTTTGGTGTCACTTTGACATCGATAAAAGCCGTCACACCATGATGGGCGTGAATTTTTTGCCAATCGATGACGGCTGTGTAGCCGAGCAGGACGCCGTCTTCTTTGAATGCCGCAAGCGACGACAAGACTTCCTCTTCCGTCAGATCGAGCATCTGAGCAGCAAGGGCGTGATCGATCGGTCCATTCTGGGTCAATAATTCAAGTAATTCCAATTGTTTATCTGTATACACGATAATCACTCACTTTCTGTCAAATGGCCGCTGAACGTCCGCCGTGTCTCACGGAGACGGGAGCGGCGTTCTTCTTGGACGATATGAAAATTTTTCATTTCCGTCGTCGGCAGTTCATGTTTTTCCACAAGACGGTCAAAATAGACGCGACGTGAGGCATCCTGTTTGGCGGATTCATGATTGCCGGACGGATTAAAGGCATACAGCACTGTAGCGCGGGCCGGATGCAAAATCAGGTGATCTTGTCCGACGCGTAAAATCCAGTCCCAGTCCCAATAGTTGAAGACCTCTTCATCAAATAAACCAAGTTCTTCATGAAGGGATTTGCGATAGAGCGAACCGGATGGAATATAGGTCGAGTCTTCTTTCATTGCTTCGCGGTCGTATGGATACGCGAACGTTTCCGTCGTTTTGACGATTCGGTGGTCGTGTTGCCAGTCATAAGTGAACAGTTCGGCATCAGCATACGTTAAGTCGGCGCCTGCTTCCAAATCGCCTACGGCTTCTTCTATGTGTGAAGGCAGCAATAAGTCATCATCGTCATGAAGCAGAATGTATCGTCCTCGTGCAAGCGAAACTCCATGATTACGGGCACGGACATGGTGATTTTCCGGCAACTCGATATAAGTGAGTGGTAAACGGTCTTCAAAATCAGCGATGACTGTTGTCAAAGGCTCACCGTTATTGTTTAAGATAATGACCTCAAAATCTTTGTACTGTTGCCGGGTCAGGGCGTGTAAAGCCTCCCGCAATTCACGGGGGCGGTTATATGTGGGGATGATGACTGAAACCGTCGGCATAAAAGTCGTCTCCTTAGCACAAAGACACCCATGGCATTCAGGTGTCTGTGTGTAGTATTTACATTTTTTCTTCGATCAGTGGAAGCAGTGTGTTCCAGTCGGCAGCAGGTTCTTTTGTCACGGTGATAAAGTCACCGTAAGCAAATAAGTTATCAATGCCGTCTACTGTGATGAGTGACGCGAGCAATGCATCTTCCGGCGTCTCACCTTGTTTGACGCTCGTGCTTTTCGCGCCGAAACGATCACCCTCGAGTGTGATTTTTACGGAGTTTGGGTTTGGTGTGTAATCAACTTGCATAATAAGTCTCCTTTCAAAGTTCACACGAATCTTCACATAAAAGTAAGTTCGTTGCGAGTAAAGTCAGTTCCTGCTGATCCGGTCGTGCATCAAACGATTCTTCAAAAACAGAACCAATTGCTTCTGCAAGCGGGCTTATTTGATCATGAACCGTCAGTAACACTAGTATAGCAGACATTTCCGTCGGATATTTTCCTTCTCCTAGGTGAAATGGATCATATTTTTTTAAAAGTTCTTCTGACCTCATAAATGATTGAACTCCTTATCTCAATATATCTCAAAAGGCGGTAGTCCGCCTTTTCAAATTTGTTTGACCTGATTTTCAATGCAAGGGGTTATTTTTTAAGCATTCAGTGATAACCTATATCTTGTAGATAAATAGGTTTAAAAATGCCTGAAACGTCTATATATAGAATGAAGCATGAATTAATCTTTCTATATGTAGGGCGTCTTTTTTTAGTTTAGCGCATTTTTTACGGCAACGGAACCTATTTTAAAGTTAGAGAATGGGAGTGGTTCATAGTGGCATCTCCACTGAATACAGCACGCATCTATCAAGGTGCAATGACAATAGAAGATGTATATACGGTAATCCGTCAGATTACGGCATCATACTCGGAGCTCGACGTCGAGCGTTATACAGAACGGGCGATTCGGGCACTCGAAGGAAAGACGTTACAGGCGGATCAAGTCTATGAACTGTTAACAATGCATGCGCTGGATATGTTAAAAGCAGAAGAACCGAACTGGACATTTGTTGCGACAGCAACGTATTTAAACCGATTGTATCTGGAAGCGAGTGAGAACCGCGGCTACGCAGCGGACGAACGGTACGGCTCACTTTATTCCTTGATTGAAAAATTAACGGAGATTGGCATCTTCACGCCGCATCTCTTAGAAACGTATACGAAAGAAGAAGTCGAGGAACTGGCGGCATCGATCGACCCGTCACGTGACCACCTGTTCACGTACATCGGACTTCGGACGTTATCTGATCGTTACTTAGCGCGCGATCACGTCAAAAAACTATACGAATTGCCGCAGGAACGCTTTATGATCATTGCGATGACACTGATGCAGACAGAACCAAAAGAACGCCGGATCGAGCTTGTCAAAGAGTCGTACTGGGCGCTTTCGAACCTGTACATGACCGTTGCGACACCGACATTGTCGAATGCCGGTAAATCGTACGGTCAACTCTCGTCATGTTTCATCGATACGGTCGATGACTCACTACGGGGCATCTATGACTCGAATACGGATGTCGCGACCTTGTCAAAAGGCGGCGGCGGAATCGGTGTCTACATGGGGAAAATTCGTTCGCGCGGATCAGACATCAAAGGATTTAAAGGGGTTTCAAGCGGTGTCATACCGTGGATGAAACAGTTGAACAATACAGCGGTCAGCGTCGATCAGCTCGGCATGCGTCAAGGATCAATCGCCGTTTATCTGGATATCTGGCACAAGGATATCCTCGAGTTCCTCGATGCGAAGTTAAATAACGGGGACGAACGGTTGCGGACACATGATTTATTCACAGGCGTCAGCCTACCGGATCATTTCATGCGGACGGTCGAAGCACGAGGCGACTGGTATTTGTTTGATCCACATGAAATCCGGACGGTGATGGGCTTCAGTCTGGAAGATTCGTTTGATGAAACGGAGCAAGGCGGCAGCTTCACGGAGAAATATGAAGCATGTGTCAATGAACCACGCCTGAGCCGGACGAAAGTACCGGCGATTGATCTCGTCAAACGTTACATGCGGTCACAGCTTGAAACCGGTACACCATACATGTTCTTCCGCGATGCGGTAAACCGTGCCAACCCAAACAAACATGCGGGCATGATTTACTCGTCGAACCTCTGTTCAGAAATCATGCAAAACATGAGTCCGACGACAGTGAAGGAAGAGTACACGGAAGACGGCAAGATCATCATCACCAAAACACCAGGCGATTTCGTCGTCTGTAACTTATCTTCAATCGCACTGGCACGTGCTGTCCGTGAAAATGTGTTGGAACGGTTGATTCCGATTCAAATGCGGATGCTTGATAACGTCATCGATCTCAACACGATTGATGTGCCGCAAGCGCAGATTACAAATCAAAAATATCGCGCAGTTGGTCTCGGAACATTCGGTTGGCATCATCTGCTCGCACTCGAAGGCATCCGTTGGGAGTCGGTCGAGGCCGTTCAGTACGCTGATCGTCTCTATGAAAAAATTGCTTATTTGACGATTGATGCATCGATGCAACTGGCGAAAGAAAAAGGCGCCTACCGTCTCTTCGAAGGATCGGAGTGGCAAACAGGGGAGTACATCGCCCGCCGTCACTACAAAACGACTGCTGAACTCGATTGGGATCGCCTGCAAGCCGACATCACGGCACACGGAATGCGAAATGCCTACCTGATGGCGGTCGCACCGAACTCGTCGACGGCAATCATCGCCGGCAGTACGGCTTCGATTGATCCGATCTACAAGAAAGTGTACGCGGAAGAAAAGAAAAACTATAAGATTCCAGTCACCGTTCCTGATTTGACACCGGAGACGAACTGGTTCTATAAATCAGCGTTTGAGATTGATCAACTGTGGAGCATCCGTCAAAATGCGTCACGTCAACGCCACATTGACCAGGCGATCAGTTTTAACCTCTACGTTAAGAACAGCGTCAAAGCAAAAGAGTTACTTGAGATGCACATGGAAGCATGGCAGCTGGGGATGAAGACGATTTACTATACACGTTCGACGACTGTTGAAATCGATGAATGTGAGTCGTGTTCGTCATAAGAGAAGGAGGACGGTATCATGAAGGCAGCAATCGTATATGCGTCAATGAGCGGAAATACAGAGGAGGTTGCGGAACTGATCGCAAAAGCATGTTCCGAAATGCAGGTCGAACCGACGATGATCTTTGCCGATGACGTAACGACGTATCAGCTGGTCCCTTATGATATCGTCTATTTTGGTTCGTACACTTGGGGAGACGGACAATTACCGGATGAGATGCGGGATTGCCTGAAGTTAGTCTTAAAGGAAAGCTCGCACGCGATTCCGCAGGCAGCTGTCTTTGGGACGGGTGATAAAATGTTCGTCAAATATTGCCGTGCCGTCGATGAGATGGCGTATCATCTTTCGAAGTTCGGAGTTCCGCTCGCAGGTGAACTACTCAAAATCGAACAATCGCCGCGAAACCGACCGCATACGGTCAAAGAGTGGACACGTCGAACGTTATTGCAACTACAGCAAGAGGGAGCCAAACAACATGGAACAACTACAAAAAATCAAACTGCTTGATGCCCGTCATCCAAACCGGGCAACCGCGATCATTGGCGGAGAGACAAGCTCGATCGTCAACTGGAACGACATCGCATATCCTCAGTTTTATTCGATTTATAAACAGTTGCTATCGAACTTCTGGATTCCGGATGAGATTTCGATGTCAAAAGATATGCAACAATGGAATCAATTGAGCGAACGGGAACAGGATGCATTCAAGCGCATTATCGGTTTGTTGTCGATTCTCGACTCGGTCCAGACTCGCTATATTCTCGAGTCGGCAATGTTCACATCCGATGCTTCAATTCATGCGATTCTCGCGATTGTGGCACAACAGGAAGTCGTGCATAACCAATCGTACAGCTACGTGCTGTCGAGTCTTGTGCCGTTGTCGGAACAAAACCGGATCTTCGATATCGCAAAAGACGACGACATGGTCATGAAGCGGAATGCCTTCATTCTAGATTTGTATGAAGATTTCCAAAACGACCGGACACCGGAAAACTTTGCGAAGTCACTGGTTGCTTCGATCGTTCTTGAAGGGATTAACTTCTATTCTGGATTTGCCTTCTTCTATAATTTAGCGCGCCATCAAAAAATGGTCGGTACCTCGACGATGATCAGTTACATCCAACGCGATGAGCTGCAACACTCGTACTTTATCAGTCAATTGTTGCGTGCCGTTCTGACGGAACATCCAACCATCGACGCCGACGGTTCATTCACGAAGTTCGTTTATGCAACATTCGAGCGTGCCGTTGATCTTGAGATCGAGTGGAGTGAATACGTGTTACGTGACTTGGACGGACTTGACGTCAGCGAGATGCGTGACTACGTCAAATACCTTGCCAACAAACGTCTTCGTGTCATCGGACTTGACGACCTGTATGAAGGACATGATGAAGACGTCATGCCATGGATTCGGGCGTATTCCGATGACTCGATGAATGCGACGAAATCCGATTTCTTCGAGCAAAAATCACGGTCGTATGCGAAAGTGACAGATGCAAACGGATTTGACGATTTGTAAGTCGTCAACTACTCTTTAAATTTTTATTGCTTCACTGTGAAATTTCATATACTCTAGGACAGGTGAGGTCCTGCTCGACTCCTGCAGAAAAACAAGCCAATCATGACCCTGGAAGATGCACCGCATCTGAAGCGGCATGGTGGCTTGTCCGCGGAAAGCGAGCAGACCGGATCTGTCCTTTTTACATGTCTTTTTTCTTTGTTTTTAGGTCAATCGAAAATTAGACGAAAAAAGGGCCGGACTCGAAAAGTCCGGCAGAATCAGGGGGAATACTTGAAGTCTTGCTACTAATTTGTTCCCTTGTAAAATAAAAAATAAACAATTTGAAAAATATTTTTTACCATCCGTAAAAAGTATGTTATTATAAGTTGATGAATTTAGTTAGGGAGTGTATAAACTATGGCAAACTTTGAAAAAGACCAAGTTGTTACTGGTAAAGTAACTGGTATTCAAAACTTTGGTGCTTTCGTAGCACTTGACGAGCAAACACAAGGTCTCGTCCACATCTCAGAAATCTCACACGATTACGTAAAAGACATCAACGATTACGTAAAAGTTGGCGATGAAGTAACTGTTAAAGTTCTCGACATCGACGAAGCTAACAAAAAAATGAAGCTTTCGATCAAAGCAACACAAGAAGCTCCAAAACGCGAAGCACGCGCTAAAGGCCCACGCAAAAACGCTGGCCGTCGCGATGCAGGTCCTGCTTTCAAACAAGAAGAAGCTCCTGGCTTCAACGTGTTAAAAGGCAAATTGGAAGAATGGATTGAAAAATCAAACTTCCAAAAATAAGTTTTTAAAAGGGAATCGACATCGGTCGGTTCTCTTTTTTTTGCGTTATAAGCATTAAAATAGATGCAAAAGGGGAATGTGTGGATAATGTAAGGTGTTCATTACTTATTAAGGGGGCAACACACAATGGAAAACTTTGAATATCGTAATCCAACGAAACTTATTTTTGGTGACGGTCAAGTCAGCAAGATTAAAGACGAACTGAAAATATTAAATGTGAAAAAAGTCATGCTCGTATTCGGCGGCGGAAGCATCAAGCGCAACGGCGTGTATGATGACGTGACGCGTGAATTAAACGAAGCAGGAATCGAATACGTCGAATGCGACGGCGTCGAACCAAATCCGCGTATTGAAACAGCGGAACGCGGCATCAAAATCGCTCGTGAAGCAGGCGTTGATGCATTGCTCGCTCTTGGCGGCGGTTCTGTCATCGACTGCACGAAATTGATTGCTGCCGGTATCCCGTACGAGGGCGAAGCATGGGATCTCGTCATTGGGAAAGCAACACCAAAAACCGTCATCCCGTTCGGAACAGTTTTGACGCTCGCTGCGACAGGTTCAGAAATGAACTCAGGTTCTGTCATCACGAACTGGAAGACACAAGAAAAATACGGTTGGGGCAGCCCGTTGACGTTCCCTACATTCTCGGTCCTTGATCCAAAATACACAGTTAGTGTACCGAAAGATCAAACGATTTATGGAATTGTCGATATGATGAGCCATTGCCTCGAGCAATACTTCCACACGGCGCATGCACCGGTTCAAGAGCGGATGACAGAAGGCGTTATGAAAGCAGTCATCGAAGCAGCACCGAAACTCGTCAACGATCTTGAAAACGTTGAACTGCGCGGTACGATTCTCTTCGCAGGTACGATGGCACTCAACGGTGTCCTGCAAATGGGCGCACGCGGTGACTGGGCTTCTCATAATATCGAACACGCGGTTTCAGCGGTTCATGACATCCCGCACGCAGGTGGTTTAGCGATTCTCTTCCCGAACTGGATGCGTCACGTTCTCGATGAGTCAAATGCACACCGTTTCGTCACACTCGGTGAAAACGTCTTTGACGTCGATACGACAGGTAAATCAGAAATGGAAGCAGCACACGCTACAATCGATGCCATCAGTGCGTTCTGGACATCACTTGGTGCACCGAACCGTCTTGCGGATTATGACATCAAAGAAGATACAGTCGATTCAATCGTGAAGTCAGCGATGACACGTGGCGACTTCGGTAACTTCAAATCACTCGGTAACGAAGATGTCCGTCAAATCGTCACGGCTGCATTGTAAGCGTCATAACATTTGCTAATCTTTTCACAAAAGACTTGAACGACCTTCCTTCTTGCGTTTTAATGAAAAGGAAGGTCGCATTTGTTTGCGAATGAATAAGGAGGACGAGTGAATGACAACGGTACGTTTTGATTATTCAAAAGCCCTACAATTCGTAGGACAACATGAAGTAGACTACATGGCGGATACGGTAAAAACATTACACGGAGCAATCCACAACGGTACAGGAGCCGGCAGTGATTTCTTAGGATGGGTCGATTTACCGACGAACTACGACAAAGCAGAATTTGAAAAGATTCAAGCGGCGGCGGAAAAAATCAAGTCGGATTCAGACGTGTTGTTAGTCGTCGGAATCGGCGGATCGTATCTCGGCGCACGTGCGGCGATTGAAATGCTCGGTCATTCGTTCCACAACTTGTTATCAAAAGAAGAACGGAAAGCACCACAAATCATCTATGCCGGACATAACATTTCTTCGACATACTTACATGATTTGTTCCAAGTCCTCGAAGGAAAAGATGTTTCGGTCAACATCATCTCGAAATCGGGTACGACAACAGAGCCGGCGATTTCGTTCCGCCTGTTGAAAACGTTCATGGAAGACAAGTACGGCAAAGCTGGCGCGAAAGACCGGATTTACGCAACGACGGATAAAGCGCGTGGTGCCTTGAAGACTCTTGCAGATTCAGAAGGGTACCAAACGTTTGTCATTCCGGATGATGTCGGAGGACGTTTCTCGGTCTTGACGCCGGTCGGACTGTTACCGATCGCAGCGGCAGGCATCTCGATTGAAGAATTAATGGCAGGCGCACGTGACGCTCAAGTTCAGTTCTCAAACGAAAACTTGGCGGAAAACGAAGCCTATCAGTATGCAGTCGTCCGGAACGCGTTATACGCGAAAGGGAAAACCATCGAACTCCTCGTCAACTACGAACCAGCTTTACACTATGTGTCGGAGTGGTGGAAACAGTTGTACGGAGAGTCAGAAGGAAAAGACTTCAAAGGGATTTTCCCGGCCGCAGTCGACTTCTCAACGGATCTCCACTCGATGGGTCAATACGTGCAAGAAGGACGCCGTGACTTGTTTGAGACAGTCATTAAAGTCGGACAAGCACGTCATGCTTTGACGATCGAAAAGGATGCGCAAGACTTGGACGGTCTGAACTTCCTTGAAGGAAAATCGATTCAATTTGTTAATGACAAAGCCGCTGAAGGAACGTTACTTGCCCACACGGATGGACAAGTCCCGAACTTGACGGTTGAATTGCCGGAGATGACGCCGTATCATCTCGGATTCTTGTTCTACTTCTTCGAAAAGGCGTGTGCAATGAGTGGATACCTGCTTGGTGTGAACCCATTTGATCAGCCGGGTGTTGAAGCGTACAAGAAAAACATGTTTGCCTTACTCGGTAAACCTGGATTTGAAGCAGAAAAAGCAGAGCTTGAAGCTCGCTTGAAATAAGAACCCAGACATCTCTCGATTCAGAGGGATGTCTTTTTTGTCATTCTGGCAAATTCCTACGCACTTTCACTTTTAGAATGCTTTCGAAACAGGTAAAGTGAAGAGAGAAGAAGAAATGGGGTGCACGCACGTGATTACGTTTTTGGATTATTATCAAAATCGGGTCGAACTGAGTTTTGAGGACCATCCGTTCTCGGTTCATCCGCTTCATGTCTGGGTCATTGCCGTGTACGAGGGGAAATGGTTACTGACGCATCATAAACAACGGGGGTACGAATTTCCCGGGGGAAAAGTCGAACCCGGTGAAACGGCTGAAGAAGCAGCATACCGAGAAGTGATGGAAGAAACGGGTGGACAGATTGAACGCCTTCAGTACATCGGACAATATCGTGTCGAAGGACGAGGGGATACAATCATCAAGAACATCTACTTCGCCGAGATAAAATCACTTGTCCCTCACCTGGCTGTCGATGAGACGGACGGGGCATACTTATTGGACGATATCCCACCTCGTCTCGATACGAACCGCCAATACAGCTTCATGATGAAGGACCGTGTCCTTCCGGAGACTCTTCGTGTACTCGCCGAACGCCGATTGGTTTGAACTGCCGAGACAAGGTCCGTTTCGATCGTTTCGGATGTTTTATGAGACATCTGACGGTGAACGGGTGGGTGCCTATGTCATTTTTCCCGTTCAAGCGAATGGACAAGGTCTTTTGTATTTACGTGGTGGGACACGTCACATCGGGATGGTCCGACCGACACGTCTGATGCAGTTTGCGCAAGCGGGTTATTTAGTCATGGCGCCCTTTTATCGTGGAAACTTAGGCGGAACCGGTAAAGAGGACTTTGGAAATCAGGATATTTTGGACGCCATCAGTGCATTTGACTGGTTGGATCAGCGTGTGGAGCGGACGTCGGTCTTCGGCTTCTCACGCGGCGGTCAGATGGCGTTATTGCTTGCCCATCATCGCCCTGTCAAACGGACGGTTTCTTGGGCGGGGGTAACGAATCTGGTCTGGACGTATGAGGAACAACGAACGATGCAAAAGATGCTTCGACGTTTTACAGGCGGTACACCGGACCAACAGCAAAAAGCCTATCATGTTCGATCTCCCTTGTACTATAGACCACAGGGAGAGGTGTTACTGATTCACGGGTTGTATGATCAAAATGTCAAATTGCGTCATGCCACGAATTATGCCGCCCGTTATCCGAGACAGACCCACTTGAAAATCTATCAATATGCCCATCAATTTCCGGTGCATCAAAAGATGGAAGTGACGGATGACGTGATGAAATGGATGATGACGTAACAGGATTCGAAAGGTCACTTCAATGTAGGATGTTGAAGTGATTTTTTTTGATTTAGTGGAACATTGATATTATTTGAAAAACTGTTTTTTTAGAGAAAAGGATGTTTGGTATACTAGAACATATAAAATAATCCTAATTAATGGATTTTAAAGGGGAACATGAGATGGAAATCTTACTTGCACGCCAACCGATTGTTGACCGGTTAGGTTCGATCGATGCTTTCGAATTACTCTATCGTTCCGTTGAAGCTCCAGCAGTTTTTGATGGAGAACTGGCGACGATGGATGTATTGACCAATACATTGATTCATCTCGGAGTAGATCGTGTTGCGGAAGGGAAACGACTGTTTATTAATTTTACGGGAGAACTGTTGCAATCTGAGCTGATTGATCACTTAGACCCGACCCGCTTCGTTATTGAAGTGTTGGAAACCGTTCACATCGATGAAAATATGCTGTTAACACTAAAAAAGTGGAAAGAAGCAGGATTCATGTTGGCCCTCGATGATTTTGTGACCGATCTATTGCGCCATCACGGGGCGGAGTTGTTTGATTTAATTGATTTGATAAAAATCGATATTGAAGCAATCAATCCTCGTGAACAAAGTGCGATTTTACATATCTTAAAACGAAATTATCCGCATATGCGTTTTCTGGCCGAACGGGTGGAAACCCACGAAGATCATATACGCAGCTTGGAAATGGGATATGACTGGTTCCAAGGATATTTTTACGCCAAGCCGATGCTGATGAAAGGGAAGGCTGTACCCCCTCAGTTACCCGTTTTGCTGAAGATGTTGAAGTGGTTGGAGACAGATGAATACTACGATGAAGTGATCGATGAGATTGAAGGAAATCCTTATATCAGTGTTCAAGTGTTGCAATTGATCAATTCCCCTGGGATCGGTCTTCGGAACACCGTCAGTTCCGTCCGGCAAGCAATTTCCTTATTAGGCTTCTCACAATTAAAAAGTTGGATTTCGTTGATCGTCTTGCGTGAAATGAAACTCGCCAGTCCGTACCGGTGGTCAGGTGAACTATTACGTTCTTCTTTACATTGTGCAAAGTTATGTGAATTATTTGCAACGGAAACGAAGACACTGAAGGCGGAAAGTGCTTATATGATCGGTTTACTATCGCACATCGATGCATTATTGTCCGTCGATATTAGCGAAATCATCGATCAATTGCCGATTGAACCTGCATTGAAACATGTACTACAGGGGGAGGATCATCCGTTTCGGGACTGTTTGTTACTTGCAATCAGTGCAGATCGAGGCGAATTTGCACAGTTTGAGATGCTCAGCCAACGTTTTGGGATTTCGAAAAAACGTGCATACGAACTGTTAAAAGAAAGTCAAGAATGGCTGGGTCAAAAAGAAGGCCATTTACAAGAAGAAACGGATTCGATTGTCTGAGTAAACAAAAAGGTTGAGCTTCCGCTAAGGAGCTCAACCTTTTTGTGATCACCACTCCTTGTTAAACGCG
This sequence comes from Exiguobacterium sp. S22-S28, assembly GCF_043359615.1. NCBI lineage: Bacteria > Bacillati > Bacillota > Bacilli > Caryophanales > Exiguobacterium > Exiguobacterium sp. S22-S28. The sequence goes on along the minus strand of NZ_JBHFFC010000030.1, from coordinate 4,707 downwards.
AGGACCAGCTGATTTGATCGCATCCGTCGCACTGACGAAGCGGGTGAAGTTCTGCTTAAATTTATGTGCGAGAGCTGTTGCTTGCTCTGTATAAGCAGCTGAATCTGCCCACACTTTGACCGGATTGAGTAAATCGGTCGGAACACCGGGTACTTCGATTGGCATATGAAGTCCGAAAATCGGATGCTCCTCTGTCGGAATGTCCGTAAGCAGACCGTTGACAGCGGCATTGACCATCGTCCGTGTATACGCCAGCTTCATCCGGCTGCCTGTTCCGTAAGCGCCGCCGGTCCAACCCGTGTTGACGAGATAAACCGTCACGCCGTGGCGATCAATCAACTCACCGAGCATCGTCGCATATTTTTCAGGGATCAACGGTAGGAACGGTGAGCCGAAGCAGGTCGAGAACGTCGCTTCCGGTTCCGTGACACCGCGTTCTGTCCCAGCCAGTTTCGACGTGTAGCCGGACAGGAAGTGATACATGGCTTGCTCTTTTGTTAATTTACTGATGGGAGGTAACACACCGTACGCATCAGCCGTCAAGAAAACGATCGTTTTCGGATGACCGGCACGTGACGGGATGGCAATGTTATCGATGGCTGTGATCGGATAAGCCGCACGCGTATTTTCAGTCAGCGACGTATCATCATAGTCCGGAGTCCGGGTGTCATCGAGGACAACGTTCTCAAGAACGGTTCCGAAGCGGATCGCGTCAAAGATTTGTGGTTCTTTTTCGCGCGACAAGTTCACCGTCTTCGCATAGCAGCCGCCTTCGATATTGAAGACACCGTCATGAGACCAGCCGTGCTCATCGTCACCGATCAATTGACGGCTGTCGTCAGCTGACAGGGTGGTCTTACCAGTCCCTGATAGACCAAAGAATAAGGCAACATCACCGTCGTGTCCAACGTTTGCGGAGCAGTGCATCGATAATACTTCTTGTTGCGGCAACAGGTAGTTCATGACGGAGAAAATTGATTTTTTAATTTCCCCAGCATACTCCGTCCCACCAATCAAAACGATCCGGTGTTCAAATGACATCGCGATGAATGTTTCTGAGTTGGTTCCATCGACCGTAGGATCGGCTTTAAAATGTGGTGCGTAGACGACCGTAAATGGTTCAAAGGCCGCTACCTTAGGATATTCACGTAAAAACAACTGCTTCGCAAACAAATTATGCCAAGCATATTCGGTCACAACGCGCACTGGAAGGGTGAAATGTGTATCGGCACCAGCAGCAGCTTCTGTATAGTAGAGTTGATCCGCTTCGTTCATGTAACGAAGAACTTTCTGTAACAGCTGTTCGAATTTATCCGATTCCATCGGTTGATTGACGTGACCCCAATCGATGTGCATCTCACATGAGTCATCGCGGACGATGAACTTGTCTTTCGGTGAACGACCTGTAAATTTCCCCGTTTCTACAGACAAAGCACCATTTTCTGCAAGAACTCCTTCGTTGTTGCGAATCGCATGTTCGACTAGTTCGGCAACGGATAGTTGCTTGAACACATGCTCCTTCTTGAGTAGTTCTTCGATATTCAGGACCGTCATCGGCATCCTGACCCCACCTTTCCCCTACGTTGGTTTTGGCTCCATCAATAGTATGACACATTCATTATATATGACATACTAAAGATAGGGCAATCATTTTCATGCGCTGATTTCTATTTATCTGGAAACGCTTTCAGCATTAACAGTTTAACATCTCTTTCGAAATTTTTCGACTAGAAATTAAAACGTTGCTTGACAGAGTGGGCACAAGTTTATATCATGTAATTCGTAACGGATACTCTTATTCTGAGCAGGTGGAGGGAACAAGGCCCGAAGAAACCCGGCAACCGTCTTATATTAATTTCATCATTAATGTAGGAAAAGGTGCTCTCCTGAAGCGAAGTAAACACTTCGAACGATAAGAGGGTAAAGGAAGAACGCACAACCTTTCCCTGACCATTTTTGGACATGGAAAGGTTTTTTTCATTTTACCGTCCCACTCAACTAGGGGAAATGAGTACACCGTCAAATTCTTTTTTGGGAGGGTCAAACATGACAAACCTTAATCGCCGACTATTTACGTCGGAATCAGTAACTGAAGGTCACCCGGATAAAATCTGTGACCAGATTTCGGATTCAATTTTGGATGCGATTCTTGCAGCGGATCCAAACGCACGTGTTGCGGCAGAAACTTCTGTCACGACAGGACTTGTTTTAGTCGCAGGAGAAATTACGACATCGACTTACGTGGATATCCCGAAAGTCGTTCGTGAGACCATTCGCGAAATCGGCTATACACGCGCTAAATACGGTTTCGATGCAGACACATGTGCTGTATTGACTTCAATCGATGAGCAGTCAGCAGACATCGCTCTTGGTGTCGACCAGGCGCTTGAAGCACGCGAAGGAAACATGTCAGATGAAGAAATCGATGCAATCGGAGCAGGAGACCAAGGTCTGATGTTCGGTTACGCAACGAAAGAAACACCTGAACTGATGCCACTTCCGATTTCACTTTCACACAAACTGGCACGTCGTCTTGCAGAAGTCCGCAAGACAGGACAACTCGATTACCTCCGTCCGGATGGTAAAACGCAAGTTACGGTTGAATACAACGAGAACAACGAGCCTGTTCGCGTCGATACAATCGTCATCTCGACACAACATGCAGAAGAAGTAACGCTTGAGCAAATTCAAGCGGATCTGAAAGAACACGTCATCGCTCCGGTCATCCCGACGGAATACATTGACGCTGAAACAAAATTCTTCATCAACCCGACTGGTCGTTTCGTCATCGGCGGACCACAAGGTGATGCTGGATTAACAGGTCGTAAAATCATCGTTGATACGTACGGCGGTTACGCACGCCACGGCGGTGGTGCATTCTCTGGTAAAGATCCAACCAAAGTCGACCGTTCTGCTGCCTATGCAGCACGTTACGTCGCGAAAAACCTCGTCGCATCTGGTCTTGCGGAAAAAGCAGAAGTTCAACTTGCTTACGCAATCGGTGTTGCGCACCCGGTTTCAATCGCTGTCGATACGTTCGGAACAGGTAAGCTTCCAGAAGCACAACTCGTCGAATTGATCGCAGAAAACTTTGATCTTCGTCCAGCAGGCATCATCAAGATGCTTGATCTCCGCCGTCCGATTTACCGTCAGACAGCAGCATATGGTCACTTCGGTCGTACAGACATCGAATTGCCATGGGAGCAAACAGATAAAGCCGCTGCACTTGAAGAGCAGGCAAAACGTTTCGCATAATCCAAAGTTCAGGAACTCCTTTTTGAAGGAAGTTTCTGAACTTTTTTTGTTTCTCCGGAACTTTGCAGGGATACGACTGAAATTTCTAGAAAAGGGTAAAAGAACATGAGTCTGTAAAAGGAAAAGGGGGATTTCGGTATGGAGATACGCGAAGCAGTTCCTGCTGATGCAGCACGTATTCATGATATAGCGCTCACATCTTGGATGGATACGTACGAGGAGATCTATTCAGAGCGCTCGAAAGCCCATTTCGTCCAAGAAGCGTATCCACAGGAAGAAGTGGTTCGGGCGATTCGAACGGCTGAAGAAGCCCGTGGAGAATACTTTAACGTAGGACTGATTGAAGGGGAAATCGTGGGATTTATTCATGCAATCGATGTGGAAGGAACGTGGGAAATCGTCCGCTTGTATGTCCTGCCGAAATACCAACAGAACGGAATCGGGCGGCGACTGATTCGGGAACTCGAGCGCCAAGGTGCTTCTCCAATCGAAGTGTACGTCGAATCCCGTAATTATAAAGCCCGTCACTTTTTGACCGCGTATGGATTTAAGGAAATCAGCGAGACGACGGAAGAAGTGTTTGGACAGGTGGAACCTGTGACGCGGTTGCAACGTATATACGAATAAGGGAAAAGAAATCCGACTTGAGGCGGTTTTGCCGAAGTCGGATTTGTTGCATACTAAATGGATATCTGATGAAGAGGTGAGCTTGTGGTAGAACAACCAACCGGAGTGATTGTCCTTGTATATCCACTCCAATTACGTGCCCGGCCGAGCGAAGCATTGATTCGCGTCTTGGAACGGGAATATGAAGTACTTATAGTCGATGCGCCGCGTCGTGTATCGTTTGAAGAACACCAGCAATTATTAAAAGAAGCCTTACGAGAAGCCGGTAAACGAAAACTGCCGATCCACATCATCGCCTGCAGCATGGGAGCACTCGTCGTCAACCGGTTATTGCAAGAATATGAATTACCGGTAGGGAGTCTGACATTTATTTCTCCTTTGTTTGATTGGCATAACTCGAAACAACTGGGCGGCGTCAAACAAGTGTTTGCCAGTGCCTTCGACCGGTTCCGTCCGGATGCCCCGCTTGGAACGTTACCGTTTGGACAAAACAATGAAGATGCTGCCCGTCTCGGTGAGTTGACCTATGCCGAGTACCGGGAAATTGAAGAAGAAATCGTCATCCATGACGAAGAACGGAAAAAATTACCGCGTGTCCAGCTCGCTTGTTTCTACGCGCCAGATGATCAATTTGCCGATGTGAAGCTGACGCTTGAAGTGTGCCGGAAAATGGGCGGCGATCAGATTTATCTGCAACGTCTGCACGGTTTCCCGCACTTTAGTTTCGAACGTTTGAACACACGGTTTGCTGAAAAACTAATGTTGTTCCTGAAGCTTGTCGAAGAGTAAGAAGAGAATTTAAAAGGAGGATGCCGTCGTGCGCGA